>NZ_JAATEP010000079.1:0-39607 GCF_012034275.1 Nonomuraea composti | reverse complement strand
CCACGCTGGAGTTCTGGGACGGCGTGGTCATGGACGTCCTCGACCGCGCCGACGAGGGCCTGACCGGCTCCGCCGTGGTCGACGGCCACCTCGCCGAGATGCTGGCGACGATCTATTCCGTACGGTCGGGGGTCGCCACCGCCAACCTCGCCCGCGGCATCCTCCAGTCCCACGAGGTCGCCTGCGCGCCCGGCCCCGTGGAGATGCGCAAGATCGCCGCCGCGCTGCCCGCGGAGCTGCTGGAGGCGCTGTCGTTGCTGACCTACTGCGGGCTGGTGGAGCAGACCCCCGCCGGTCGCACGGCGCTCACCCCGCTCGGCGTCTGGGCCATCCGCCGCGACCTGCTGCGCGAGGGGCACGACGCGCCGACGACGGCGGAGGTGGAGGTGTTCGCCGACCTGTCGGCGGCGGAGCTGGTGGAGGCGCTGGTCAAGGGCAGCGCCACGCAGAGCGCCGTGGCCGGCTGGCTGGAGCGCCGCTCGCCCGAGTCGGCCGCCCGCGACCTCATCGAGATCGCCGCCTCCGGCACGGCCGGCCAGCGCGGCGCCGTGGGCGCGATACTCGAGGAGCTGGGCCCCGAGGCGGAGGCCCCGGTCAGGCAGGCGCTCGACCATCCGCTGATGCGCCGCTACGCCGCCTCCTGGCTGCACATCCGCGACCTCGAGGCCCCCACGCTCAGCCCTGAAGACCACACCTGGATCGCGGTCGACTCGCTGGCGGCCCTGATGCACCTGTCGGGCCCCGCCGCCGGCCGCATCGACCCGCCCGAGCCGGGCGAAGACCTGATCAAGCTGGTCGACGAGATGCCCGCCGTGGGGCATCCCGACACGATCGCCGTCCTCGACATGCTCGCCAGCGCCCACGACGACAAGGCCGTGGTCAAGGCGGCGCGCAAGGCCGCGATGAAGGCCCGCTCGCTGGAGCACGCGCGCCGCAGCGGCTAGCCCCGCGCGTGCTCGCTCCGAGCACGCGCGCCGCGCCGGCCGGCCGCGCGCAACCACATAAGAGGCCACATGAGAGGGCCGGATGAGAGCCACATGAGAGGGCTCGCACCTGCACTAAACTGGCCTGATCCATGCCTTGAGAACGGAGTGACCCCCTTGGCGATCCAGTCGATCCGGCTGTTCGGAGACCCGGTGCTGCGCACCCCGGCGGCCCCGGTCGTCGACTTCGACAAGGAGCTGCGCAAGCTGGTCAAAGACCTCACCGACACGATGATGGACGCCCCGGGCGCGGGCCTGGCGGCCCCCCAGATCGGCGTCGGGCTGCGGGTCTTCACCTACTACGTGGACGACCAGCTCGGCCATCTGATCAACCCCGACCTCGACCTGTCCTCCGAGCTCGACGAGGAGGGCGAGGAGGGCTGCCTGTCCTTCCCCGGCCTGTCGTTCCCGACGCCGCGCGCGATCCGCGCCGTCGCCAAGGGCTTCAACATGCACGGTGAGCCGGTCACGCTGGAGGGCACCGACCTCATGGCCCGGTGCTTCCAGCACGAGACCGACCATCTCGACGGCATCCTGTTCATCGACCGGATGGACCCCAAGCAGCGCAAGCTGGCCATGAAGGCCGTGCGCGAGGCGGAGTGGAGCGGCCTGTCCGCTCCCGTGATCAAGGTCTCGCCCCACGCCACCGGCGGAAAGGCACTCTGAGCCAATGCGTCTGGTCTTCGCGGGCACGCCCGAGACGGCACTGCCGTCACTGCGCACGTTGATCGACTCGCCCCGGCACGAGGTGGTGGCGGTCGTCACCCGTCCCGACGCCCAGTCGGGTCGCGGCCGCAAGGTCCACCCGTCGCCGGTGGCCGAGCTCGCGGAGGAGGCCGGCATCGAGGTGCTGCGCCCGCAGAAGGCCGGCGACCCCGCCTTCCTCGACCGGCTCCGGGCGCTGGAGCCCCACTGCTGCCCCGTCGTCGCCTACGGCGCCCTGCTTCCGCAGTCGGCGCTCGACGTGCCCCGGCACGGCTGGATCAACCTGCACTTCTCGATCCTGCCCGCCTGGCGCGGCGCCGCGCCCGTCCAGCACGCGATCCTGCACGGTGACGAAATCACCGGGGCGAGCACGTTCCAGATCGTCAAGGAGCTCGACGCCGGCCCCGTCTACGGCGTGGTGACGGAGGAGATCCGCGGCACCGACACCAGCGGGGCGCTGCTGGAGCGGCTGTCGGTCTCGGGTGCGGGGCTGCTGGCCGCCACCCTCGACGGCGTCGAGGACGGCACCCTGGAGGCCCGCCCCCAGCCCGCCGACGGCGTCACGATCGCCCCCAAGATCTCGGTCGCCGACGCCCGCATCGACTGGGGCAAGCCCGCCATGCACGTCGACCGGCTGGTCCGGGCCTGCACGCCCAACCCGGGGGCGTGGAGCGAGTTCCGCGGGCAGCGGGTGAAGGTGGGGCCGGTGCGGGTGGTGTCAGGGGAGCGCCTGGCGCCCGGCGAGGTCGTCGCCACCAAGACGTCCGTGCTGGTCGGCACGGCCAGCGACGCGGTCGAGCTGGGCGAGGTGCAGCCGCAGGGCAAGCGGCTGATGGGGGCCGTGGAGTGGGCCCGCGGCGTTCGCCCCGACGGCAAAGAGGTCTTCGCGTGACCCGCCGGCGGTGTCAGCACACTGCTCGGAGCGAAGGTTCGAGCGCATGAAGACCAGAGGGCAGCAGGGGGCCGGCCGCACGGGAGGGCCGCGCAGGCCGTCGCGCGACCCGGCGCGCAACGCCGCCTACGACGTCGTGCGCGCGGTCGACGAGCGCGACGCGTACGCCAACCTGCTCCTGCCGCGGCTGCTGCGCGAGCGCGGCATCAAGGGGCGCGACGCCGCGCTGGCCACCGAGCTCACCTACGGCACGCTGCGCGGGCTCGGCACCTACGACGCCGTCATCGAGATGTGCAGCGACCGCGCGCCCGACCCCGACGTGCGCGACGCGCTGCGGCTCGGCGCCCACCAGCTCCTGCGCATGCGCGTCCCGCCGCACGCCGCCGTCGGCACCACCGTCGATCTGGTCCGCCTGCGCATCGGCGCCGGCGCCGCCAAGTTCGTGAACGCGGTGCTGCGCAAGATCGGCTCCCGGACGCTGGAGGAGTGGATCCCCATCGTGGCGCCCGACCCGGCCCACGACCCGGTCGGCCACCTCGCGGTCGCCTACGGCCATCCCCGCTGGATCGTCTCCGCCTTCCGCGACGCGCTGGGCACGGCCGACGAAATGGCCGACCTGCTCGACGCCGACAACGCCCGCCCCCTGGTCACGCTCGTGGCGCGGCCGGGCCGCAGCTCCGTGGAGGAGCTGGAGGACTTCGGCGCCATGCCGGGCCGCTACTCGCCGTACGCCGCGTACCTGCGCGAAGGCGATCCCGGGCAGATCGAGGCGGTGGCCGAGACGCGCGCGGCCGTCCAGGACGAGGCCAGCCAGCTCGTGGCGCTCGCCCTCACCCGGGTCCCCGTGCGGGGCGACGGCGACGAGCTGTGGCTCGACATGTGCGCGGGGCCGGGCGGCAAGGCCGGGCTGCTCGACGCCATCGCCACCCACGGCGATCTCGCCGGGCTGAGCGAGGAGGCCCGCCGGCGCGCGTCCGAGGGCGAGACCTCCGTGCCGGACGGTGATGCTCCGGGGGCTTTTCCCGGTGGGGCGCGGCTGCTGGCCGCCGACGTGCAGGCGCATCGGGCGCGGCTGGTGTGGGAGACCACCAAGAGCGCCGCGGTGGTGACCGCCGACGGCACCGAGCCCGCGTGGCGGCCCGGAGTGTTCGACCGGGTGATGCTCGACGCGCCCTGCACCGGGCTGGGCGCGCTGCGGCGCCGGCCCGAGGCGCGCTGGCGGCGCGACCCGGCGGGCATCGCCGACCTGGGCAAGCTGCAGCGGCGGCTGCTCGACACCGCCCTTGAGGCCGTGCGGCCCGGAGGCGTCGTCGCCTACGTCACCTGCTCGCCGCACCTGGCCGAGACCAAGGTCGTGGTGGGCGACATCCTGGCCCGCAGGAATGACGTCGAGCAACTGGACGCCCGCGCCTACCTGCCCGAGGTCGACGGGCTCGGCGACGGGCCGCACGCCCAGTTCTGGCCGCACCGGCACGGCACCGACGCGATGTTCCTGGCGTTGCTGCGCAAGATCGGCTGACGCGTCGCCCGTCGGTGTGGTCCGATCGAGAACGTGGACATACTGGACGAACTACACCTGGCGGAGCTGACCCCGATCATCTGGCTGCAGAGCTGGCCCGACGCCGTCCGGCCCGTCATGCAGCTGGTGTCGGTGCTGGGCACGGACGCGTTCTTCCTGCTCTGCCTGCCGCTGCTCTACTGGTGCGTCAACCCGGCGCTGGCCCTGCGGCTCGGGCTGACCGTCATGGCGTCCGCCGCCACGAACGCGATCGGCAAGCTCGCCCTGCACCAGCCCAGGCCGTACTGGATCGACCCCAGGATCCACGCGTTCTCGGCGGAAGGGGCGTTCGGGCTGCCGTCCGGGCACGCCCAGAGCGGCACCGCGGCCCTGGGGCGACTGGCGATGGCGGTGGCCCGGCCGTGGGCGTGGTGGGCGGCCGGGGCGGCCGTCGCGCTGGTGTGCCTGAGCCGGATCTACCTCGGGGTGCACTTCATCTCCGACGTCGTCGCAGGGGTGGCGCTCGGGATCGTGGTGCTGGTGCTCGTGCGGAAGCTGGAGGGGCCCGCCACCGCGTGGTGGCGCGGGCAGGCGCTGTGGGTGCAGCTCGCCGCGTCCGCGGTGCTGTCCGGCGCGCTGATCGGCTGCGCCGTGCTGGCGAACGCGCTGCACCCCGGATGGGTGGTGCCGCCGGGGTGGAGCTCGGCCGGGACGATCGACCCCGACAGCCCCGACACCGTCGTCACCATGGCGGGAGTGCTGCTGGGCACGCTGGCCGGGACGTCGGTCATGTACCGGCTGGGGTGGTTCGACGCGGGCGGGCCGCTGCGCGCCCGAGCCCTGCGGTGGGTGATCGGGACGGTCGTCGCGGTGCTCATCTGGTACGCCGAGCGCGAAGTGCTGCCGGAAGGCGTCGTGGGGACGTACCTGGCGTACGCGGTGCTGGCTCTGTGGGTGCAGGCCGGGGCGCCGGTGCTGTTCATCAGGCTCGGGCTGATGGCACGGCGCGGGCAACGCACGGCCGTCGGGCAGGGGGCCGGGTGAGGGCGTCATGAGGGCCGGGGGCGAGAGCGGGGGAGGGCGGGTCACTAGACTAGGGGGATCATGGCCGTACAGATCTCGCCCAGCATTCTCGCCGCCGACTTCGCCAGGCTCGCCGACGAGGCCGCCGCCGTGCCGAACGCCGACTGGCTGCACGTCGACGTCATGGACTACCACTTCGTGCCCAACCTGACCCTCGGGCTGCCCGTGGTCGAGGCGTTGCGCAAGGCGACCGACACGCCGCTCGACTGCCACCTCATGATCGCCGACCCCGACCGCTGGGCGCCGCAGTACGCGGAGGCGGGGGCGGGCAGCGTGACCATCCACGCCGAGGCGGCCAAGGCGCCCATCCGCACGCTGCGCGAGATCCGCTCGCTCGGCGCCAGGGCCGGGCTCGCGCTCAACCCCGCCACCCCCGTCGAGCCGTACGAAGACCTGCTCGGCGAGGTCGACATGCTGCTGCTGATGACCGTCGAGCCCGGGTTCGGGGGGCAGAAGTTCCTCGACGTGGTGCTGCCGAAGGTGCGGCGAGCGCGCGAGCTCATCGGGCGGCACGGCGGCCGGGTGTGGCTGCAGGTGGACGGGGGCGTGGACACCGGCACCATCGAGCGGTGCGCCGAGGCGGGCGCCGACGTGTTCGTGGCCGGGAGCGCGGTCTACGGGGCGTCGGATCCGGTCGCGGCGATCGACGAGCTGCGCGCCGCCGCCAACCGCGCCACCTCCTGACCCACCGGTCGTGACGCCGGCCGCTCGTGGCGTCGATCGCTCGTGGCGTCGATCGCTCGTGGCATCGGCCGCTCGTGGCGTCGATCGCTCGTGGCATCGGCCGCTCGCTGGTCGTGACTGCCGGTGACCGTCAGTTCGCCGGCACCTGACCGACCGCCGCGTCGGTTGCCCAGCGCCCGCCCGCGTGGGCTTCGGGCGATGGGTGCCGAGCGGCCGAGGTTGTGTTGACGACCGGGCTGTGCCGGCCGCTGGGTGGGGCCGGGTGTGTTGGTCGCCAGAGGGCGGATTGGGGTGGTTGGTGACATGAAGCGGTCATCGCCTGGGTAAATCATCACTTATGAGCGACCATGGGATCTTCGGGCCCCGCTCGGTGACGTGGCGGGTCATGGGTGAGCCGATCCTGCTGGTGGGCGGGTTCCGTGCGCTGCTGATGCAGGGGTTGCATCCGAGGGCCATGCGGGGCGTGCTGCAGAACTCCGCGCTGATGGATCCGCAGGAGGCCTGGTCCCGGTTCGTACGGACCACCGAGTTCGTCCGGGTGCGGACCTACGGGACCCGCGCCGAGGTCGAGCGGGCCGGTCGGCGGGTGCGTAAGATCCACGCCAGGCTGACCGCCACCGATCCCGACACGGGGGTCACCTTCCGGCTCGACGAGCCCGAGGCGTTGCGCTGGGTGCACGTGGGCGAGGTGGACTCGTACCTGTCGGTCGCCCGGCGCGCCGGGGTCGGGTTGTCCGACGCGGAGGCGGACGCGTTCGTGGACGAGTGGCGGCGGGCCGCCGAGGTGGTGGGGCTGGCGGCGGACAGCGTGCCGGGGTCGGTCGCGGAGTTGCGTGACTACATCGAGGCCGCACGTCCCGGGCTGCGTTTCGTGCCCGAGGCCGCCCATCCGCTGCGCCTGTCGCTGAACGCCCCGCTCCCGCGCCTGCTCACCCCGCTCAAGCCGGTGATGCCCGCGCTGACGTTGCTGGCGTTCGCGACGCTGCCGCGCTGGGCGAGGCGCCTGTACGGGCTGCCGGCCACGCCGGTCGGCGACCTGTGGGCGACCGCCACGCTGCGTACCCTGCACACCGGGCTCGGCCTGGTGCCCGGGCAGGTGCGCTACAGCCCGGCGGCGCGGCGGGCGCACCGGCTCATGGCGGCCTGAAGCTAGCGCTTGGTTGTTTTTGCGGGGGCGGTCGCGTGCCCGGGTATCGGCATGGCAAACTGGTAGGAGAAGAGAGCTAGCGTGCTCCGGGGTCGGTGAAATTCCGAACCGGCGGTGACAGTCCGCGACCCGGCCGATGCCATCGGCCGGTTGACCCGGTGAAATTCCGGGACCGACGGTTAAAGTCCGGATGGGAGGAAGCGCGCGAGGTGTCCGGCGTCCCAGCCGGGCGCCTGCCGTGGTGCGGCAGTCGCCGCACCCTGGCACAAGATCCCCCGGGGCCCGCCGTGGCTTGGAGCTACTGGCGAGTAGGAGACCCGGGGTTGCAGACACCCGCGCAAGACGCCGCCCATATGGCGCGCGCCGTCGAGCTGGCCGCGCACGGGCACGGCACCACCAGCCCCAACCCCGTCGTGGGCTGCGTCGTGCTCGACGCCGCCGGCCAGGTCGCCGGCGAAGGCTTCCACGCGTACGCCGGCGGGCCGCACGCCGAGGTCGTCGCCCTGGCGCAGGCGGGGGAGCGGGCCCGGGGCGGCACCGCGTACGTGACGCTGGAGCCCTGCGACCACACCGGCCGCACGGGGCCGTGCAGCCGCGCGCTGCTGGCGGCGGGGGTGGCGCGGGTCGTGATCGCCGTGCCCGACCCCAACCCGAAGGCGGCCGGCGGGGCGGCGCGGCTGCGCGAGCACGGCGTGGCCGTCACAGTCGGGGTCCTCGCCGAGGCGGCCGAGCGGGTCAACGAGGAGTGGCTGACGTACGCGCGGCTCGGGCGGTCGCACGTGACGTGGAAGTTCGCCGCCACGCTCGACGGGCGGTCGGCGGCCGAGGACGGCACCAGCAAGTGGATCACCTCGCCGGAGGCGCGGGCCGACGTGCACCGGCTCCGGGCCGCCGCCGACGCGATCATCGCCGGCATCGGCACCGTCCTCGCCGACGACCCCCACCTGACCGCCCGCCCACCCACCGCCACCCCCGTCCCGGGGCCCGTCGCCGCCGCAGCGCCCGCCCCCGCGCACTCGGACGCTGCGACCGGCCCGCAGGGGGGCGCGAGCGCCGGTTCCGGGGCGGCGGTCGGCACGAGCGGAGGCGACTCCGCTGCGTGGCCCGGCGATGCGTCGCATGGCAGGGCCGGCTCGGCTCCTGCAGCGGACCCGAACGGCGCCGCTTCGGGGGCGGTGGTGAGTCTGAGTGGCGTCGGCTCGGCTGCGCGGCCCGGCGATGCGCTGGGCGGCGCGAGCAGGGTGCCGGTGGGCGTGAGCGCGCTGGCGGGACCCGGCGACGCCGCAGGGGGCGGGGCGGACGCGGCCCACCTGGAGCATGGCGGCGCCGGCGGCGGCTCCAGCGCCGTGGGGCCGGCGGGGTCCGCAGGGTCCGGGAGGGGCGCGGGCCGGGGTGAGGGGGCCGGGAGACGGGGGCCGGTGCGGGTCGTGGTCGATGCCGAGGGACGGACGCCCCCGTTCGCTCGCGTGCTCGACGACCAGGCCCCCACCCTCATCGCCGTCGCCGAGGACGCCGACCCCCGCCTCGACGCCGATCTCCTGCGGCTGCCCCGTCGCGACGGCGGCCTCGATCTTGAGGTGTTGTTGCGGGAGCTGGCCGCGCGGGACGTCGTGAGCGTGTTCCTGGAGGGCGGCCCCACGCTGGCCGGGGCGTTCGTGCGGCACGGGCTGGTGGATCGGGTGGTGGCGTATCTGGCGCCGGCGTTGCTGGGGTCGGGGCGGGCGGCGCTGGGGGCGGCCGGGGTGGGGACGATCGCGGACCTGCATCGCCTGAGATTTGACGAAGTTTCCCCTATCGGGCCGGATGTGCGGCTTGTTGCCCGGCCCGTCAACCAATCAGGCAGGGAGAAGTGATGTTCACCGGAATCATTGAGGAAAAGGGCGAAGTGGTGGCCATCGACCAGGCGGGCGGCGGCGCGCTGCTGTCGGTGCGCGGCCCGGTCGTCACCTCCGACGCCAAGCACGGCGACTCGATCGCCGTCAACGGCGTCTGCCTCACGGTCGTCGAGGTCAAGGACGACGTGTTCACCGTCGACGTGATCAAGGAGTCGCTCGACCGCAGCTCCCTGGGCGGCCTCGCCGAGGGCTCGGCGGTGAACCTGGAGCGCGCCGTCCGCGCCGACCAGCGCCTCGGCGGCCACATCGTGCAGGGCCACGTGGACGGCACCGCCGTCCTGCTCTCCCGCGACCCGGGCGAGAGCTGGGACGACCTGCGCTTCTCCCTGCCGGAGCCGATCGCCCCGTACGTCGCGGAGAAGGGCTCGATCGCCATCGACGGAATCAGCCTGACGGTGACGACGGTTGACGACGACAGCTTCGGCGTGAGCCTCATCCCGACCACGCTGAAGCTCACCACGATGGGTGAGCGGCGGGTGGGTGACGTGGTCAACATCGAGGTGGACGTGATCGCCAAATATGTGGAGAGGCTGGTGGTCAGGCGATGAGCTGGCTCAACGCCGGATTTGAGATCTTCGGCACGCACGTGCTCTGGACCGACCTGGTGGGCAACATCGCCGCCCTGGCCACGGTCCTGCTCGCCATGCGCAAGTCGATGTGGACATGGCCGGTGCAGTTCGCCGGGGCGGTGCTGCTGTTCGCCGCCTCGATCAACGCCCACGTCACGGGCAACGCGCTGAAGCAGGCGCTGTTCGCGGGCCTGGCCGTCTACGGCTGGTGGGCGTGGCGGCGCGGCACGCAGGACGGCGGGCGGCTCGCGGTGCGGCCGGCCATGTGGTGGGAGCGCTCGCTGCTGATCGGCATCATGCTGGTGGGTACTGCGGTGGTGGGGCTGCTGTTCTTCGTCACGGGGCTGTCGTGGGGCGCGCAGGTGCCGCTGCCGAAGGGCGCGTTCCTGGTGGCGGCCGACGCCTACATCTTCGTCGGCAGCGCGATGGCCACCTGGGCGCAGGGCCGGGCGCTGGTGGACTTCTGGATCGTGTGGGTGGCGGTGGACCTGGTGGGTGTGCCGCTGGCGTTCAGCTCGGGGCTGGTGGTCTCCGGAGCGGTGTACGGCGTGTTCTTCGTGCTGGTCCTGGTCGGGTTCGTGAAGTGGTTGCGCGAATACCGTACGGGGCCCCTGAGCGTGGCGGTGGCGCAATGAACGAGATCAAGCTCGACCCGATCGAGCGGGCCATCGACGACATCCGCCACGGCAAGCCGGTGGTGGTCGTCGACGACGAGAACCGGGAGAACGAGGGCGACCTCATCTTCGCCGCGTCGAAGGCCACGCCGGAGTTGTGCACGTTCACGATCAGGCACACGAGCGGCATGATCTGCGTGGCCATGGAGGGCAAGGAGCTCGACCGGCTCGGCCTGCCCCTGATGGTCTTCCACAACAAGGAACGCATGCGCACGGCGTACACGATCACCGTGGACGCCCGCGACGGCGTCAGCACGGGCATCTCGGCGGCCGACCGGGCGAAGACGATCCGCACGCTGGCCGACTCGGCCACCGAGCCGAACGAGCTGGTCCGCCCCGGGCACGTCTTCCCGCTGCGCTACCACGAGGGCGGCGTGCTGGCCCGGCGCGGCCACACGGAGGCGGCCGTCGATCTGGCCAGGCTGGCCGGCCTGTCGGCGGCGGGCGCCCTGGCCGAGGTGGTCAACGACGACGGCACCATGGCCAGGCTGCCGGAGCTGCGCCGCTTCGCCGACGAGCACGACCTGGCGCTGGTCTCGATCGAGCAGCTCGTCGACTACCGGCGGCGGGCCGAGAGCATGGTCACCAGGGTCGCCGAGACGCGGCTGCCGAACGTGTACGGCATGTGGCGGGCGTTCGGCTACGCCAGCGCGCTCGACGGCGGCGAGCACGTGGCGCTCGTCTACGGCGACCTCGACGGCGGCGAGAACGTCCTGGTCAGGGCGCATTCCGAGTGCCTGACCGGCGACGTGTTCGGCTCGCTGCGCTGCGACTGCGGGGTGCAGCTCGACAACGCCATGTCGGCCATCGCGCAGGAGGGCCGCGGCGTGATCGTGTACCTGCGCGGGCACGAGGGCAGGGGGATCGGCCTGCTGGCCAAGCTCAAGGCGTACAGCCTCCAGGACGACGGCCACGACACCGTAGACGCGAACCTGGAGCTGGGGCTGCCGGTGGACGCGCGGGAGTTCTCGAACGCGGGGCAGATCCTGGCCGACCTGGGGGTCAAGTCCATCAGGCTGCTGACGAACAATCCGGCCAAGCTCAAGGGCATGGACGGCTACGGCATCAAGGTGCTCGGCCGCGAGCCGATGCCCGTGGCGATGAACCCGTACAACGAGCGTTACCTGACGGCCAAGCGCGAGCGCCTCGGCCACGACATCTCGGAAGCATCATGAACGGGGAGAGCGAATGAGCGGGGAGGGACGGCCGGGGGTCGCGGTGCCCGACGCCTCAGGGCTGACGGTGGGGGTGGTCGCGGCGAGCTGGCACGCCAAGATCACCGACCAGCTCGTCTCACGGGCCGTGCAGGCGTGCGACGACAGCGGCGCCAGCGCGACCGTGGTGCGGGTGCCGGGCTCGCTGGAGATCCCGGTGGTCGCCCAGGCGCTGGCCCGCCGCTGCGACGCGGTGGTGGCGCTGGGCGCGGTCATCCGCGGCGAGACGGCCCACTTCGACTACGTGTGCGACTCCGTGACGTCGGGCCTGACCAGGATCTCGCTGGACGAGGAGACGCCCGTCGGCAACGGCGTGCTCACCTGCGAGAACATGGACCAGGCGCTCGACCGGTCGGGCCTGCCGGGCAGCAAGGAGGACAAGGGGTACGAGTCGGTCGTGGCCGCGCTCGAGACCGCCCTCCTCCTGCGGACCCTGCGCTGATCTACGGTAGGTTTCCCTCGTGCCAGAGCCCGTGTCCCCGCCGCCCCTGCCCGTCACCTGGCGTCCGCGCCGTGGCCGTGTCGTCGCCTACGGCTTCGCGGTCGTGATCGTGGTGGGGGCGGTGGTGATGGCGGTCCTGATCGCCCCGCCGTTCAAGCTGCCCGACCGGGTGGCGATCGTGGCGTTCGCGTGCGCGGTGGCGTGGGTGCTGCACCTGCTGGGCCGGGTACGCGTGGAGGCGGACGACGAGGGGCTCACCATCGTCAACGCCGTCCGCACCCACCGGGTGACGTGGCCGGAGGTGCTGGACGTGCAGATGGTGGTGGGCGACCCGTGGCCGCGGCTCGACCTGTCCGACGGGCGTACGGTCGGGGCCATGGGGATCCAGGGGTCGGAGAAGGAGCGCGCCCGCCGCGCCACGGCGGAGCTGCGCGCCCTGATCAAGGCGCGCGGCGAGGCCCCCAACCACTAGCCGGGCTCGGCGAACAACTCCTCGACCGTGTCGACGGTCAGGATGCGGATCAGCCACTGCCGCAGCAGCTCAAGGTCTTCGCAGGTGGCGATGGCGTCGCGCTTCTCCTGGCTGATCCACAGGAAGCGGGTCTGCAGGGCGACGTCGATCGCCCTGCGGGCGGCGGTGATCTTGCGGAGCTCTCGGGTTGCCGGGGATACGTGGTGGTCGTCCCACGACTCCGGCATGCCTGGGGGTACGGGCACGCCCTGTCGTCCTTTCGTGCGGTGAGCAAGAGTTTACAGGCCGTTACGGAGTGCCGGGCGAATATCGCCGAGGCGGGTGGGGACGTAGCCTGAAGGGGTGCTGCGGCGGACAATCACGGCAATGGACATCCAGTCGCCGGACAAGCTCATCGAGCTGCTCGACCGGCACGCCTACCTCGCCGACGAGGGGCTGGCCACGGCCGCCTTCCTCGCGCTGCGGATGGGGCGGCCGCTGTTCCTCGAAGGGGAGGCGGGGGTCGGCAAGACGGAGCTGGCCAAGACGCTCGCCGCGCTGCTGAAGGCGCCGCTGATCAGGCTCCAGTGCTACGAGGGCCTTGACGCCGCCCAGGCGCTGTACGACTGGGACTTCGCCCGCCAGCTCCTGCACCTCAAGGCCGCCGAGGCCGCCGGGATCACGGACGTGGGCCGGTTGGAGGGGGAGATCTACGACCGCAGGTTCCTCATCGCCAGGCCCCTGCTGAAGGCGATCGAGACGCAGCCGAGCGTGCTGCTGGTGGACGAGATCGACCGGGCCGACGACGAGTTCGAGGCGTTCCTGCTGGAGGTGCTGTCCGACTTCACGATCTCGATCCCCGAGCTGGGCACGGTCAAGGCCAGGACGCCGCCGGTGGTCGTGGTGACCTCGAACCGGACGCGCGAGGTGCACGACGCGCTCAAGCGGCGCTGCCTCTACCACTGGCTGGAGCACCCGAGCTTCGACCGGGAGGTGGCGATCCTGCTGCGCCGGCTGCCCGGCTGCACCGAGACGCTGGCCGTGCAGGTGGCGCGGGCGGCCGAGCGGCTGCGGCAGGCGGACCTGGTCAAGCCGCCGGGCGTGGCCGAGACGCTGGACTGGACGGAGGCGCTGCTGACGCTGGGCGCGAAGGAGCTGGACCCGGGCCTGGCCGCCGCCACGCTGGGCGCGGCGCTGAAGTACCGGGAGGACGTCGCGGCGGCGCTCGGCAACGGGCTGCTCACGCATGGATGAGCCCATGGATGAGCTCGCCGCCACGATGACGGGGTTCGCCAGGACGCTGCGCGCGGCGGGCGTCGCGGCCGATCACGAGCGTACGCAGAGCCTGCTCAAGGCGCTCGGCCACCTCGACGTGACCGATCGGGGCGAGGTGTACTGGGCGGGGCGGCTGACGTTGTGCGCCGGCCCCGACGACCTGCCCCGCTACGACCGGTGCTTCGCCGCGTACTTCGGCGGCAGGAAGGCGGCGCTGCGGCGCACGGCCACGACGAGCGTCACCCGCCACCTGGCCGAGCGGCAGGACGACGGCGAGAGCGGCGGTGACGACGACGGCACGACGGCCCCGGCCACCGCCAGCCGGATCGAGGTGCTGCGGCACCGCGACGTCGCCCGGCTCACCGACGCCGAGCGGGCCGAGGTGCACCGCATGATGGCGCTGCTGAAGGGCGGCCGGGCGCGGCGGCGCTCGCGGCGCTTCGAGAGCGCCCACCGGGGCGCCCTCGACCAGCGCCGCACGATCCGCGACGCGCTCAGGAAGGGCGAGGTGGCCCGGCTGCGCCACCGCCGGCACACCACCAGGCCGCGCACGGTGGTGCTGTTCGTGGACGTGAGCGGCTCGATGGCCCCGTACGCCGAGACCCTGCTGCGCTTCGCCCACGCGCTGGTCAGGAGCGAGCCGAGGGCCACCAGGGTCTACTCGGTCGGCACCCGCCTCACCCCGATCACCGCGGAGCTGCGCCACCGCGACCCGGGCACCGCGCTGAACGAGGTGTCGAAGGTCGTGCCCGACTGGAGCGGCGGCACCCGGCTGGGGGAGGAACTCAAGGAGTATCTCGCCCGTTTCAGCGCCAGGGGCGCGATCGTGGTGATCGCCTCCGACGGGTGGGAGCGCGGCGATCCGGAGCTGCTGGGCACGCAGATGGCCAGGCTGGCCAGGCAGGCGTACCAGGTGATCTGGGTCAACCCGCACAAGGGGTACGAGGACTACCAGCCGCTGACCGGCGGCATGCGGGCCGCCCTGCCGTACCTTGACGACCTGGTGGCCGGGCACAGCTTGGCCGCCTTCGAGCAACTCAGCGAAAGGCTCGCCCATGCGTGACGTGCTGCCGGAGATCATGAAGTGGTGGCGCTCGGGGCTCAGGTTCGGGCTGGCGACGGTGGTCGGCACGTGGAGCAGCGCGCCCAGGCCGCCGGGCGCGGCGATGGCGGTGCGCGGTGACGAGGTGGTCGGCAGCGTGTCGGGCGGCTGCGTCGAGGGCGCGGTGTTCGAGCTGGCCTCCGAGATCGAGACGCCCGTCCTGCAGCGGTACGGCGTGAGCGACGACGACGCGTTCGCCGTCGGGCTCACCTGTGGCGGCATCATCGACATCCTGGTGGAGCCGGTCTCGATCGAGACGTTCCCCGAGCTGGGCGAGATCGCGGCGTCGGTGGACGCGCACGAGCCGGTCGCCGTGGCCACGATCGTCTCCGGCCCCGGCCAGGTCGGGGCGCGCCGCGTCATCTGGCCGGACCGCGCCAAGGGCTCGCTCGGGCTCGAACGCCTCGACGACGCCGTGGACGACGACGCCCGCGGCATGCTCGCCCAGGGGCTGACGGGCCTGCGGCACTACGGCGGGCAGGGGGAGCGGCGGCTGGACGATTTGTCGGTGTTCGTGCATTCGTTCGCGCCGCCGCCGCGGATGCTGGTGTTCGGGGCGATCGACTTCGCCGCGGCGGTGGCCAGGGTGGGCAAGTTCCTCGGCTACCACGTCACGGTGTGCGACGCGCGGCCCGTCTTCGCCACCGCCAAGCGGTTCCCCGACGCCGACGAGGTGGTGGTCAAGTGGCCGCACGACTACCTGTCGTCGGTGCAGGTGGACGAGCGTACGGTGATCTGTGTGCTGACCCATGATCCGAAGTTCGACGTGCCGCTGCTGGAGGTGGCGTTGCGCACCGGCGCCGGGTACGTCGGCGCGATGGGCTCGCGCCGCACCCACGACGACCGCCTCGCCCGGCTGCGCGAAGCCGGGCTCACCGAGGACGAGCTGGCCAGGCTGCGCTCGCCGATCGGCCTCGACCTGGGCGCGCGCACGCCGGAGGAGACGGCCGTCTCGATCGCCGCCGAGCTGATCCAGCTGCGCTGGGGCGGCTCGGGCCGCCCGCTGTCCACCACGGACGGCCGCATCCACCACGAGCTGCCATGAGGACGTCGAGGACGGCCGGGCTGCTGCTGGCCGCAGGCGAGGGCAGCCGGCTGGGGCGGCCCAAGGCGCTGGTCGAGTACGCGGGCGAGCGGCTGGTGGACCGGGGCGTGCGGCTGCTGGAGGAGGGCGGCTGCCACCCGGTCGTGGTGGTGCTCGGCGCGGCGACGGTGCAGGTGCGCGGGGCGGTGACGGTGCGCAACGCCGGCTGGGCCTCGGGGATGGGGTCGTCGTTGCGGGTCGGCCTGGCCGCGCTGCCGGAGGAGGCCGAGTCGGTGGTGGTCGCGCTGATCGACCAGCCGCTGATCGGGCCGGGCGCGGTGCGCGCGCTGATCGGCTCGGGCGCGAAGGGGCTGGCGGTCGCGACCTACGGCGGCCGGCGCCGGAACCCCGTGCTGATCACCCGGCCGCACTTCGCCGGGGTGGCGGAGCTGGCCGCGGGCGACGTGGGGGCGCGGGCGTACATGAAGGCGCATCCGGAGCTGGTCACGGAGGTGCCGTGCGACGAGTACGGCGACCCGGCGGATATCGACACGCCGGAGGACCTGGCCCGCCTACAGGCGTAGGGAGGCGATCGCGGCCCGGTGGTCGCTGCCGGTCGCCGGGGCCACGCCGGCCTTGGTGGCCGTCATGCCCTTGAACAGGATGTGGTCGGGCCGGGTGACCGGGAACTCCGACGGCCAGGTGAAGCCGAACCCGTCGCCCGCCGCCACCTGCGCGTCGGTGAGCGGCGGAGTCAGGCCGCGCATGCCGCGGTCGGTGGTGGCGGTGTTGAGGTCGCCGAGCAGCAGGATGCGCTTGCTGGGGTCGGCGTCGATGAGCTTGCGCGCGGCGGCCAGCGAGGCGTCGCGCGAGGTGGTGTGGCCGGGCCTGGCCGAGGCCAGGTGCATGACGTAGACGGTCACCTTGCCCTTGGGGGTGGTGATGACCGCGCGCAGGGCGCGCGGCCAGCCGAGGCCGACGTCGAGCGGCCTGGTCTCGCTGATCGGGTAGCGGCTCCACAGGCCGACGGTGCTGACCGGGTAGTGGTACTTGAACATCTTGTTGAGCTGCTTGGCCGCGGGCCCGCCCCTGGTCAGCTCCTGCGCCGCCAGCACGTCGAGGTCTTTGGCGATCGCGCGCACGGCCTCGCCCGAGGCGCTGTTGCGCACGCCGACGTTCACGGTGCCGACGGCCAGGTCGCTGGGCCCGCCGGGCGGCGAGCGGAAGAGCGTGGAGCCGAACATGAGCGCCCACACCAGCCCGGGCACCAGCGCGGCGGCAGCGGCGGCGGTGGAACGTGCCACGGCGGCGCCGGCGAGCAGCACCGGGACGGCCAGCCCGATCCAGGGCAGCAGGCTCTCCAGGACGGGGGTGAACCCGCCGAGAGCGGGGATCAGCCCATGCCCCGCCAGGGCCGCGGCCACCACCACGGAGACGACGATGACGACCCGACTCAGCACCCGAACCAGGCTAGCGGCTCCCTGCCCGCGACACCGACGCGATAGCATGTCCGAGTCGCAACAGAACAACATTCGGTCCAGCGGGAGCCCGGCATGCGCATCGGAATGGCACTCAAGTACTCGGGTGGTTTCAAGGAGTCCGTGGCCGAGCTGGCCGACTACGAGAAGGCCGGGCTCGACATCGTGTTCGTGGCCGAGGCCTACAGCTTCGACGCCGTCAGCCAGATGGGGTACATCGCGGCCAAGACCGAGCGGGTGCAGATCGCCTCGGGCATCCTGCCGATCTACTCGCGCACGCCGACGCTGCTGGCGATGACGGCCGCCGGTCTCGACTACGTCTCCGACGGGCGGTTCACGCTCGGCATCGGCGCGTCGGGGCCGCAGGTGATCGAGGGCTTCCACGGGGTGCCGTACACCGCGCCGCTCGCGCGTACCAGGGAGGTCATCGAGATCTGCCGCCAGGTCTGGCGGCGCGAGCGCGTCCAGTACGAGGGCCGCCACTACACGGTGCCGCTGCCCGCCGGCCAGGGCACCGGCCTGGGCAAGCCCCTGAAGATCATCAACCACCCGGTACGCCCGCGCATCCCCATCGTGGTGGCCGCCATCGGCCCCAAGAACGTCGAGCTGACCGCCGAGCTGGCCGAGGGCTGGGAGCCGATCTTCTACGTGCCGGAGAAGGCCGCCGACGTCTGGGGCCCCGCGCTGGCCGCCGGCAAGGCCAGGCGTGACCCCGAGCTGGGCGAGCTCGACGTGATCGCTCAGGCCAGCCTGGCGATCGGCGACGACGTGGCCGGGCTGCTGGAGTTCGGGCGGCCGATGGCGGCCCTCTACATCGGCGGCATGGGCGCCCGTGGCAAGAACTTCTACAACGACCTGGCCCGGCGCTACGGCTACGAGAAGGAGGCCGAGCTGATCCAGGACCTCTACCTGGCGGGCAAGAAGGACGAGGCGGCCGCGCAGGTGCCGGCTGAGCTGCTGGAGAAGATGTCGCTGATCGGCAGCGAGGGCTACGTGCGCGACCGGGTGCAGGCGATGAAGGAGTCGGGCGTGACGACCCTGAACGTGACGCCGATCGCCGGGACGCACGAGGAGCGGCTCCGGCTGATCGAGAAGATCAAGGAGTTTGCCGCGTAGTGAGGTAGATCACCCGGTTTGCGGGGAATGTGGGGCTTTTCACCGCTGTTGTGGTCCTCCGTGAGGTTTTCCCTGGTGTTCGTGTGGCTCGTCGAGCGGCTGCACATCGATCTGTGCCGGCTGCACGGCTCGCTCTGTAGCTGACGGCTCTTTCCGTCCACCCCTCACCAGGCATGCCCGCTCCGGCATGCCCTTCTCGCGAAGGCTTCCTCATCCGTGAAGAGATTCTCCTTTTCCCTGCAACTTCTGCTGGGCCTCGTCGTCGGCATCGCCCTGGGCTTCGCCGCCAAGGTCTGGGACGTCGCCTGGCTCGCTGAGACGCTCAAGCAGGTCGGCTCGCTCTTCGTCCAGCTCCTGAAGCTGGCCGTGCCGCCGCTGGTCTTCACCGCCGTGCTGGTCAGCGTCGCCAACCTGCGCAACGTCAACGGCGCCGCCCGGCTCGCCTCCAAGACGCTGATGTGGTTCCTGATCACGGCGTTCGTGTCGGTGTCGCTGGCCATCGGGCTCGGCCTGCTCATCAACCCCGGCCAGGGCGTCACCCTCGACACCGCCGCCGCCAAGGCCACCGACACGCAGGGCACCTGGCTCGACTTCGTCACCGGCATCCTGCCGACCAACGTCGTGACGGCCTTCACCGAGGTCAACGTCCTCCAGATCGTGTTCCTGGGAGTCGTCCTCGGCGCGGCGGCCATGGCCGTCGGCGAGAAGGCCGAGCCGTTCCTGAACCTCGCCCGCTCCGTGCTGGAGCTGGTGCAGAAGGCCCTGTGGTGGGTCATCCGCCTGGCGCCCATCGGCACCGCGGGGCTCATCGGCAAGGCCGTGTCCACCTACGGGTGGGAGCTGCTGGCGCCGCTGGCCAAGTTCAGCGCCGGCGTCTACATCGGCTGCTTCATCGTGCTGCTGGCCGTGTACCCGACGCTGCTGGCCGTGTGGGGCAAGGTCAGCCCCGTCACGTTCTTCCGCAACGCCTGGCCCGCCATCGAGCTGGCCTTCGTCTCCCGCTCCTCCGTCGGCACGCTGCCGCTGACCCAGCGGGTCACGGTCGAGCGCAACGGCGTGGACCGCGACTACGCCTCGTTCGCGGTGCCGTTCGGCGCCACCACCAAGATGGACGGCTGCGCCTCGGTGTACCCGGCGCTGGCCGCGATCTTCGTGGCCCAGGTGTTCGGGGTGCCGCTCGGCTTCGGCGACTACCTGCTGATCGCGTTCGTCTCGGTGGTCGGCTCCGCCGCCACGGCCGGGCTGACCGGCGCCACCGTCATGCTGACGCTCACGCTCAGCACCCTGGGCCTGCCGCTGGAGGGTGTCGGCCTGCTGCTGGCCATCGACCCGATCCTCGACATGATCCGCACCGCGACCAACGTGACCGGCCAGATGGTGGTGCCGGTGCTCGTGGCGCGCTCCGAGGGCCGCCTGGACACGGCGACCTTCAACGCGCCGCCGCAGCCGCTCGACAGCGCGCCCGTGCGGCGCGTGCCCGAGCCCGCCACGGCCTGACGAGGCGCTGACATGAGGGGGGTGGCTCCGGCCGCCCCCCTTCTTTCATTCGTACGTCAGCAGGTCTCCCGGCTGGCAGCCCAGCGCCTCGCACAGGCGGGCCAGCGTGGAGAAGCGCACGGCCTTGGCATGGCCGTTCTTCAGTATCGACAGGTTGACCACGGTGATCTCCACGCGGTGCGACAACTCGGTGAGCGTCATGCCGCGCTCCTTGAGCAGCTCGTCCAGCCGCACCCTGATGACGGGCTCGGCCATCAGATCGTGGCCTCGACCTCTTCGAGCAGGACCAGGCCCCGGCGGACGATCTCCGACACGCCGAGCGCCACCAGCCCTGCCACGACCCCGCCGACCACCTCGCCCGACGGCGGGTAGAACGGCCGGCTCTCCGTCAGCAGCATGGAGGCGAGCATGACCTGCGCCGCCGAGTCGAGCACCGCCGACACGATCGAGCCGGCGATGAGGATCCAGCCCAGCCTGCGCAGGTGGCCGGCCGTGACCGTGGAGAACAGCGCGCGATCGCCCGACCTGGCCCTGCCCAGCGCGCGCACGACCGTGAACAGCGCCAGCAGGCCCGTCACCGTGCCCGGCGCCCACATCAGCAGGTAGAGCAGGCCGGCCACCGGCGAGGCGCCCTGGGGACGGACCGTCACCTCGGCGCTGACGTCCTCGACGACGGCGCCGCCGGCCGCCATCCCCGTGGAAGGGACGTCGAAGACCTGTAACGGGATGCCGATGCCGCGTGCGTTGCCGACGAAGGCGATCACGAAGTTCCCGATGAGAGCGGCCACGGTGCCGAGGACGCTGAGGGTCAGGGCGACGCTCAGCACCACCTCGAGCCGGAGGATCCAGCGAGTAGACATAACGATAATCGTAAATATCGAAAGTCGTTATGTCGAGGGTGGTGCGGTGCGAAGGTGCGACGGGTGGGGGTGTGAGGGCCCTATGGTGGGTCGGAAATCCTGATTTTCGAGTATTTGGCGGGGATATGTCCGACGGGACGGAGCGTGCGCCGTCATTGGTCGCTGACCGGTACCGGCTTGACGAGCGCATCGGCAGCGGGCCGATGGGCGAGGTGTGGCGCGGGTACGACACGCGGGCCGACTGGGTCGTGGCCGTGAAGGTGCTCGGCGCGCGGGCGGCCGGGGCCGCCACCCGGGAGGTGCTCAGGCAGCACGCCCAGGCCGTCGCCAGGGTGATCCACCCGAACGTGGCCATGGTCCTCGACGTCGGCGAGCACGAAGGGGCGCCCTTCCTCGTCATGGAGTTCCTCACCGGGCTCAGCCTCGGCGAGGAGCTGGCCGCGCGCGGGCCCCTGCGGATCGTCGAGGTGTGCGACCTGATCGGGCAGGCGGCGGCCGGCCTGGACGCCGCCCACCGGGCCGGGGTGGTGCACGGACGCGTCGGGCCGGACAGCTTCCGCCAGGCCAGTAGTGGCGTGCTCAAGGTCGTCGGGTTCGCGATGGACGAGCGCGAGCCCGCGCCCGCCGGGAGCCGGTACGTGGCGCCCGAACGGGCGGCCGGCGAGCCGGCGCGGGCGCCTGGGGACGTGTACGCGCTCGGGTGCGTGTGTTACGAGCTGCTGTGCGGCCGGCCACCCTTCGAGAACGGCGACGCCACCGCCCAAGGGCAGGAGGGCCCCGGGCGGGAGCAGGAGGGCGCCGGGCGGGAGCAGGAGGGCGCCGGGCGGGGGACGCCTGTTCCGCCCAGTGCGATCAGGCCGGAGGTACCGGCCGAGCTGGACCGGCTGGTGCTGGCCATGCTCGCCGAGGACCCGGCGCGGCGGCCCGGCAGCGGCGAGGCCATCCGCCGGGCGCTGGCCGCCATCGCCCGGCCCAAGCCGGGCCAGGCCGCGGCGCCGGTGACCGGCGTCAACCTGCGCGACCCCGGCCTCACCCCGGGCGGCGAGGGCGCGCGCCCCGGGGCCGGCGCGGGCGGGGACTCCGCGGGCGGCGCGACGGAGGTCTTCCAGGCCGGCGCCTTCGCCGGGCCGGGCGGCCCGCCCAGGGCCGGGGACACGGCGGTCTTCCAGGCCGGTGACCTGGAGCCGGAGCGGCCCTCGCCCCCGAACCGCAAGCTGATCATTCAGCTCGGCATCGCCGTCGTCGCCATCGCGGCCGTGACCGTCGGCATGGTGATGTGGGCGGGCGCGCGCGAGGAGCCGCCGGTCGCGGTGAGCACGCCGACCGCCGAGGCCACCACGCCGACTCCGGAGCCCAGCATCCTGCCGCAGACCTCCACCATCGGCCCGACCCCTGAGACCGAGCCGACCGAGACCGAGGAGGAGCCGGACTTCCTGCGCGAGACCTCGCTCCCCAAGGCCACCCTGGGCGACGCGATCCCGCCCGGCGGGTACGCCAAGTGGCTCCAGGAGTTCGACGAGGCGCTGATGGCGCAGCAGAGCATGGGCGGCATCGACCCCAAGGTCGCGGGCAAGGCCCGGGACAAGCTCCGCAAGGCGGCCAGGAAGTTCGACGAGGGCCAGGTCGGCCCAACCCTCGACCAGATCTCCGGCGTCTACCGCGACCTGGCCAAGGCGCAGGAGAAGGGCGAGATGGACCCGACGGGCCCGGCCGCGGAGTTCCTGCGGGAGTGGCGGCTGCCCGATCTCCCGTGAGCCGACATCAGGTGGCTGCCTGACCTTCCGTGAGCGGACATCAGGTGGCTGCCTGACCTTCCGTGAGCGGACATCAGGTGGCTGCCTGACCTTCCGTGAGCGGACAATCAGCGGCATCCCGGGCGATGGTGACGAGAGCGGCGTGAGCCGTACATTGGGCGGATGACCTTCGACTACGCGGCGCGCCGGGAGCGGCTCGCCGGGCTGCTGCCCGCCCACGAGGTCCACGCCCTGCTGGTCACCTCCCCCGTCAACGTCCGCTACCTCACCGGCCTGGCCAGCTCGAACGCCGCCGTCCTGGTCAGGGCGGACGGCACGGCGCTGCTGGCCACCGACAACCGCTACATCGGGGCGGCCCGCGAGCTGGACGTGCCGTCGGTCGAGGCGGCGGACGTGGCGGGCCGGCTGAAGGAGCCGGGCGCCGGGATCGAGGCCGCGAGCATGAGCGTGGCGGCCTACCACCGGCTGGGGGAGGGGCTCGCGCCGCTGGGGCCGGTGGTGGAGCTGCTGCGGGCGGTCAAGGACGAGGGCGAGCTGGAGCTGATCCGTACCGCCTGCGAGATCACCGACCGGGCCTTCGCCGACGTCGCCCCGAAGATCGCGCCGGGGATGACCGAGCGCGAGCTGGCCGGCCTGCTCGACCGCCGGATGACGGAGCTGGGCGCCGACAAGCCCGCGTTCGACACGATCGTGGCGGCGGGCGAGAACGGCGCGGTGCCGCACCACGCCCCCACCGCGCGGGAGCTGCGCGCGGGGGACCTGGTCACCATGGACTTCGGCGCCCGCTACCAGGGCTACCACGCCGACATGACCAGGACGGTCAGCCTCGGCCCGCCCGCCGCCTGGCAGCGCGAGGTGTACGAGCTGGTCGCCGCCGCGCAGCGGGCGGGCAGGCACGCCCTCGCCCCCGGCGCGAGCGCCGGCGAGGTGGACGCGGCCGCCCGCTCCGTCATCGAGGACGCCGGCCACGGAGCGCACTTCAGGCATGGTCTCGGCCACGGGGTGGGGCTGGAGATCCACGAGGAGCCGTTCCTGGGCCCTTCGCGGACCGGTAGACTAGAGGATCGAGTTCCGATCACCGTCGAGCCTGGGGTCTACCTTCCGGGCCGGGGCGGCGTCCGGATCGAGGACACCCTCGTGACACGTGAGGGCGGGCCGGAACTTTTCACGAAGACGACCAAGGAGCTGCTCGTCCTTTAGAGCGGCCGCACCCGGGAGAAGAACGAGTGGCGACGACCAACGACCTCAAGAACGGCATGGTGCTGAAGCTCGAGGGCGGTGAGCTCTGGAGCGTTGTCGAGTTCCAGCACGTCAAGCCGGGCAAGGGCGGCGCGTTCGTGCGCACCAAGCTCAAGAACGTCCTGTCGGGCAAGGTCGTCGACAAGACCTTCAACGCCGGCGTGAAGGTCGAGGTGGCCAACGTCGACAAGCGCGAGATGCAGTTCTCGTACAAGGACGGCGACGACTTCGTCTTCATGGACACCGAGACCTACGACATGGTCAACGTGCCCAGCGCCACGGTGGGCAGCGCCGCCAACTACATGCTGGAGAACACTCTGGCCACCGTCGCCTTCAACGAGGGCTCCGCACTGTACGTCGACCTGCCCGCCGCCGTCGAGCTGCTGATCGCCGAGACCGAGCCCGGCCTGCAGGGCGACCGCTCCACCGGCGGCACCAAGCCCGCCACGCTGGAGACCGGCGCCGAGATCAAGGTGCCGCTGTTCATCACCACCGGCGAGAAGGTCAAGGTCGACACCCGCAGCGGCGAATACCTCGGCCGGGCCTGAGGTGTCGGCACGGGGCAAAGCACGCAGGCGAGCGCTCGACATCCTGTTCGAGGCCGAGCTGCGCGGCGAGGATCCGCTGAAGATCCTCGCCGAGCGCGTGGAGCGGCAGGAGCCGCCGGTGAACGAGTACACCTCGACCATCGTCGAGGGCGTCGCCCGCCACCACGCGCGCATCGACGAGCTGATCACCACCTACGCCGAGGGCTGGACACTCGACCGGATGCCCGCGGTCGACCGCAACCTGCTGCGCGGCGGCACGTACGAGCTGCTCTGGATGCCGGGCGTGCCCGAGGGCGTGGTCATCAGCGAGTGGGTGCACCTGGCGGGGGAGCTGTCGACCGACGAGTCGCCGCAGTTCGTGAACGGCCTGCTGGCCCGCTTCAAACAACTCAAGCCAAGCCTCACCCTTTAGACACCCTTTCTGTTCTCGGGTTCGGGGGCCGGGGCCGCGCGTTCGGGGTACGTTCTCACCACGCCGGCCCACACCATGGCCCGCGAGGCGAGGGACGTGTAATGTCGCGCGGTCGGGCACCGCACCCGCAGCCCGGGCGGGGGCCTGACCGTGTGGCCGGAGTGAGACCGTACGGGAAAGTGGCGCGTCACCAGCCGCGACGCGCCCTTTTCCATGTCCGGGGGCCGATGCGCGATTCGCCGGGGACGGGTATCGGCGGTGGGGAGCGGGAGCTCCCGCGTACGGCGTAGGCTGGGGCCCGACCACGAAGAGAGCCGTTCGCGACGTGCACCTTCGGGCCGTGCACACTTTCGCGGGGAGAGAGGCGAGCCGACGTTGCGTGCTGAAGGCGTCACCACGAGGACCCCGGCGGTCCGCACCGCCGTCGTCTGGGACGCGTTGCGGACCATGCTGGCCGAGCGCACGGCGGCCACCGGCCGGGAGTCGCTCGACATCGTCGACGCCGGCGGCGGCACCGGGGGTTTCGCCGTGCCGCTGGCCGCGCTTGGCCACGCCGTCACCGTCGTCGACCCGAGCCCCGACTCGCTGGCCGCGCTGGAGCGCCGGGCCAAGGAGCAGGGCGTGAGCGTGCGCGGGCTGCAGGGCGACGCCGCCGACCTGGGCGAGCTGCTCAGCCGCGACGCCGCCGACCTGGTGCTGTGCCACAGCGTCCTGGAGTACGTCGAAGACCCGATCAGCGCGCTGACCGCGGTCGCCGGCCTGCTGCGCAGGGGCGGGGCCGTCAGCGTGCTGGCCGCCAACCCCGTCGGCAGCGCCATCCACCGGGCGCTGTCGGGGCAGTTCGACGAGGCCAGGGCGGTGCTCGACGATCCGAGCGGCACGTGGGGCGACCGCGACCCGACGCCGAGGCGTTTCGCCGCCGACACGCTCGTCGAGCTGCTGACCGCGACCGGGTTCACGGTCGGCGCGATCCACGGCGTGCGCGTCTTCGCCGACCTGGTGCCCAGCAGGCTCGTCGACGGCGAGCCGGGCGCCGCCGAGTCGCTGGTGGCGCTGGAGCAGGCCGCCGCGACCCATCCCGTGCTGCGTGACATCGCCACGCAGCTCCACGTGCTCGGCCACCGCAACTGAGGAAGATCTGTGCTGACCCCCCTCGGTGTAGAACGCCTGTTCGGATAGACTCGAAGGCGTGTCTCGCAAGCAGATCACCGGCATCGGCCCCGCTCCGCGGACCGGGGTCGATGACAGCGGCTGCCCGATCCTCCACGTCGACATGGACGCGTTCTTCGCCAGCGTCGAGCTGCTCGACCGTCCCGAGCTGCGCGGCCGCCCGGTGATCGTGGGCTCGCCCGCCGGGCGCGGCGTCGTGCTCAGCGCCACCTACGAGGCCAGGGCCTTCGGCGTGCACTCGGCGATGCCGATGAGCAGGGCGCGCCGGCTGTGCCCCCAGGCCACGATCATCCCGCCCAGCCACGGCAAATACTCCGAGGTCTCCAAGGGCGTCATGGAGATCTTCCACTCGATCACCCCGCTGGTCGAGCCGATCGCCTCCGACGAGGCGTTCCTCGACGTCGGCGGCGCGCGGCGGCGGCTGGGCCCGCCCGCCACCGTGGCCGCGATGATCAGGGAGCAGGTGCTCGACCGCTACGGCATCACGTGCTCCGTGGGCGTGGCGAGCAGCAAATTCGTGGCAAAACTCGCGTCCAAGCAGTGCAAGCCCGACGGCCTGCTGGTGGTGCCCGCCGACCAGGTCGTCGACTTCCTCCATCCACTGCCCGTCTCGGCCCTGTGGGGGGTCGGTGAGCGCACCGAGCAGTCCCTGGTACGCCTGGGCATCCGCACGGTCGGAGATCTGGCCAGAGTGCCGTCCAGCACGCTGCAGCGGGAGCTGGGGCAGGCCGTGGGGGCCCACCTGGCGGCGCTGGCCTGGGGGCGTGACGAGCGGCCCGTCACCGCCCACGTGCCCGACAAGAGCATCGGCAACGAAGAGACGTTCGCGGCCGACGTCGACGACCCCGATGTGATCAAGCGGGAGCTGCTGCGCCTGTCGGAGCGGGTGGCGGCCCGCATGCGTAAGGCCGGTCACGTGGGAAGAACTGTAAGTGTGAAGCTTCGCCGAGCCGATTTCACCACGATCAACCGCTCGCGCACGCTGCGTGAGCCGACCGACGTGGCCCAGGTGATTTACGCCACCGCCTGCGAGCTGTTCGAGGCGGCCGGCCTCGACCGGGTGCGGCTGCGCCTGGTGGGGGTCCGGATGGAGAATCTCCGGCCGGCCGACGAAGCCACCCGCCAGCTCGCCCTGGGGGAGAAGGAGACCGGGTGGCGCGAGGCGGAGCAGGCCATGGACAAGGCGATCCGGAGATTCGGGCCCGATGCGGTGCTCCCGGCGTCGCTAGTACGTGGCAAGCTTGATGAAATAGAGACATGACGTTCGATGTCCGGACATGCTGGGGGCGCCCGTGTCAGGATTTTGGGGAGAGGGGGGCGAGATGGGCCACAATAGAGCCATGACGTCACCTCCGGTTTGGTCTGCGTTGGACGTTTGCTTTCGCCTACGTCTACAGCCTCGTATTCTGGGGATAACCGACCGCGAGGTTCGGACACCCCGTGTCGTCCGTTGCCGTCTTCCCCGTCCTGGGGCCGTCCTTGGGAGGCGCCGTGCCGCTCTCTGAGCACGAGCAGCGCTTGCTCGACCAGATCGAGCAGGCCCTCTACGCCGAGGACCCGAAGTGGGCCAACACCGTAAGGATCAGTGACCCGCGCAGCCATTACAAGCGTCGCCTGATCAAAGCCTCCATCGGCTTTGCCCTCGGCGTCGTGATCATGATGGTCGGCGTGGTGTCGAGTGGCGCTGCCCTGATCCCGCTCGGCGTCGGCGGTTTCGTGGTCATGCTCGCCGCGTGTCTGTGGGGCCTGTCCAGCTGGAAAAAGATGAATGGGTTCGGTGACACCGCCCCCGCCTCAGGCACGGCACCTCCTCCGGGCAAGCAGGCCCGCAGGGGCAACCGGGGCAGTTTCATGGAGCGCATGGAAGAGCGCTGGCGCCGTCGTCACGACGAGCGCTGAACGAAGCACGACCGCACATGCGGCCGCCCCCCTTTCCGGGGACGGCCGCATGTGCGGTCGGTGTGTTCCCAGCGGCTTCGGGTGTTCCCAGCGGCTTCGGGTGTTCCCAGCGACTTCGGCGTGTTCGCAGCTACATCGCAGGCGCCCCCCGCGTGCGCGGGCGATGGTCACCCGCGCACGCGTTCCCGCGGCTCAGCCGCCCTTCTGGGCCGCCGTCCGCCGCAGCCTGATCGTCTCCAGCAGGTCGAAGCCGTCGAGCAGCCGCTCGCCCAGGAGCCGCAGCCGGCGCAGCGTCGACGGGGGCAGCAGCACCGCCCGTACCCGCCTGCCGCGTGACACCGTGGCCGCCAGTGCCTGCCGCACCTTGCGCAGGTCCTTGCTCATCGGCTCGATCCGGCCCGGGTCCCGGGCGAACAGCACCCGCTCCACGGCCGAGGCGATGGCCGACAGGGCCGCCGCCGACTCGGCGTCGAGCTCGTACTGCTGGGTCAGCCGCCGGGCCAGCGCCCTCGGGGTCTCGCTGGTCTCGCGGGCCATGCCGTAGTCGTACAGCACGTCGTCCAGCTCCGCCCACGCGGCCGCGACCGTGAGCCGGCCGCGGCCCGAGACCATCCTGGCCGTCAGCTCGTCGGACGGCTCCGACACCTTCCGGCCGAGGCCGCGGACCCGCCGGCTCCTGGTCACCAGCCGCGCGGCCGCCGGGATCAGCAGGAGGAGCAGCAGCGCCGCCAGCCCGATCCCGATCTTGGCGATCAGCGGCATCGAGTCGTCGGGCGGCAGCGTGCCGGTCGCGACCGTGCCCTCGCGGTCCAGCTCGCGGATGTTGCGCCGGGCCGTCGGGCTCTGCGGCTCGTCGGCGGAGGAGCTGCTCGCCCCCGGCGTCGGCGTGCTGCTCGTCCCGGTCGTCTCCACCGGCCGCGGCTGCGCGTACACGGGCACGCGCGCGCTGCCCTGCCCGGCCGCCCCCGACGGGGTCGGCTCGAACGGCAGCCAGCCCACTCCCTCGAAGTACAGCTCCGGCCACGAGTGGGAGTCGTTCGTGCCCACCTCCCACCGATCGCCGACCTGCACGCCGCCCGTGTAGCCGATCGCCACCCGCGACGGGATGCCCACCTGCCTGGCCAGCACCGCCATCGACGCGGCGAACTGCTCGCAGTAGCCGACCCGGTCACGGATCAGGAAGTCGCGCAGCGCGGAGCTGCTGTGCCCCTGGGTGTGCAGGTCGTACTGGAAGTTGCCGGGCTTGGTGAAGAACTCCTGCAGCTTCAGCGCCGCGTCGTAGGTGGTGGTGGCGCCCGCCGTGACCTCCTCCGCCAGGTCCTTGACCTCCTGCGGCAGGTCCTCCGGCAGGGTGAGGAAGCGCGGGTCCACCTCGGGGCGGATGCCGTCGAGGGAGTCGAGCAGGTCCACGGTTGGCTCGGGCTCGCTGGTGGCCACCTCGTACTCGAGGCCGGCGGCCTCCTCGCGGGTGGAGAAGACCATTAGCGTGTCCACGTCGGCCCGCCAGTCGCCGTCCACCCTGATCTCCCGTGGCGGGTACGGCAGCGGCAGGAACCGCAGCCGCGCGATCTCGTCGCTGATCCTGATGTTCGTGACGACGTTGTTGATCTTCGGCTCGGGGCCGAGTCCCGGAGGCTCGGGCAGCGGGCCGTTCTCCGTCCTGTTCTGCGGCGCGCCCTTCGGCTGCGTCATGCCGAACTGCTGGCCGTCGAACGTGTCCAGCGCGTAGATGCGCAGGTAGCGGGGCTTGTTGTCGTTGTTGGCGTAGGTCAGCACCACCCGCCGCTCCGGCAGGTCGAGCTGGCCCTTCAGGTTGGCGATCGGGTTGGGGATGCTGATCGAGTTGCCCGGGCCCGAGCCGCGCCCGCCCACGCCGAACGTGAAGAACGACACCGGCTCCATCGCCGGCAGCGCCGCCGGCAGCAGCACGGCCAGCAGGATCGCGGCGAACCCGATGCGCTTGCCCGACAGCCGCAGCCCGCTGGTGTCGGCGGCGGTCCGGGCCGCGGACGGCGTACTCGAAGTGGCCTGGCGGGTGCGGCGCACCAGCACCGCGCGGCCCCAGTGGCCCACCCGCTCGCGCCCGTCGGCGATCAGCAGGCTGATGAAGCCGAGCGCGGCCACGATGAACGCCCACCAGCTGATCGGCTCGGACAGGATCGTGGCCGGCACCGTCGCCAGCGCCAGCAGCGGCAGCCCCGACAGAGCCGCTCGCCGCACCCGCGCGGCGAGCAGGTCCACGGCGATCGCGATCAGCGCCACGCCGCCCGCCGTGAGCAGCGTGATCCCCTCGGTCTCCGGTACGGGGGCCGCGAAGCGCTGGATGTCGGCCCAGCCGACGCCGAGCAGCCTGCCCAGCTCCACCACCGAGGACTTCGTGGGCACCACCAGCGCCCACGCCTTGTCGGAGGCGAAGGACAGGGTCAGGAAGATCCACGTCGCGGCCAGCCCCAGCAGCGGCGCCGCCCACGCCGGCAGCGACAGGCGGCTGCTCACCAGGCCCGCCGCCACCACGGCCAGCACGACGCCGAGCGACGTCCAGAACCAGCCGCCGCCCTGGAAGAGCGGGGAGAGCAGGAACGCCGCGGTGAACGAGGCCACCCCGGCGGCGATCGTCAGTCTCATGCCGCTCCTCCGGCGGGGTTGAGCGCGTACCTGCCGCGGTTGGCGGCGTCCTGCCACACGGAGGCGATCGAGGTGCCGGCGGGCAGCCGCACGATGCGCCAGCCGTAGCCGGCCAGCACGGTCTGCACGGCCAGGTGGTTCTCCTCGGCGGCCCGGTCGCGGCTCTCCCACGTGCTGACGTCGAGCAGGACGGCCACGGCGGTGATGCCGCTGTGCCGCAGCCGCGCCAGCTCCCTGGCCTCGTCGGCGTCCATCGCGCCCAGCACCGCCACGATCAGGCCGTCGCCACCGCCCGAGCGCAGCGCCGAGATGCCCATCTCCAGGGAGCGGGCCGGGCTGTGCCGGACCACGGCGAGGGTGTCGAGCAGCGAGTAGCTCAGGCCCGAGTCGGTCAGGTGCTCGGCGCCCTGGTCGGTGACCAGCCGCAGGCCGAGGCCCTCGTGGGCGAGGTGCACGCCGATCGAGGCCGCGGCCGAGACGGCCACCTCGAACGACGAGCGCGGGCCCTCGCCGCGGTGCGCGTGCCGGCGCGTGTCCAGCAGGAGCGCGCCGCGGCTCTGCCACTGCTGCTCCTCGCGGCGCACCATCAGCTCGCCGTAGCGGGCCGTCGAGCGCCAGTGCACCCGCCGCAGGTCGTCGCCCTGCCGGTACTCGCGCGGCGCCACGTCGTCGTCGCCGGCCGCCGCGACGCTCCTGGTCCTGCTGTCGCCGCCGCCCGTCCACTCACCCGACAGCCGCACGTGCGGCAGCGCCGCCACGTGCGGCGTCACCACCAGCGTGTCGCTGATCGTGAACGAGCGGGTCAGCTCCACCAGCCCGAACGGGTCGGCGATGCGGATGGACAGCGGGCCGATCGTGTACCGGCCGCGCAGGTCCGAGCGGACCCGGTAGTCGATCTCCCGCACGCCGCGCGGCTCGACCCGGTCCAGGACGAACCGGGGCCGCACGCCCAGCGCGTACGGCACCGTGTCCTCGATGAGCAGCAGCCCCGTGGGAAGTCTCGTGACGTTCTCCAGCCGCAGGGTCACGGTGGCCTCTCCGCCCACCTCGGCCCTCGGCGGGTCCAGGCGCCGGGCGCAGCTCAGCCGGTAGCGGGTGCGCGCCACCACCATCGCGGCCAGCAGCGGCAGCGCCGTCACCAGGACGCCGATCCTGAACAGGTCGTTCTCGCCCAGCAGGAACGCCATGAGCAGCGCCGCGATCCCGGAGGCCAGGAACGATCTGCCCCTGGACGTCAGCGCCTTGAGTCCGGCTCTCATGAGGAGCGGGTCTCCGGCACCGGGACGCGCCTGACCAGATCCGTCACCACCTGCTCCGGCAGGCGCCGCTGCCCCTGGGCCTCGACACTCGGCAGGAGCCGGTGGGCCAGCACGGGGATGGCCAGGTCCTGGAGGTCGTCGGGGATGACGTAGTCGCGGCCCGCCAGCGCCGCGTGCGCCCGCGCGGCCCGTACGAGCTGCAGCGTGGACCGGGGAGAGGCGCCCAGCCGCAGGTCGGGGGAGTGGCGGGTGGCCACGACGAGGTCGATGGCGTACTTCTTGACCGCCTGCGAGACGTAGACGCCGCGCACGGCCTCGATCAGGGCGCGCACCTCGGCCGTCGTCGCCACCGGCTCGAGCTTGTCGAGCGGCGAGGTGCCGCCGTGCACGTCGAGCATCTCCAGCTCGGCGGTCGGCTCGGGGTAGCCCATCGCGACGCGCGCGGTGAAGCGGTCGCGCTGCGCCTCGGGAAGGGGATAGGTGCCCTCCATCTCGATCGGGTTCTGGGTGGCGATCACCATGAACGGCGCGTCGAGCTGATAGGTGCGTCCGTCCACCGTCACCTGGTGCTCCTCCATGCACTCCAGCAACGCGGACTGCGTCTTGGGGGAGGCACGGTTGATCTCGTCACCGACGACGATGTTGGCGAAGACGGGCCCGGGCTTGAACTCGAACTCGCGCGTCTGCTGGTTGTAGGCGCTCACCCCGGTGATGTCGCTGGGCAGCAGGTCGGGGGTGAACTGCACCCGGCGCACCGGGCAGTCGATCGAGCGGGCGAGTGCCTTGGCCAGCATCGTCTTGCCGACGCCCGGCACGTCCTCGATCAGGAGGTGGCCCTCCGCGAGCAAGACGGTCAGGGTGAGGCGGACGGCGTCGCTCTTGCCCTCGATCACCGATTCGATGGCCTGCCGAATCCGGTGGGCTGTGGAGACCAGCTCGTCGAGCTGGGGAGGGACGTCATGGGTTACTGCCACCAGGCCTCCATGAGAAGTGCGACGGCTGTCCCGGTACGGTGCCTTTGCGGGAGCCATGCCATTCCTTTTCCATTGTGTGTACGACCCTACGACGCTGCGGGTTCTTGAGCGACATTTGCGGATATTCCAGCGAACACCGGCAAAGTTCCTGTTCTTGTGGCATAGCAGTGCGAATCCAGTGACACTGTGCCGCCCGCTACACCCCCACCGGGCGCCCCACTTTCCCCCACTCGCAGCCTCCACCGTGCCCGTAGCCCCTATTTCCACGGGGTTCGCAACCCTCGACACGCCCATGAGGGTTGGCCGCCCGCCCACCGCCCCCCACCCCACGCCACCGCTCTGACCTGCGGTAACGCAACGGAAACCGATGATGAAGACGGTTCGAATCAGTTGACGGTGGGGAGAAGTGGAGTATGGTGGTGCGCAGTGGAGAGCCCGGTGCACCAGCGCTGAGCGCTTCACGAGGCACGGGAGGTGGGGCCGATGTTCCTCGGCACCCATCAACCGCGTCTGGACGACAAGGGACGGCTGTTCCTGCCGGCTAAGTACCGTGAGGAGCTGGCGGAGGGTCTTGTGATCACCAAAGGCCAGGAGCGATGCCTCTACGTGTTTCCCGTGGAGGAGTTCCAGCGCATTACCGAGGCTCTCAGCACCGCCCCGGTCACCGCCAAGGCGGTGCGTGACTACAGCCGCGTCTTCTTCGCCAGCGCGTCCGACGAGAAACCAGACAAGCAAGGACGCATCACGATCCCGCAGAGCCTGCGCCAATACGCGGGGCTGGAGCGTGACTGCGTCGTCATCGGGGCCAACACCCGGCTGGAGATCTGGGACGCACAGGCCTGGGACACCTATCTCAGTGAGCAGGAGCAGGCGTTTTCCGAGCTGTCGGAGGAGGTGCTGCCAGGGATCTTGTAGTGACCACGGTCGATCCGTCGGTGATGTCGTTCGGCGAGGTCTCCACCCGCAACCACTGTCTGCCAGCTGATGCACCTTCCCCGGTGTCAGATGGCAGGCGTCCACGAAGAGGGTGCGGATGGGGACCTGGCCGGGCGGCTCCGGGTGGGGACCCAGGAAAGGACCGGCGAACGATCGATGAACGCGTCATCCGCGAGCAAGGACGCGAGAGGGGGGTTGGAGATGAGTGACGACGCCGGCATCGGCGGTCACGTTCCGGTGATGCTCGAGCGCGTTCTGGAGCTGCTCGGCCCCGCACTCTCCGGGCCCGCACCCGTCGTCGTCGACGCCAACCTCGGGCTCGGCGGCCACTCCGAGGCCCTGCTCGCCGCCTACCCGTCGCTGCACCTGATCGGCATCGACCGCGACCCTTTCGCCATCGACTTCTCCACCCGCAGGCTCGCCCCCTACGCTGAGCGCACCACGCTGGTCCACGCCTCCTCCGCCGACCTGGCCGACGTGCTCGCCCGCACCGGCCGCACCGCGATCGACGGCGCCCTGTTCGACCTCGGCGTCTCCTCCCCGCAGCTCGACGAGGCCGAGCGCGGGTTCGCCTACTCCTACGACGCGCCGCTCGACATGCGCATGGACACCTCCCAAGAGCTGACCGCCGAGCAGGTCGTCAACACCTACAGCGCCGCGGAGCTGACCCGCATCCTGCGCGACTACGGCGAGGAGAGATTCGCCCCGCGTGTCGCGGGCCTGATCATCAAGGAACGCGCCAAAGAGGCAATAACGTCGACGAAGCGGCTGGCGGACATCGTCCGCGACGCCATCCCCGCCGCGACCCGGCGCACCGGGGGAAACCCCGCCAAACGCACTTTCCAGGCACTGCGCATCGAGGTGAACGCGGAGCTGTCCGCCCTGGAGGCGGCGCTGCCCGCGGCACTCGACGCGCTCGTGCTCGGCGGGAGAGTCGTCGTGCTCTCCTACCACTCACTCGAGGACCGGCTCACCAAGCAGGCCCTCACGGCGCGAACCAGGGACACCAGCCCCCCCGGGCTGCCCGTCCCGCTACCGGCTCACCAGCCAAGGTTCCGCCTGCTGACGAGGGGAGCGGAGCTCCCAAGCGACGAAGAGCTCGCCCGCAACCCGCGGGCGGCCTCGGCCCGGCTACGGGCGGCAGAGAGGATCCGTGTTGACGACTGAGCAGGAGACCGGCAAGGGCACGCCCGGCCGCCGCACCGTGCCCAAGACGGGCACGCGCCGCTCGGCGACCACGCAACAGCCCAAGCCGCGTCCCCGTCCCGACACCCGGCACGAGCCCGAGGCCAAGCGCTCGGCCGCCGAGCAGGCCCGCGCCGACGCCGCAGGGAGACGGCCGGCCGGCGAGCGCGCCCGCGGTGACGTTCGCGCTGACGTTCGCGGTGACGCGAGCGGCACGGCGCCCGCGCGCGCCGGCGGTGCCGCCGGTCGTGAGGCGCCGGCCGCTGAGCGGGTGCGCAGCAAGGGCCGCGGCACGCCGCTCGTCGAGCGGGTGCGCGGCCAGGCCGCGAGCCGGCGGCCGGTGGGCGGGCGCCCGCATGCCGAGGCAGGGCCGGGCCGTCCCGCGCCGCGGCGCCGTCCCGCGCGCCGGCAGCGGGCGCCGTTCGTGCTGCTCGTCGTCGGGCTCCTCTGCGGCGGCCTGGTGAGCCTGCTGCTGCTCAACACCATGCTCGCCAAGGACGCCATCACCGACGCCACTCTGCGCCAGGAGATCGCGGAAGCACGCCTGCAGAACGAGCAGATCGACCAGAAGTACCAGCTCAAGACGCAGCCCGAGAACATCGCCGACCTCGCCGAGAAGCAGGGCTACAACCGCGACTGGGACGAGGTCAACAGCTGGAGCAGCGCGGGCGACCAGGCTAGCCAGGTGGACACGGAGCGGTGAGGGAATCAGGCGGCAGGGGGCAGGGTCCCGGCCGCGGCGCTGGCGGCGCCGGCTCTCAAGGAGGGCCCGGCGCCGCTCGTCGTACGCCGGGAGGCCCGGGCCGGACGGGGCGCCAAGGAGGCGCCTCCCGATCTGACGGCACCCGATCTGATGGCACTGGGCGTCCGGCGTCGCCGGAGAACCCGCCGCGACGCCCGCGCGACCCCCTCGACCTGCCGTTCGGGCCCGACGCGTTCGGCCGCGACGAGGACCGCGACCGCACCGACCGCACCGGCCGCACCGGCCGCGACTCCGGCGACGACGCCCGCGGCCGTTCCGGGCGTGACTCCGGCGACGAGGTGCGCGGCCGGGCGCGGCGCGACCGGGGTGACGACGCCCCCGGCCCGCGCGGCCGTTCGGGGCGCGAGCGTGGTGACGACGTGCGGGGCCGGTCCCGGCAGGAGCCGGCCGACGGCGCCCGCAAGCGGCCCCGCGACGACGGCGACGGCCCGCGCGGGCGGGGCGCCCAGGGGCGTGAGGACGCCGAGCGGCTCAAGGGTCGCGTGCAGGGGCGCGACGAGCGGGGGCGCGGCCGTTCAGGCGATCGGGCGGGCGACAGGGCGGACGACCGGCCGGCCGGTTCACGCGGCCCGGCCTCCGGCGCTGGAGGCCGTGGGGCCGCCCCAGGCGGTGCACGAGGCGCCGCGTCCGGTGGCGCTGGCGCTCGCGGTGCGGCGTCCGGCGGTGCTGGAGGCCGCGGTGCCGCTTCCGGCGGCACCGGGAGTCGCGGTGCCGCGGCCGGTGGTGCCGGGAGCCGCGGTGCCGGGCCGGTGGGCGCGGGAGCCGCGGGTGCCGGAGCGCGCGGGGCGCGGCGGGAGCCCGTCCGGGAGCGGCCGGAGCCGGGACGGACCAGGCCGGAGGCGGGGCGGACCAGGCCGGAGGCCGGGCGCGCCGGCGGGGAGGCGCGCGAGCGGGCGGCGCGCAGGGGCGGCGACGTCCCGCCGCCGCGCGGCCCGCGCAGGCCGCCGCCCAAGCCGCCGCGCCCGCCGCTGGTGCTGCGGCTGGGCAGCCCGCGCAGGCGGATCAACTTCGGCCTGATCGGCATGACGTTCGTCCTGTCGATCTTCGCGGGCCGCCTGATCCAGATGCAGGGTCTCGACTCCAAGGTGTACGAGGCCGCCGCGGCCGACCAGCGCCAGCACACGGAGACGATCCCGGCCAAGCGCGGCTCGATCACCGACGTCAACGGCCACGACCTGGCGGTGACGGTGGAGGCCCGCGAGGTGTCGGTCGACCCGACGAAGGTGCCGGCCGCGGTGCGTCCGAAGATCGCCAAGATCCTGGCGCAGCAGCTCGGCAAGGACGAGCAGGAGATCAACGCCAAGCTGGCCAAGACCGGCACCCACTACCAGCTCCTGGCCAGAGACGTCGATCCCGTGGTGGCCACCCGGCTGCTGCAGGCTCGCGAGTTGCCCGCGCTGTCGGCGAAGAAGACGTACAAGCGGTTGTATCCCGCGGGCGACCTGGCGGGCAGCCTGATCGGGTTCGTCGGCGACGAGGGCAACGGCCTGGGCGGCATGGAGCAGGCGAAGAACTCGCTGCTGGCCGGGCGCGACGGCGAGCAGCGCGTGGAGACCGGGCGCGACGGCCAGCGTATCCCGATGACGAGCAGCCAGCGCACCGCGCCGGTGGACGGCCAGGACGTGCGCCTGACGATCGACCGCGACATCCAGTGGGCGGCCCAGAAGTCGATCGCGGAAGAGGTGCGGAAGTCCGAGGCCGACAGCGGCACCGTGATCGTCATGGACGTGCAGACGGCGCAGATCATCGCCATGGCCAACGCCCCCGAGCTCGACCTGAACAACTGGCGCAAGGCCCCCGAGTCGCGCTACATCAACAAGGCCGCCGCCGACGTGTTCGAGCCGGGCAGCACCAACAAGGTGATCACCGCCGCCGCCGCGCTGGAGGCCAGGGTGGTGACGCCCGACACGGTGTACCAGGTGCCCGACAGCATCAAGTGCTATGACCAGGTGCTGCGTGACGCCCACGCGCACAAGGTGGAGGCGCTGACGTTCCGCCAGGCGATGGCGCAGTCGAGCAACGTGGCCACGGTCATGGCGGCGCGCAAGGTCGGCAGCCAGAAGCTGTACGAGATGCTGAAGGCGTTCGGCTTCGGCACGGCGCCGGGCGGCGGCGTGCCGGGCGCGGAGGCGGGCCTGCTGCCCGACTACCGCAAGTGGTCGGGCAGCCAGAGCTGTACGGTCGCCTACGGGCAGGGCGTCTCGGTGACGGCGTTGCAGATGGCCAGCGTCTACCAGACGATCGCCAACGGCGGCGTGAAGATCGAGCCGCAGATCGTGGCGGGCACGACGGACGCCTCGGGCAGGTTCGTCCCGGCCGCTGCCGGTAAGCAGACCAGAGTGGTGAGCGAGACGACGGCCAAGGAGATCGCGACGATGCTGGAGAGCGCGGTGGGCGAGGAGGGCACGGGCCAGCTCGCCGCCATCGACGGTTACCGGGTGGCGGGCAAGACGGGCACGGCCAACCGCTACGATGCCGAGCTCGGCCGTTACGACGGTTACACGGCCTCGTTCGTGGGGTTCGCGCCGGCCGACAAGCCGCGGCTGGTGGTGCTGTCGGTGCTGCAGAACCCGAAGAAAGGCCACTTCGGCGGGCAGTTGGCGGCCCCCGTGTTCAAGGATGTGATGACGTTCGCCATCAAGAGCAAGAAGATTCCTCCCACAGGCTCCGCCGCGCCGACGGTGCGTACGCGCGCCGGACAGTGACCAGGGAAGGTACGCTCTCGCCGTGCGTCCCCCGTCGTCTATGCGTCCCACGACCAGCCCGCCACGCCCGCTGACCGGGCTCGCGACCATGCTCGACGCCGATTCGGGCACTTCGAGGTCGCCTCATGCCGCGCTGACCGGCGTCACCATCGACAGCCGTAACGTCAGACGCGGTGACCTGTACGTCGCGCTGCCCGGCAACCGGGTGCACGGCGCCACGTTCGCCGCCGACGCGATGGCGCGCGGCGCGGTGGCCGTGCTCACCGACCGCGCCGGTCGCGACGCGGCCGTGGCCACCGGGCTGCCCGTGCTCATCGTGCCCGACCCGCGCGCCCTGCTCGGGCAGATCTCGTCCTGGGTGTACGGGCAGCCGGCCCACGACATCCAGGTCCTCGGTGTCACGGGCACCAGCGGCAAGTCCACCACCACGTTCATGCTGGAGGCGGGCCTGCGGGCGGCCGGGCACCGGGCGGGCCTGGTGGGCGGCGTCGAGATCCACGTGGGAGACCTGCGCTTCCAGCCCACGCTGACCACGCCGGAGGCCAGCGACCTGCACGGCCTGTTCGCGCTGATGCGCGAGGAGGGCGTCACGGCGGCCGCCATGGAGGTCTCCAGCCACGCGCTCGCGCTGGGCCGGGTCGACGGCATCTACTACGACGTGGCCCTGTTCACGAACCTGTCGCAGGACCACCTCGACTTCCACAAGTCCTTCGAGGAGTACTTCGCGACGAAGGCGAAGCTGTTCCAGCCGGAGCTGAGCCGCGTCGGGGTGACGAACCTCGACGACCGTTACGGCCGCGAGCTGCTCGACCTGGCGAAGGTGCCGATGACCACGTTCTCGGCGCTGGGCGACCCGGAGGCGGAGTGGCGGGCGGTGGAGGCCAGGCTGGGCTCCGACGGCAGCACGTTCCGCGTGGTCGGGCCCGGCGGGGTGGAGGCCGACGCGAGCGTGGCGCTGCCCGGCCCGTTCAACGTGGCCAACGCGCTGGGCGCGATCGTCACGCTCGTCGAGGCCGGGGTGCCGCTGCACACGGCCGTGCACGGCGTCGGGTCCCTCACCGGGGTGCCGGGGCGCATGCAGCGCGTCACGGGCGCCCAGGACGACTTCCAGGCCGTCGTGGACTACTCGCACAAGCCGGGCGCGGTGGAGTCGGTGCTGCGCTCGCTGCGTACGGTCACCGAAGGCAAGCTGACGATCGTGCTCGGCTGCGGCGGCGACCGCGACAAGGGCAAACGGCCCGTCATGGGGGAGATCTCCGCCGAGCTGGCGGATGTGGCCATTTTCACGAGCGACAATCCGCGCTCGGAGGATCCACTGGCCATCCTCGCGACGATGATGGAGGGAGCGCTCCGCGTTCCGCAGCACGACCGCGCTCATGTGATCATTGAGCCCGACCGCGCGGCCGCCATCGGCCTGGCGATCGCCCGGGCCGGGCGCGGCGACGTGATCGTCGTAGCAGGCAAGGGTCACGAGCAGGGCCAGTACGTTTCAGGCGAGGTGATCCCCTTCGACGACCGCGAAGTGGTCGCCGAAGCGATCGACGCACGC
>NZ_JAATEP010000078.1:0-40173 GCF_012034275.1 Nonomuraea composti | reverse complement strand
AAAATCCGACGTTCCGGGCAAGACGCGCGTTCATCACAAAACGGATAACAGCCCTATCGGGTGCGTGACATTCCGTAACTAGGGCAAACGTGTAGAGGGCGCCATGACGGGACATGCAGTGTCGCTGGGAGGAACCGCGAGTATGCCCTAGCTTGATGCGGGAGTTTGTCCCTGGCTGTGGGGCGTTGATCGGGACCCAGATCGACCATCTGCGAGATGGTCATGACTGCTGCTTGTCTGGCTACGTTTCCGAGGCTGACACCATCCGAGTCCTTGGGTGGATGCCCGCTGTCGATGGCTCATGGTTCGTCCTGACCGGCTTCCAGACGTGGTTACAACCTCACCCATACAGCGGTGGCGCCGTCACTTGGCTGCGAGACCTACCGCACCTGGATCAGCAACATTAGGAGCTTCTGGCTCTGCCGGGGTCACGGAGGCTTCGACAAAGATTCCATCGTTTGGGACGACTGACATGGACAGCGTGAAGACCAGTTGACGGTTCGCACGCACACGGCAACGGACAACATGTTCGCCGACGAACCGCCACGTCCACGTTCAGCCCTCCCGAAACGGGAGGATCTTCGTCCGTGCACTCTCGCACGCTCCCGGCCGTGAGTACGGTCGCTATATAGCCTTGCTACCCAACTCCGTCAGCGCCGTAGCACTACCTGCCATACAAACAGTCGAGCCCCTCAAAGTGCGGTGGACGGCAGGCGGTAATCGTGGCCGTGCCACCGTCCACAGCAATCTCATACAAGTCAAGTATGTGACTGGACGAAGGGCGAATATCGCGTTTCGCTATCCAGTATGGCATCCCCGCCGTGGGGGCTGGACGACTGGCACAGTATGCGCACCCCGCAAGACAGCTGCGAGAGTCACACGTCGGAGTTGCCCGGCCGACTCTACACACGCATTATATGGGCCAGTTAATGCGTTTCTCCTGTCGACGACGGGTGAATACTGCCCCTAGAACCCGCCTGTCCTCAGGGGGTTAGACTTCGACCGCCGTTGACATCTCCAGGGTCGGACGAGCTCACTCGATTTGGATCGCCAACTGCTTTCCCCGAAGGTGCAAAGTAGACGGATAACATCCAATTCGGACGAATCTCGGGGACAAATGCCTACGGTGACAGCGTGAACATGCGAGTGGCGCTTCCAGCGGCTGCAGGAAGCGCCAGTCCGTCGGGCACCGGTACCTGCACAAACCGCGACATCGTAGCTGCGGCCGGGAAGTCAAGGCTGAAAAATCTCGCCCAAGTGCTTCTCCGTCTGGTAGTCCCCAGATACGCCGAGGCTCTGCTGGTGCTGGCGGAGCAGCTCGGCAGTACGGGAAGCGTCATCTCTCCTACCGAGCTGGAGCTGCAAACGCATGATGCGGAAGTACGTCTCTTCGGTGTCGGGATCGATCACGCGCGCCTGCTCCAGCGCAATCAGCGCTCGCTCCGGATCCTCCTCGACGAGGAGCTCTGCCAGCTGGGCCAGAACGTCAGCCTGTGATCGCGTCAGCGGGTAGCGCTGGTCCTCGATCCATTCCGCGGTGAGCCCTTGAGCCAGCTCTCCGGTACATAGCGCGGCCGCTTTGGTCAGCGCCACAGCACGATCCTCCGGCGTGAGAGCCGTTCTGACTTCTTCCAGCGCGGCTTGATATTCCCAGAGGTCTACGCTGATCAGCTGCGGATCCAGACGGTAGATCGCCGAGTCCTTCGTAGTCGATGCGCTGATGAAGGGCGCCTTCTTCGGGTCCGGGTTCTTGTATCCGGTGGCGGTGACGAGCGCGCTGCGCAAGTGGCGGAGCGTGTTGTGGATGTCCTTACCTGAATCGTCGGGCCAGAGGGCGGCGGCCAATTGGTCCCTCGTCACGCCGTTGGGGTGCAGAGCGAGATAGGTGAGCGTATTCATTTGCAGCCAGCTCAGAGATACCGCCTGTGCTCGGTCGCGGATGTTGACCGTTGGCTGTCCAAGAATCGTCAGGCGGACAAGAACCGAGCCGAGCCAGCGAGGTCCACCATCATCTGATGTAGGCGCTGGCTGCTGCGTGTCCAAGGCCTCCGATGAGGCGAGCTGCTGTACGTGAGCTGCGGCTTCCACCGCCGTGACGTTGAAGAGAGTCGCACCCGCGAAGGCGTCGGAGTTGCGGCCTTCGGCTGCTTCCACACGGTGAGCGTCGGATACGAGCAGGGTGTCGCCGCCTGGCCAAGCACCCAGGAACACGGCTCCAACGCCTGTGTTCTGCCCGGAGGTAAGGGGTGCGGTGACGTGCTCGTAGACCTCGTCGTCGAGCTCGGTGATGAGCAGGACGACTGGCAAGGCTTCGCCCGGATCCAGTTCGCGCAGTTCGTCGATGTCGGAGGAGTCGCGTTCGAGCACCATCCGTCTGCGTTGGAAGAACGTCTCCTCGAAGTGCCGTAGGGCGTCTTCGTGAGAGTCGGCGAGCTGTAGCCCCGTCAACTCCATCGCGGTCTGCTTCAGATCGGGAGCCGAGAGGCCGAGAAGCTTCTCGGCCAGGTCCATGGAGATGATGATCTGTGTCCGGTAGTTGCTCGACTGGCGGAGCAGGTCAACCGTCAGGTACCGGACGACGTCGAGAGTCCCAGGGCCGGTGAAGCCGATGCCGGGCCCTTCGAGGTCTACGCATACTGGGCGACCGTCTTGAGCCTGTCCGATGTGCGCCTGTTTCGGCACGTGGATGGAGTCGGCGCGGCGTACCAGCTCGCCGTCGGTTGGCATTGGCGGTTCTTCTTGGGCGAAGGCGCGGCGATGGATGCGGTGGAGCTCGCGTATCTCAGGCGGAGGCTCCGGCTCGGGCGTGATCTCCACCACCTCCTCAGCCCCTGGAAGGATCCTGCGGCGGCGTCGATTGAGCCGGCTGGCGATGAACGCGGTGCTGATCCCAGCCACATAGGCCACAGCCACCAGGGAGCTCGACGAGAGTTGAACGCTGCTCGTCGATCCCTGCTGGGGCGCAGCCTGTGGGTCGGCGGGAGATGGTTGCGGATCCGGAGTAGAACTCGATGTCGGAGCGACGTGGGACGCCGACGGCGTGTCGGCTGCCGGAGCCCTGTTGGGCGGCTTGGAGCGCTTGGCGGGAAGATGAAGGTGCCATCCGGGCTGGATGAGGGCCGGATCAGTGAAGGTGTGCCCGCCTGGCTGATCCGAGCGCGCGTTGAGCTTCCAGATCTTCGGCCAGCGACGTGGACTGCCGAGTTGCTCGTCGGCGATCGTCCACAGCGAGTCGCCCTCTTGGACTTGATAGACCCGCTCGTCGGCAGGCGGTTCATCAGCGACGGGCTGGCCGAGAGGATGGAGCGGTGCCATGGAGACGATCGGCGGGGGTGCGGCGGCGTTGCTGCTGCCGGGCGAGAGCACGGCCAGCGTCGCGGAAGCGACCAAGTAGGCGGCCAGCCGGTGCACGCCACGCAGGCCGGGAAGCCGGGGTGAGATCCGCCGCCCCCGCGCCTTCGCGACGAATTCGCAGATCACCACGAGGATGAGCTGAGCCCATGCGCCCCAGACCAGCAACTGCAACGCGGCGATGAAGATCGTGCCATCGTCGGGCGAGGCCAGGATGTCCGCGACCTGCTCCCAGTTAGGCAGGCGGTCCGGCCACGGCGGGCCGACGAGGGTGTAGAGCACGATGGGCAGGCCGACCACCATGGCGAGGAGAACCACGTACGCGACCAGCGCACGCAACAGGCGAGGCATCATCAGCGATTCGGCCCTTCTACGCCGCCGATCAGGTCGGCTTCGGCATTGGCGGTCATCGACACCGAGGACAGCCCCACCATGTGAAGCAGCCAGGTGGGCTTGGTGACGGTGACCGTGACGCGGACGGAGGCGGGGCCGGAGATCGTGGCCGTGCCTTGGTGGCCGCTGTGGGACAGGTATGCCTGAGCCGCTCGTACGGCCGCTCCCCGGTCGACGACGAGCACGTCACCGCGGTAAGCGGCAGCACGATCGAGCTGCCCCGCACCGGCACGCGCTGCCTCCTCTGCGACGCCGACCGCTTCCCACCCCGCGCGTAACTTGTTGCCCACATCGACGACCAAGCCGATGAAGAGCATCAGCACCGTGATGAGGATGACGGCGTACGGAGTGATCGAGCCTCGCTCAAGATCGTTATCCGGCATGCGTCACGCTCCCCGCGATCGATAGGGGTCCAGCGGGCTGGTGGAGGTGGCACTCCGCTCGACGCTGCCGGGCAGGCCAGGGATAGTGACGTCCGCCAGAGGTACGGTGCAGGAGACCGTCGCCGACACATCGGCCGCCTCCCCGACCGGGCGGCTGAAGCCCTTCGTGCTGATCGTGACCTTGAGCGCCGTACAGTTCATGCTCTGGCTCGCCAGAGATTCGCGGGCGCTGGCTTCCGCACCGGCCTTGGCCGCGGCAGCCGTACGGGCGATGGACGCCTGGCGTGCGGCGTCGCGGGCGACGGCCTCGACGGCGGCGCCGGCGATGATGACGCGGCCGGCGGCGACGCCGAGCAGGAGGACCATCACGATGGCCGCGATGGCAAGGATGGCCTCGACCGTGACGCTGCCCCGCTCGTTCATGCCGCCCGCTCAGGCGCGGTGAAGCGTTCGACGGCCCCCGCCGCCTGCTCGACAACCTCGATCGACGGCAGGAAAGGCACGAGCGAGAGGGACCGGCCGCGGACGGTGATCCTGACCGTCGTGGCATCGCCGGTGCTCGCAGCGCTGATCGAGGTGAGCAGACCGCTGGCGGTCTGCTCCGCGTAGCGTTTGGCCGCCGTCGCACCGGATGCGTGATCGGCGTCGTGAGTGCGGGCAGTCCGAACACCCTGTTGTGCGGCGGCGAGTGCGACTGACTGGGCGAAGAAGAACAGACACACCTGCGTGCAGGCCAGAATGGCGACCATGACCACAGGCAGAGCGATCACCGTCTCGGCGGTCACGCTGCCTCGATCCCGGCGAACCGTGTGCACAAGGCGCCTACCTAGAAGTCGATGGAGTTCGCCTTGGCCAGGATCTTCGCTGTGACGACCCCCATCACGGTCACGGCCACCAGCACCAGCGCGGCGATGATGATCATGGCTTCCGCTGACATGGCGCCCCGCTCGGGCTCGGCGCGGGCCCGTTCCAGGCGATCCAGGAGCAGCGCGGTGACGGCCTTCCAGTAGGCGGCTTCCGGTGGCAGCAGCTTGGGCATGTTCACTGCCTTTCAGCTCATGATGCGGTAGACGGCGGGAAAGCAGACGAGGACCAGGAAGCCGAAGATGGACACGCCGATGGCGATGGGCATCTCGCTGGTGCGGCTGTTGGCCTGGGCTCGTGCGTCGGAGAGTGCGGCGGTGCGCATCGACTGGGCCTTGGCCAGCAGTGTGGACAGGACGCGGGTGCCTTCGGATCCGGCGTCTTCGGCGATGTCGGCCAGCTCTGTCAGCTGGGAGACGCCGACGCGCTCGCCGAGCGCGCTGAGGCCGTGCCAGGGCTGCTCACCGGCGCGCTTCGCGTGCTGAAGCACCTGAGCCAGCTGCCCGAAGACCCATCCTCTGCAGATGTCCACAGGCGATTGCAGGGCTTGTGGAGGCCCGGCGCCGGCCGCGCGCTCCAGGGCGACCATGTCCAGATACGTCGCCAGAGCCGCACGGAACTCCTGGCGGCGTTCCCGCGCCTGGCGCCGCGCGCTGACGTCGGGGATCAGGGCGAACAGGATGGCGAGGACGACGCCGACACCCGCGGGGACGGCCCAGGGCAGGGGGAAGCCGGTGAGCATGCACAGAAGGTTCAGCGGGATCGGCAGGAACAGGCCCACCAGCAGGAAGACGATGCGCTGGAGGGTGAAACGCTCCACGGCGATCCCGAGGAGCGCGAGGTCGCCGCGAGGGATCGGCAGGTGGGACAACCGGGCCTTCAACCAACGTGCTTGCCCTGGCTCAGAAGTGCCTTCGAGGCGAGCGATCGCCGCGTTCAAGCGAGGCGGGCCGGGCATCCACGCGTGTCCAAGGATCAGCATGCCGAGCGAGATCAAAGCTCCGGAGACCATGGACAGGACGCTCATGGCTTCTTCCCGGAGTCGTTGAGGAACCGGTGGCCGGGGGCAGCGTTGCCGAGGCGGTGCAGCCAGGCCAGCGTCACCCCGTAGAACAGCGCCACGATCGCCAGCACGACCTGGCCGAGCGGCGTACTGAAAGGCGCGACGTACGCCTTCTGGAAGACGGCCAGAACGCTGAAGACGGCCAGGATGCCGATGATCCAGCGGACGGTGGTGCGGTGTTCGGCGCGCGCAGCCTCCACTTCGCGGCGGTCGGACACGTCCTTCGCGACAAGCTCGGCGAGTTGCTGCAGTACCGTGCTGGCCCCGCGGCCACGCCGACGGGCGACCAGGATGAGAGTGGCGGCGATGCGGTCACCGATCGGGTCATCCACCTCGTCGGCGAAGAGCCGCAGCGCGTCCTCGGTCGGCATCCGCGTGATGCGCAGGCGGCGCGCCAGGGCGGCCACCGGCGCGGCGATGGCAGGCGGGACGTTACGGGCAGCACTGTGCTCCAGCGCCTGCTCAAGAGCACGTCCGGCGACGAGGAGGTCGGCGAGCCGGCGCGTCCACTGCTCCAGGGCCTCCAGCTTGCGGATGCGATCTTTGGCGGCACGGCCGGTCACCGCCTTGGGCAGCGTGAAGACGGCGACTCCCACGGCTACGGCCGCCACCGGCCATTCCGTCACGATGAAGACGGCGGCCGCCGCGGCCAAGGCCGCGATGAGCAGACGGTAGTGAGTCGCGAGGACCGTAAGGAGTTCGGTCCAGCGCGGGGGCGGGCGTACGGGCTCGTCAGAGGACGGCGCGCGGAGCGCGGTGATGATCCACGTCAGGCCGCCCAGGATCATCGCAGCGCTGAGTGCGGCGAGCAGGGCGTTGATGTTCACCGGGGCTCCCAGCGCGCACTCATGGGATCCAGCAGGGTGGGATCGAATCCCACCGCCTTCAGCCTCGGCAGGCACTGCGGCGTGATGTCGGGTACGGCACGCCCGCCGGGCCCGGTAGGCCGGTAGAGGTGGTTGTGGCTCGGCAGCTCGCTGTCGGCCGGCGGCAGCACCTCAAGGACCTCGGAGACGAAGCGGGTGTTGGTCGCCGGGTCCAGGCGCAGGTGGACCACTAGGTCGATGGACTGGCCGGTGTTGAGGTGGACGACGGCGGGTGGGGTCTGTGTGCCCACGCCCCTGGTCCACAGCATGACGACGCGGTTGAAGATCTCTTCGGTGCCGTCGGCATGGATGGTGCACATGGAGCCCGGATGTCCGGTGTTCATCGCCTCGAACATCGGGACGATCTCGTCCGCCCGCACCTCGCCCACGATGATCCGCTTGATGTTCTTGCGCAGGGAGTGCGGGATCAGGTCGTTCAGGGTGATGCCGCCGGCGCCCTCGGAGTTGGCCTGGCGGACCTGGAAGGCGATCACGTTCTGGTGGCGGTGCGTCAGCTTGTCGAGGAACAGCTCGTAGTCGGACTCCAGCGTGGCCAGCCGCTCGGCTGGATCGATCACCGAGGCCAGCGCACGCAGCAGCGTGGTCTTGCCCGCGGCGGTGCCGCCCGTGACGACGATGTTGAGCCGGGCCAGCACGGCGGCCTTCAGGAAGAAGTAGAGGCTGCGGTTGATCGTCCCGAGCTTGAGCAGGTCCTCCAGGGTGACGTCGACCAGCCGGTGACAGCGGATGCTGGCACACGGCCGCGGGGTCACCGCCATGGTGGCGCTGAGCCGCACGCCCACTCCGTCCTCCCCGTCGCCGGGCCTCAGGGCGGTGTTGAGCAGCGGGCTGGCGGCGGAGAACTCGCGAGGGTTGTAGCTCTTGTGCAGGGCCCACATCTGGATCATCTTGATCAGGTCGTCGTCGCTGGAGGCGATCACCGGCCCGCGACGGCACGTGCCGTCGCTGTAGGTGATCCACACCTGGTCGCATCCGTTGAGGTCGATGCTCTCCACGCGACGGTCTCTGATGAACGGGGTGAGCGAGCCCAGCTCGAACCGTTCATCGGCCACCGCCTCGACCAGCTTGCGCTGTGTGCCGACGCTGACGGCTCGGCCGAGGGCGATCTGTTGCTGCGTCCACCGCTGCACTTGGGCCTTGATGACCTGGAGGGCGGCCTCACGGTCTTCGGTGTCCTTGAGATCGTCCGCGACGGAGGTGGCGATCGAGAGCACGGCCTCGCGGAACGCGCGCTCGTCGCCGGCCGACGCAGTCGTCTCGGTCTCCGCTCTCGGAGGCCAGGCCCCGTTCATCCGGCCACCGCCGTCCCGGCGGACAGCCGCTGCCTCATCTCCGCACCCAGCGCGGAGGCGCCGCGCATCAGAGCGGACCGGTGGAACGACTTCCTGGCCTGCTTGCCATCGGACAGCACCTCGGCGGACTTCTTGTCGTCGGGGATCCACGCGAGCACCGGCAGGTCGTACAGGGCGCCGCTGATCTCTTTGAGTGAGTACGGGCCGTTGCCGACCACGCACAGCCCGACCGGCACTTCGGCCCCGACATAGCGGCCGAGCGCTTCGAGCCGCGGGCGTGCCTGGGCCACGTGGCGCAGGGTGGGGTGCAGCAGCATCACGGCCAGGTCGGAAGCGGAGATCAGGCTCATCGGGGTGTCCACTCGTCCGATCTGCCCCACGTCGAGCACGACGTCGGCCTTGTCCTGGGCTACCTTGAGAGCTTCGCTGATGGTGTCCCAGGCGCCGTCGAGCTGTACCAGGTGGCGAGGGTCACGCAGACCTGGCAGCAGAAGCCATTCGCGCGCGTCGCGATCGAGTGCGATGACGAATCGCCACAGGACCTCCGGGTCGGGGTCGTGCGCGGCGGCCAGTGCCAGCTCCAGCAGCCCGGACTCGTGTCCTTCCATGCTCCCGCCCAGCAGCCCCTGCAGCACGTTGCCGCCGGCGGGATCGCATTCGGCTAGCAGCGCCCGCCCCTTCCAGGCGTAGGTCACCGCCAGAGCGGTGGTGGTGACTCCCGGCGAGCCGCCCGCGCTCATCAGGGCATACATCGCCATTCAGGGCCTCCTCGGCATGAGCGCGAGAGCGACCTGTCCGTCCGCGGCCAGCGGCCCGAGCTTCGGCGCATCGACCTTGTCCACCAGGACGTCCACGACCATCAGACCGTCGTCGTCGGGCCCCTTCGTGTGGTCCACCACCGCCTCGACACTGCCGGGCGACTCCTGCGCCGTGGCTGCGGAGATCTCCGGGCGGAGCATCACGGAGAGGCGATCGCCCGGCCGGAGCCCGCGCGCCGGAAGGCGACTCGGCTTGACCGCGATGGGGACGAGCTGCTGATCCGCCAGCGGCGTGACCTGATCGGTGACCATCCGGCGCTGGAGCAACGTGCCGCTCATCAGGTCGAGGGCCGCCCGCATGCCTATCACCTTGTGCAGATCCTCGCCTCGCACCATGGCGACGTTCTCGTCTCCGCCGACCATCGCCGTGGAGACGTTCTCGGCGGTGATGGGCTGGCCGAGCGCGACGTCACGGGTGATCACGAGCACCGGTTCGCGATTGCTCATGCGGTTGACGACCTGGAAGGCCAGGAACATCCCGCCGAGGACCACGAGCGTGCCCAGCACCATGGAGCTGCGGCGGCGCTGCCGTGGCTGCGGCAACAGTTTCGGCACTTGAGCCGGCGGCAGCTCCGGGCTGGCCGAGCTCTGTGTCGTGTCCGGCTTGATCTTTCCCGCCATCACGAGTCCCTTCCGACCAGCGCGGGAGCTTCACCGATGCGCAGCGGGAAGGTCGCGGACGTGGTGATGGGGGCGAGCGTGCCGCCAGAGCCACCCGACCCGCTCCATGCCGCTGACCAGGTCACTGTCGCCTTGACGCGGTACTCGGAGTTCGGGAGTCCGGCGCTGGACTGCGTGAACACGTGGGTGCACTCGCTGTTCTGCTCATCGGGAGACTTCGTCAGGTCGTACGGCACGCCGGGGCCTCGACAGGTCAGAGTCGACTGCCTCTCGCCGGGCTGGATCGTCAGCACGCTGGGGGTCGCGGTGACCTCGGCCCATACCGGGCCCGCAGTGGCCTTCCTGCTGATCGCATGCCATTGGCCCGGCTCGAACCAGAAGAACTGGCGCAGGCCCACATAGCCCGGCTTGCCTCGGGGCGGAGCAGTGACGATCTTGGGCTTCGACGGCGTCAGCTCGCGCAACGCCTGCTCCATCAGCATCTCCGGCGTGATGGCCGGATCTGCGGGGGTGGCGGCGTTGAACATGTTCTTCTTACCGTCGGGCCCCTCATCGCACTGGACGTAACTGATCTGCCCCTCGCCCGGGATGCTGCGGCAGTTCGTGAACCCTCCGCCTGCCCGCGAGCGAGCAGCGGGAGTTCCTGAATCGGTGCTTCGGTGGATGCCGTACGCGATCCAGTCGCCACCCATACGCCTGGCGCCGTTGTCGTCGCCCGCTGGTGGACCGGCCAGGAACAGGAGGAGCGGGGTCAGCGCGACGGCGGCGTGCATGCCGCCCCCTTCATGGTCAACGCCGTCAGCCGCCACCGTCCGTCGGACGACTGTTTCAGGGTTGCGTTGACCGTGGTGGACGTCTGGGAGTCCGCGGTCTCCGGTATCAGCCGGTGCGTCCGGCGATCGGCCATCGCCGCCCGGGACATGTCCAGGCAGTCGGTGACCTCGGCGTGCTTGCCGCCCACCCGCACTTCCTTGATCCGCGGAGCGGCTTGGCCGTACGGCTCGCGCCCCTGCTTGATGAGGCTGCGAACGCCGTCCACGAGGTGGTCGAGGTAGCCATCCTGCACGTACGGCTCCAGCAACTCGCGAGCCCTGTCGGGCGATGACCTACCCGCTTCGGCCAGGGCGGGCCAATAGGCGGAGTACGCCTCCACGACAAGATCGTGAGGACGACGGGCCGGCGACAGTTCAGGGCTCGGCGCCGTGCTCGACGGGGCGGCTGGGCGTGAGGGCGGACTTGCGACAGTGGGCGCCTGACAGGCGGCCACCGCCATCGGCATGAGCAGGAGCGCTCCGGCACGACCGCGAATCATCCACAACCCCCCTATAAGCACACCCTGCTACTTCTCGACCGCGAAGAGTAGCGTAGGGTTTGGCAAAGCCTGCATCAAGGCTGTGAGCAGTACTTTCTCCCGAGGTGATGAACCATGGGCTGGCCGGCACTTATCCGGAGCGAGCGCGAGGCCCGTGACTGGGATGTGCACAGCATGGCCCGCCACCTCAGAAGCGCCGCGGGCAAGGACGCCCTTCCCGACCACGACTCGCTGGTGCGCTACATCCGCCGCTGGGAGTCCGGCAAGGTCGTCACGATGACGGAGCGCTACCGGCTGCTGTACGGTCGCGTGTTCTCCCGAGACCCGCGCATGCTGTTCGCCGACTGCGGTGACAATGAGATCGACGGCGAACGGGAAGAGGTCGATCTCACGAACCGGCGCGACGCACTCAAGCTGGGCCTGGCCACCACGGTCAGTCAGGTCCTGGGCGAGGCCGCGTACGAGGCCATGGAGTTCACCCGGCGAGCCGGCACCACAGCAGTTGGCCGCGCCACCCTGGACCACCTGCACAACGCCGTCAACGACATCACGGGCAGCTATTCACGGCGCGCCCCGGCCGAGCTGTTCACGGTCGCTCGCTTCCACCGGCGTAAGGTCGACCAGCTCATAGCCGGCCCGCACACCCTCAAGGAGGAGCGGGAACTGTACGTCTGCGCGGGCTGGTTGTCGGAGACACTCGCCTGGCTGGCCCACGACCTCGGTGACCCGCTGGCCGGACAGGCATATGCCCTCGACTGCTACGAGCACGCCGACCAGGCCGGCCACGACGAGCTGTGCGCCTGGGCGGCAGACGTGATGGCCTCCATCGCCCTGCACGCGGGGCAGCCAGAACGCGCCGTCCGGGCAGCCGAGCGGGGGCTGCGCCGCGTCTCCGCCGGCCATCCGCTGGAGGTACGGCTGCACGCTCAGGTCTCACGCGGCCACGCCCGGCTAGGCGATCACGACGCCTTCGACGCCAGTTTCCGGCAGGGCGACCGGCTGTGGAACGCACTGCCTGCCTGTACACCTCGGCGCCCGGACGGCCTCGACACCGGGCCCCTGGCGGCCTACGCCATGACCACCTACACCGCTTCGTCCTATCTGTGGCTGGGAGACTACGAGCAAGCCCGCCGGCACGCCGAACGGGCGATCCAAGCCCACGAAGCAACCCCGATCGGCCATCGATCAGCGAGCCGGGAGGCGATCGCACACCTGGACCTCGCCACGGCGATGGCCTGCCTCGGCTCGGCTACGGATGCGGTTCAGCAGGGTCTGCGGGCTCTGGCCACCCCGAGGATGGTCGCCTCGGTCCACGCTCGGGCCACCGCACTCGACAACGTCCTGACCACCAGATTCCCTGGGACGAGCCACGCCGCCGAGTTCCGGGCGGCCTTGGCCGCCACCGAGCAGGTTGGAGCGACACCATGAGCGAGGCGCAGGATGTCCCACCGCGTCGTGAGCTGAACCTCCGCAAGCCGTACTTCGACCTCATCGTCTCGGGTGTCAAGACAGTCGAGGTGCGGGTCGGGTACGCGAGCATGCGCAAGATCCAGCCCGGCCAGCTGTTGGACTTCGTTGCAGGAGAGCAGCGGCTGCGTACGCGTGTCGTGCGAGTGTCGGAGTACGTGTCCTTCGAGGAGTTGCTCAAGCACGAGGATCCGGTAGCCATCGGCGGGGAGCTCGGTGAGGACACCGCTGCGTTGCTGGCGGTGATCAGGAGCATCTATCCACCCGAGAAGGAGCGCCTGGGTGTCCTGGCCATCGAAGTCGAAGTGATCAGCTAGTCGACCTTGTCCGTGTGAGGACATTCGCGGTCACGGCGGTGTCCGGCTCTGTCCCTCCTTGCCATCCTGCCCTCCGAGGGTATGCGGGCTTGGCTGGACGGGATGAACACTTCAGCCCAGCTCGGCAGGCGCATCGTTGCCTCGGCGGCCAAAACTGCGGGCTCACGATCCGGTCCAGTCCTCCCCCTCGCCGCCTCACATCCGCGACAGGAGTACTGCCTTCAACCCTGGTCACTTGGGCCAGCACTGTCTCATCGGGCGACCACCCCACTCGGGTCCTGCTGGCTTGAGGCGGCCAGAGCTGCTCATGGCTTGCGACTGCCAGGTGTTGCGCGGTGATCAAGTGGGAGCCTTACGCGAAGTCGATCGGCAAGACCCCTCGAATCAGAGGCGTGTGCTGCTGTGATGCCTACGAGTTCGTGTGCGAGGGCGGTCACTATCTCATCCTGCGGCGCAACCCCAGCGGGGACGTTGAGGAGGCCGCGCGGGGCCGCCATGTCCAGGCTCGTGCCGCGTGGCACAGGCTGCTCGCCGAGCATGCCGCGTTTTGCGAGCAAGGGAGCGGGCCACGCGACATCTGGCTGGCGTAGGAAATCTGGGGTCACCGAGAGCCGGGGAGCTCTGTGATGGCGATCTGGTCTGCGGCAGAGTATGCGGCGATCTCCGGGGCGATGGTGCTGTCCACGACCACGGTCACCTCGTCCGTCGCCGCATTCCGGCTCTTGCTGACGTTGGTGACGAGCGCGTTCTCGACCAGCAGCCGACTCTGCTGTCCTTCCGTGGCGTGGCCGCCGGGCACGAGAACGATCTGCACGCGCTGACCCGGCTGCATGTCGTTGGGCAGTTGGCCGGGCTTGAGCGCCAGGCCCACCCGGGCCTTGCCGGGGACGAGCTCGCTGTGCCACTCCATGGTCATGTCCGGGGTGACCAGCGTGCCGGGGAGCAGGGTGACGGCGGCACGAGTGTGAGCGACCTGTGTGCGGTGGGCCCACAGTTCGTACGGCACACCGTCCTCGACGACCAGCGCTTCGCGGATCGATGCGGTATCGAACGGCTGGCCGGCGCCGATCTGCTTCGTCACCATGATGGCCGAGACGCGCTTGTCCGCGTTCATCACCAGGACCGTGGTCGCCAGCGCGCCGCCCACGATCAGCAGGACAGCAAGTCCAGCAAGAGCCGGACTTCGCTCTCGAACGCGAGTCGGCAGCATCCGCGAGGAGGCGGAAGTCAGAGGGCTCGCCGCATCCCTGAAATCCGTGCCCGAAGACCGCGCTTCCTGTGACATGCCCTTCGCCCACATGGACCAAAAGCTTGCCCAAAGTCGCCGGCGCTCGGAGTCGAAACGAGCGATGGAACTCCAGGTGTGTAATACGACGTCACACGGCTGGCGGAAGCCTTGGGTGGGTCCGCTTGCCAGGGACGCGTGAGCAAACCCGCCCGTATGGGTCATAGCAGTGCAGTCACCCCCGGCCTTCCCATGAAACGGTATCGCCGCAGGGCTACGACTTCGTAGAACTCCGCCGAAGGGGCCTGCGTCGGCGCCGTTGAACAGAGAAGATGCGAAGAGCAGGCGGACACATGACGTACTCGGGCACCCACGGAGGCTGCCATGGCCGGAACACCCGTGTGGTCAGCGAGAATCCGCGCCGAGCGCAAGGAGCGCAAGTGGGACGTCCACGCCACCGCCCGCCGCCTCCGCGAAGCGGCCGGTGACGACAAGCACGACCTGCCCAGCCACGCCGATCTGGTCCGCTCGATCCGTCGGTGGGAATCCGGCAAGATCGCTGTCATGAGCGAGCGGTACCGGCTGCTCTATTGCGTCATCTTCCACCTGGACGAGGACACCCTGTTCGCCTCGGACGCCGCAAGCACCGCCTCAGCCCCACCGATGACTACAGAAACGGAGCCGGAACTCGGCAAGATCACATCCCTCCGGCAAGCCGATCGGCAGGTAGGCGGAGGCCACCTGTATGCCACAGTGATGGACTACCTCCGGACCGCCATCGCACCCCGCCTGTTCAGTGGTCCGGACGGCGCTCAGCTGTTCACCACCGCGGCCGCGTTCACCGAGATGGCGGGCTGGATGGCCCATGACGCCGGCAACGACGTTCTCGCCGGGCAGCACTTCGGCCGAGCCCTCGACTTCGCCGGTCTGGGCAGCGATCGGCACCTCGAAGCGCACGTCCTGGGCAGTATCAGCCACATCACCCTGCATCTCGGGCGCGCTGGCGAAGCCGTCACCCACGCCGAGCGCGGCGTGGCGATCCTCACACGCGCCCGCACACCAGCACCCGCCCTCCACGCGCGCCTCCTGGCCAGAGCTGCAAGCGGCCTGGCCGCGCAGCAGGATTCCACCCGATCAGCGCGCCTGCTCATCCGCGCGGAGGACATGCTCGGGCAGCGACCGCAGATCACCCCATCACCCTGGACCGCGCCGTACGACGAAGCGACCCTGGCACTCGACACCGCACGATGCCTCCTACGCTGCGGACGGCCCACCGACTCGCAACACCACGCCCGTCGCTTCCTCAACATCCGCGCGGCATCGCGAACCCGCAGCAGAGCACTCGGCCAGCTGACGCTGGCCAGCGCCCTGCTCCAGCAGAACCAACTCGACGAAGCCTGCGTACTGATCACCGAAGCGGTGGACAACACCCGCTCGTTGAGCTCGCTTGTCGTGACCCGGCACCTCACCGAACTACGAGCTCAACTGCAGGCACACCAAGGTCACCGCGGGGCCGCCGACTGCCTTGGCGTCCTGCAAGAAGCACATCGCGAGCGATGCTGGTTGTATCAGTAAGGAGGCCAGCCCCGTGAGCTCCGACGCTCCGCTCTACGAACGTGATCCTGAAGCCTGGAACGCCTACCTCGCCGAAGGCAACGCCCGCCAAGCGCGCAAGCGCGTCGGCGCCGACGTGCTCATTCGGGACGAGCGCGGCTGGGTCCTACTGGTGGACCCCGCCTACAAGCCCAATTGGGATCTTCCTGGTGGCATGGCGGAAAGCAACGAACCGCCGGCCGCCGCCGCTCGGCGCGAGGTCAAGGAAGAACTCGGACTCGACCTCGAGATCGGTCCCGCTCTCGTGGTCGACTGGGTGCCGCCACACGGTCCCTGGGACGACTCCTTGATGTTCATCTTCGACGGCGGAGTACTTGAGGCCGGGCAGATCGCGGATCTGCAGATCGTGGACTCCGAGCTGCAGAACTTCCGTTTCACCGCTCCAGCCGAAATGGCAGGCATGCTGCGGCCCTACGTGTTGCGGCGCGTGCAAGCGGCGCTCGCCACCCTGCGAGGAGGCATCACCACCTACTGTGAGAACGGATACTCGGTGACCAGCCCACGGTCGCACCAAGGATGACGAAAATCCAGCTCACCGGCCTGCGGCAAGGCTTTCGGCCACGATGGAGAAACCGCGAGGGCCACCCACCCCTCCGTTGAAGCGGATCTAGCCCAAGACCACTCCTCGCAGTGAGGATGCGGACTAGGCGATCCCTGATGAGACCCCTCGTAGGGGCGATGAGGACGGGATTCGTGATCAAGACTGGGGAGCCGTCGCGTTGAGACCCCTCGTAGGGGCGATGAGGACTCCTCCTGCCGGACGGGCAGTGGCTGATCGGCTCCCGGTTGAGACCCCTCGTAGGGGCGATGAGGACCCGCGATCCACACCGCCGTGTACGGGCCGGACCGTTGAGACCCCTCCTAGGGGCGATGAGGACGTGAAGGACGTACCAGGCCCGTGAAGCGGCAGCTGCTGTTGAGACCCCTCGTAGGGGCGATGAGGACCCGCTCGTACTACCCGTCCGCTGCATCGAACCCGTCGAGTTGAGACCCCTCGTAGGGCGATGAGGACGGGCACACGCTCGCGGTGGCCCTGTACCGGCAGTACATGTTGAGACCCCTCGTAGGGGCGATGAGGACGCGCACCTCGCCATGTCGCTGAGGCTGTCGTGACCAGTTGAGACCCCTCGTAGGGGCGATGAGGACCTTGACGAGAAGAGGCCCGGCTGGGCGCGTGAGATGTTGAGACCCCTCGTAGGGGCGATGAGGACCAGGGCCGGGTGGCCAACATGGCGGGGAAGGCCGGTTGAGACCCCTCGTAGGGGCGATGAGGACTCTCGCGGTCGCCCACGTAGATGTCCGCCCCGATCGCCAGTTGAGACCCCTCGTAGGGGCGATGAGGACCTCGAGCGGTTCGGCAACATGGGCGGCACCAACACCGCGTTGAGACCCCTCGTAGGGGCGATGAGGACCCACCGTAATCCGCGATCTGTGGGACGGCCACGACAAGGGTTGAGACCCCTCGTAGGGGCGATGAGGACGCCGGTGCCCATCTTCTCGGTGGAGCCGAGCAGGACGGGTTGAGACCCCTCGTAGGGGCGATGAGGACTCGAAAAGCAGCTCGCCGTCCTGTGGGCCCTGATGGCGCCGTTGAGACCCCTCGTAGGGGCGATGAGGACCAGGACATCAAGGACCGCAAGGTCAAGGTGGACGCGTTGAGACCCCTCGTAGGGGCGATGAGGACCGCCCGCACAACCCGCCCCGCGTGGGAAGACCTGCCGTTGAGACCCCTCGTAGGGGCGATGAGGACGCGTGACCGACCCCACGCGAAACGATGACCCCGCGGTTGAGACCCCTCGTAGGGGCGATGAGGACGAGGCGTGGCGACTCCCTGAACGCACCGAACCCGTAGTTGAGACCCCTCGTAGGGGCGATGAGGACCCCGGGCAGCACGAATGCGGCCCCCGCCCCTCCGTGTTGAGACCCCTCGTAGGGGCGATGAGGACTGTGGCGTGACCTTCGCGCGCTCACGCGCGTTTGAGTTGAGACCCCTCGTAGGGGCGATGAGGACGCGCCTGCCTGTACGCCAAGTCGGCCTCGCGGCGGTGTTGAGACCCCTCGTAGGGGCGATGAGGACGTCCCGGAGCCGCGTCGGTGGAACCCGTTCAAGCGCGTTGAGACCCCTCGTAGGGGCGATGAGGACGCGTTGACCTCCGCGAGCCGCTGACGGGCCCGTTGTTGAGACCCCTCGTAGGGGCGATGAGGACCGCGCACACCGGTAGTGGCCGGTCAGGTTGAGGTGTTGAGACCCCTCGTAGGGGCGATGAGGACGCGCGAACGTGGCCGCCGCCTGCTGCTGCCCCTCCACGTTGAGACCCCTCGTAGGGGCGATGAGGACTCTCCTGCCAGCGTCTCAGCGAGTGCCCGCACTTCATGTTGAGACCCCTCGTAGGGGCGATGAGGACCCCAACGTAAAGTCCCAGGCCAGCCTATGCAAGATGCGGCTCCGAACATGGCATTTTGCAGCGAACCTCCGGTAGTGCAGAAACCCCCGGAGGTTCGCTGCAGATCTCAATGGATCATGCACAGTTGTCAGCGACCCAGTCCAATCCGGCCGAGAACGCCAGCCTGACCAGCCTTCGGAGGAAGAGCTCAGCGAGGTTCTCGTCAATGTCGAACCTTCGCGCCACCCACGCAAGCAGCTGCGGGCCGCTGGGGAGGACGGTCGCGGAGATGTCCCTCAGCAACGCGCGGTAGTGCTGTTGCGAGCGCTGTGCTGCGCCGTTGCCGATCAGCGCCCTGAGCGTCCGGCGAGCGAGCCGCGCGTTCTCGCGGTCGATGATCACGTCTTCGGGTGTGGGGGCGGTGCTCTCAACCGAATCGGGAAGCTCCTCGGTGGAGTACAGGAATGTGATCACGTTGGCGCAGTAGAAGTCGGGATGCGCCAGCCGAAGCGTCTCCATGCTGGCCCGCAGCACGCGCTGGGCTTGGGAGCGGCCGATGTGCGGGGGCCTGTTGATGAGGTGGTCGGGGATGGCCAACGGGTCGCAGGCGCCCTGCCGCAGGCGGAGGACGGCGTCGAGCAGCAACTCGAAGGCGTAGTCGTCCGCGCGGAGGGGTGCCGCCCATGCGGCGGTCTTGAGGTCTCGGGCCGGCTGAGCGGACGCTCCACGGGCCTGGGCAGCGGATCGTGTCACTTTGGCTTCGAGGCTTCGCAGCTCGTAATGCACGAGCTGCGCCCGCGCGGCACGGATGTACGGCGGTTCGTGCGGCGTCGGGTGCTGCCGGAGCCGGCTGGCGGCGTGTTGCAGCTCCTCCACGGTGATGGGTGTGCTGAGCCACTGCACGATGGCCTGCATCTCCTTAATGGGCTCGCCGGACTTCGTCCGGGGGCAGTCGCCGCTCATGGCGGCGCGGAGCTTGTTATAGCCGTTGAGAAGGAGGTCGCAGATCGTCTGCTCGCACTCGTCACACCACCGAGCCGCCTGTACGCCCTGGCATGCCTGACCGCGGTGACGTGCACGGCGAAGCGGGCGGACAGCTGCGGCGCGCAGGGCCGGTGAGACGAGGATGAAGTAGGAGTAGAAGTCGATCGGGTCGTTCGGCTCGTTGGCGATGTGCATGGCGAGGCCCCTCCGAGTACGGCGAAGAGGGCGCCGAATCGGCGCGCTCTTGCGGCATCGGCTCTCGAAATCCGAGAGCCCTCAAAGGAGCGGCATGAATCGCTCGGGGTCCGCTGGCGTTGGCCGTTGGACCCTTTGAGGTTGGCAGGAACGTTCCCTGATCGTCAACCGGCTTCCGGAAATATGGATTCGATAGTGGTGATGACTGTTTTATGTAGATTGATGAGACGTGTATCAGTTTCGGGTGTTCCCCCGAGTTGGCGTGCGGCTTGGATGAGGGGTTGGTGGGCCCCGGCATGCGGCCGGTTGTTGTGCCGGCGGCCGGATCCTGGTGGCCGCCGGTCGAGGGCGTGGCTGTGCTCTGATTGATTGGCGAGTAGAGAGAGCTGGTCGAGGGCGGGGTAAGCGGTCCGCATCGCCTTCCAGGTGCTCCAAGAGAACAGGACCGGGCGCAGCGCGGTGACCGTCAGGTACGCCGCCAGGCCAGGATGATCGCTGCACGCATGAGCGATGAGGCGGATGCGTTGCCGGGCAAGTGCAATCCGCTCGGTGCGCCTCCACTCGCGCGGGCAGGGACCGTACAAGCCGGCTTCCAGCTGTTCAAGGGCGGGTAGCACGGCCTGCAGTCTGGTGGAGCCTCGCTCCAGGAGACGACGTGCGGTGCGGAGGTCGAGCCGCCTGATCGCGCTGATGGCGAGGCGTGCCAACATTCGATCGGCGCCGAGCCGGGCCAGGACCGGGCGCCCGCCTCTGACCTGGGTCACGGAGTTGACGCGAGTCAACTCCATCATCGACAGGGGGCAGGCGGCGATCAGGGACCACGCCACTCCGGCGGCGATCATGCCGTAGTTGGTCAGCGGAGGACCGGGATTGAGGAACAGGATGATCTCGTCGACGTCCCGGAGGCTGCCTGAGCCGGTACGGCCGGTGGGTTGCGCTTCCGAGCTCAGCGCGTCGACGATGGCCTCGCGCACCTGGTCGAGCCCTCCCTTGATCCCCTCGATCACGCGGACGTCCACATCGGTGTGGACGGCGGTGATGTCCTGGGCGATGCGGTGAGCACGTTCCAGGCTCTCCGGGCTTGCCAGAAGTCGCACTCGAAGGATGCCGCGGCGGAGAAGACGCTCACGTCGCTCCCATAGCTCGGCGAGTATGGCTTCGGCCGTATGCCGGTCCTCCGTCTGTACGCCTGGCTTGTCGAGACCGACGGCTACGAGCGCAAGGACGTCGCCGCTGCCGACAACCGGCCAGGCCGGCTCGCCGGCGCGGGCGATGAGCTGAACTGCGGGATCTCCGTTCTCCCAGCTCTGGATGGCCGCCAGCAACGTGGGCGGGAGAGGGCCCTGGGTGCGATGTTCGGGTTGCAGATGGGCCTGGTGTGTGGCCGCGTTGGTGTACAAGGCGGTGAGGCGAAAGTCCCGGATCATACGTACGCAAGCTGACCCGAGGTCATTATTCAGGGATCGGGCGGCTTGCCGGATGTGAGCCGACAAGTGCCCGTTGCCGTCGGCCCGCGTCACGAGCGCGTCAACGAGGCGGCCGATCTTGTCGCGAGTGTCTGGAGAGAGCTTGCCTTCTTCGTTCCCGAAGCACCGGCGTAGTTGCTCTCCGTACCAGGCGCGCAGGAGACCGTAGTCGGCAGCTTCACCGCGCCCTGCCCGCTCGGCGATGGCGGCCTGCACGGTGGGCCACCGCTTGGCCAACGAGCTGAGCTCCGGATGATCGGCGATGACGAGGCGCTCCATAAGGGCGGAGTCGGCGGCGTGACGGGCCGCCAGGATCTGCCACAGTGTCGCGTTGGCGGGATCCGCTTCGGTGAGAGCGTCCCAGAATCGGTGCCGTAAGAGCCAGGACTTGAGGTGCAGGTCTGGATCTGTCGGCTGGTTCAGCGTGTACGACTCCATCGGAGCATCGATGTGGGCGATGCGGACGGCGTGATGGGTCTCCAAGGCTGCGCACACCGCACCGGCGCTCAGGGCGAAGGCCCCTGATCCGCACGTGACCATGACCTCTGTGGCCCGGTTTCGTCCCAGCCATTCGGCGAGAGCGGCCGAGGCGTCGTGAATGACGGGACTGGCGACCTTGACTACTGAGACGGCGGATGCAGGGAATCGGGCGCCGCAGAGGCCCTCATCTGAGATCAACGCCGTTCTGATGCCCGTGGCACAGTCGGCGAGAGTCGTCTCATGACCTTCACGGCTGTTGGTGGTCCCCAGGAGGACGACACGCGTCACCTGCAGTCCAGTGGCCATACCATCGAAGATCTTCCGCAAGGGTCGACGGTCCTTGCCGACTCCCTGCGGGTCACCTTCGAGGTCAGGAAACGATCCCGGGAGTGGGAATCCAAGATCGCCGTCGCCGATCGCGTGCACCAGGAGCGTGCCGTTTTGTGAAATGTCGACCTCCTGGAGCGATGTGCCGGATCAATGCAGCCGACCTTAACGCCGCGGACCGACATTTCTAAGATCCGGACACTAGCCTTGTCACCTGTTGCCTCGCCTCCGTTCCCTGCCTTGTCTGAAATTCCCGCTTTGCTGTCTATTGCGCCCTCTCGTGCTGCCTGCTGGATCGGCGCCCTTGTCGTCGGATATGTAGACTTCCAGCGGTGGTTGATCCCCGGTCGGGCGGGGTAGCGAGCGTCCTCGGCCGTACATGATCGACTTTCCGCTCGGTTGCTCGTTGGCCGTGAACCATTTGTACTGGAGGCCGCGCGGGTCAGGCGGCATCGGGATCGCCTTGCCGAGGGATTCTTCGCGAACCCTGGGGTAATGGACCGGCAGGTGTGAAACACCGCGAGTCGTAGCGAGTATGTCCTGACGGATGATTTTCAAGGCCGGCGATGATTCCACTATGGCGTCGAACGTCTTGCGTGCAGCGTCGATGATCGAGCGCCAGTCGCTCTCTGGGAGATTTCCGGAAAGTGTTCTGTAGTATGCGCTGTAGTCGGCTCCCTTGTGTAGTTCGGCATGTTCGACGTCCAGCCTGACGCTGCCGAAGCCCAAGGGGCGGCCGAAACCGAGCCGCTGGAAGTGGCCGGCCGGAAGGTTCAGCAGCCAGGCAAGGGCGCCCAGCTCGCATTCATCGACGTCATGGACGTCTATGGCGAATTCGAAGGTGGTACCGGGAACTACCCATCCCTCAATTGATCGATTCTGCGAGTCTCGCTGTTCGGCGTCGCCTGTGTCGAAATGAGCCTTGTTGCGGGCCAGAGGAGCGGACTCGTTGGCCAGCGCTCTTGGCCGCAGATATTCGCGGTAGCGCCCGGCCACCAGGACCTGGGTGGGATCAGAGCCGCCGGCAGGGAGTTGCCAGTGGCGTTGTGCATCCAGCCCCGCGTGATGCCAGTAAACCTTGCGGCCTCGCAGCCCGCGCCCCGGCCGGTAGATCTCGGCCTTGGCGATGCGGTCTTCCACGGGCTTATCGGGGTGCGTGGCACTTCGCGCGACGTAGAAGCGGCCCTGCTGCGGCTTCGGCGTACCCAGGACGGCCAGCGGCAGGCCGTCGGCCGAGAATCTGCGTATGGCTGTGCCGGCATCATCGGCGCACGTCGCTGGGCCGATGCGGAGCCGTCCACGATAGGAGGAGGGCCTCATATTCCTGCCCGCGGGAGCCACCCATCCGAACAGACGGTCCGCCGGAGACATCTTGGTGTAGCAGGAAGCTGGACGCAGAGACGAATGCAGCAGTTCCGCCGGCGCAACCGCGTACACATCCCGCGGGACCAATACAGGGTAGAGCCGTTCGACTTTGCGCTCTTTGTTCAACCGTGCATAGCATAGCGTGCCGGATCGCAGGGCCTGGTGAGCGGGGTCGTAGATATGGGGGCTCCATGCGAGCTGCCCTGGCCCCTCGCCGATCCGCTCTCCAGGGGCCGCTACGCGCCCATTACCTGTGGGCCGCTGGTACAGCTCTTCGTTGCTGTGTGCGTTCTTGTAGCTGTCGATGAGTCGATCCCAGTCGTCGACGATGTCCTGCCAGTCACGAGCAAGCTTGAGCGGCGCACGCTGCTCCGGATCTCCATAGAAAAATCTCTCGAATCGTTTCTTCTCGATCGTGGGGCCGGTTACGTACGCGAAGCCTTCGACGACTCTCTTTCCTTCGAATTTCTTAGCACTTTTCGGTACTCGAACCTCCATAGCCTCCGTGCGGCCTTTGTCCTTGCGGACGATGACAGCACGAATCTGCTGCATGTGACGCAGTGAACGGCCAGGAAGCAGCTTGCCGTGCTTGTCGTACATCTCAAGAGGTACCGCCCTGTACTGCTCGAGTACACCGTCGCCCGCCACACGGACAGGCACCAAGCCGGGCGCAAAGCCGGCATCGCGACGGAAGGCGAGCGGCTCCTGATGGCCATCGAAAACCCCGAACCGGGAATTGGTGACGGCTTCGAAGGCGGACCGGAGCATTCCCTTGACGGCGGTGGGCGCGAGATACGGGCGCCCCTCCCGCACCCGAACCGGATAGACCTCGTGCCCATCGGCGCCTTCGGATGGTGAGTGGGTCCGGTTCGGGTCCAGAAGCAGGAGCGGCGTTGCCACGGTCAGCCTCACATGGATGCGGCCGCTCCAGCGCTCCTGATGGAGCAGGTCCCGTGAGGGGGGTGGGCCATCGCGGAGCGGTTCGGGAAGCTCGTCACGAGGGAACGCAGGGACGAAGGTGTACGGGTTGAGGAAGCCTTCGGCCATCATGCCGCTCCTTCCGGTGAGTAGGGCTCGAAGCCGACGAGGCGCTCCTCGGCGACGTACGCATTGCCGTGATCGGTATCAGCGACGACGTACTCGCGAGCGGTAAGCCGTACCCTGTCCGTTGCTGAGCGTGGCGAGGGAAGCGTGATCGCACCTACCTCCCTCGACCTCAGAGTCACCCATCCGGGCCTGGGGCTGGAGGCATGACCCCACACTAGGTAGCGGGCCGGCAAGGTGGCCACTGCCTGCATGGGCGGCAGGTGCTCCGAAAAGCTCGGCGGAAGGATGCCTTCCTCCTCGGTTAGGACGACTGCGTGCCCCTCGGTTTCCATCCAGCGAAGCTCGGCCCGTGGCGTGAACACGCGCGCTTCGTACACGGCCGCCAGGTCGACCCGGCCTTGCGGCATCTCACAGGTGCCGCCGCGGACCCTGGCGATACTGAACGCCGTGGGAGTCGTCAAGAAGGCGCAGGCTCCCTCCATGTCCGCTTTGGCCAGTGCCTCGGCAAGGGTGACATCCTGCGTGAATGCGGTGTAGAGCGTCGTCATGACGCCTCCTGGTTCAGATACGCGGTCCACGCCTCCGACATGCCTGCTACCTCGGTGCCGGCGAGAACGTCAGTGAGCGACACCTGGTCTGCCCACGGGCCGCCGGACAACGAGATGTCAGTGACGTCCACGTCGCCGAACCCGCGGTTGGTGGCGGCCCCCATGGTGATTCGGCCGTTGGCGAGGTCACGGAGGACGAGGAGCAGCAGAGCAAGACCGATCGCCTTTGTCACGCCGAGTCGGGTGAGATCCACCGACAGGCGGATGGGCTCCCAAGCGACGTTGTGCGGCTCAAGGACACTGAACAGCCGTCCGTCCGCGGCGCCGCCGGTCCAACGGTCGAGTGCGACATGGTCCGAACGCTCCAGCCCCACGTCGGTCAGCTGATCCCGGATAGATTCCGGCATTCGGGGCGACAGGTCGCCTTCAGGCGGACTCGTCTCTTCGCCGAATCCGGTGACCGAGGCCCACAGCTCCTGCGGGATGCTGAGGCAGGCCAGGCATTCCTCCGCACGTAGTGCCCCGGCCTGGTGGTCGCGGACATCGTCGCGTGCCGCGCCGAACAGGACTCGGACGGCAGTCAGCTGATCGAGTTGTGCTCGGAACGCCGCGCTGTGCTTGGTCGCCGGCTCGCCAGGGTCGGCGGCCCGCGCAGGCAGACCACGTGCGGTACGTTCGATCAACTCGGCCCGGGTGCGCAGCATCCCCTTGATCGTCGAGCCTGGCAGGACGAGCGTAAGGTGCGTTTCGTCGATCCGGGTGCTCAGGGGAAGCGTGTCGACGAACAGCCCGTCCGCTCCTGACCTCACCATGACGGGTGCGATGGGTTTCCACGTGATGCGTACGTCGAGCACCTCACGCCGGGCCGGAAGCTCTGGCAGTTGCGCACAGAGCGAGGCGACGCTCCGCCGTCTGGCCGGATCGTTCCGGAGCACGGCCAAGAGGCCATCGGGAGAGTCGAACCGGTCGACGACCACGTCCAGTGGATCGTCGAGCAGTCCGACCAGCCCCAGCCCCTTGCTGGTAGCGGCGCCAAGGCGAATCTGACGTCCGATGAGCGCGGTCAGCAATGCACCCATCAGGGCTTCGTCGCCATCGGGGTCCTCCCGCGACTCGATGCTCAGTACCAGTTGGAGGTAGCAACCAATGGGGATGACCTGCCTGCCGTACAGGAACTCCGGGGCCGCTGTCCCGGTCACCCTGTCGATGCCGACCGACGGCCGGTACTCCAGAGCATCGAGCGCAAGAGGATGCGCCGGAATGCCACGTTCGTCGGTCACCGTCGTCCGCGTCACCAGGGCGTCCGCAGTGATCAGACGGCTGGCCTGGCCGCCGGCGTCGTTCTCGGATTCGTGTCCCCATACCTCGTCCATCGCCGAGGGATTCTCACCCGAGCCAAGGCACCAGGCTTTCAGCACGCCGGCCAGCGTCGTGCCCGGCACGTACAGTCGGCCTCTTCCGTCCACCGCGATCGGCAGTGGTTCGGACGGGTCATGTTCGAGGCCGCCGACGTGCAGTGGAGACTCGGTACGCAGCCAGCCGCGCGCCTTGATCCGGCGGCTGAGCGGACGGCCTACTGCGCTCATCGCATGCTCCTTTCGAGTTCCTCCGTGACTTCCGCCCGGCTGTGCGCGGCGAGACAGGAGTCGACGAGGATCCGGAGAGCTTCGGTACGCAGTTCGGCTCGCAGGCTCTGGACTCCGTCGGCGGTGACGACGAGGCTCTCCTCCGGAAGTTCGAGCAGGCGCCAGATCGTGTCCTGATCAACGAGCAGGTCATGGAGCGTGGAGATGGCTTCCGCCGGCCAGTCGGAGCGGCCTGCGTTGGTCTGCGTCAACCAGCGGAAACGAGCGACGGCGCGTTCCTCAGACGGCTCACGTACGACGGCGCGCAGGGCGTTGAGCTGGGTATTCGTGACACCCTTCGGAATGATCTCCGCGCGGCGTTCTCGTTCGCCCCGGATGCCGTCGCACCTGCGCCGAATCTCGGTGCGCCAGGCGGCCAGCTCGAAGATCCGTGCCTCCTGGTGTCCCTTCTCGCCCGGTGCGAGAAGAGGTTCCAGGCCGGTCGCCGGGTGCTTCCGCTGATCGCTCGCTTGCTCGGCAGCGACAGGGCGAGCCAGTAGATCATGATTCAGCTCGACCTGTCCGAAGCCTTCGCTACGGCGATCCCCGACACCCGCGGCGTGCACTTCTGCCAAGACGTCGGAACTGATGGGCCCACCAGTGACCCTGAAGGTAAGGCAGCTTCCTGCGGCCAGGCCGTACAGGGTGGCGCGGGGCATGCGCCAGCCGCGGTGCCAGCTCTCGGTGCGGTGCACGCCGACGGCGACCGTCACGCTGCCGTCCCGATGCGGTTCGACCACCGGTTCAAGGCTTACGTCGGGCGCGCCTGCCCTGGACAGCGCATGCTCCAAGGCTCTGGCGACATCGTGCAAGCTCGTGCTCGGCCGCAGCCGAACATCACGGACCAGCAGGTCAGAAAGCAGCCACACCCGGAGCAGATCACCGGCTTCGACGTCGTCGCGCTGGTCCGTCATCGACTGTACGGTCACGGACGCCTGCCCGTAGTCGTCCTTGGAAGACCGGCCGATTCGCCAGCGGCCTGACAGCTGCTGCTCCCAGCCCGGTTGCAAAAGTCCTGCTCGGACGCGTACCTCTGCGCGTAGCGTCGTGCGTGCGGCGAGCGCTCGGTAGACGTAGATGCCGCCGATCTCCCGCGTGGGGCGTTGGGTGCGGTCGTCGATGCTGTTGTGCATTCGTACCGTCGTGCGGGGTTTGACGATCTCGGCCGTCGCAGGCACGACGTAACCGTCCCTGCAGGGCTTGCCCAGCTCCACGGGACCGGCCATCCGATTGCCGATGATCTCTTTGCCGCCTTTGGAGCAGGCGAGTGCGCGCGGCGCCGGCAGCGTACGTGCGCCATCCGTGGCCTGCGGGGTCGCCGCCGTCACGATGAGATCGCCCGTTCGTACCAGGGCGTGTGCTTCCCGCCCGAGCCGTCGCACCACCTCAGGCATCAGGCACCAGCCCGGCACATGCCCTTCACCGATCGTGACATTGCCGAGGACCGTGGTGGCAGCCAAGATCGGTTGCTCCACGTCAACGACGAGCTCTGCCCGCTCCCAGCCTCTTCGCTGCGAGACCGGCTTCGATACGCGGACCGGCACGGTATCCAGCGCGGCCGATGGAGGACCCGGCACGTCTACGACCGCTTCCGGAGACCAATCCGGCACGAAACCTGGTCCTTCGAGAGAAAGCGAGCAGCGGCCCGCGCCTCGCCGTCGCTTGCCACCGATGCTCTCCAGCAGCCGTGCGCCGGCAGCGAGCAGCAGAATCGCTGCTCGGCGCTGCGCCTCGTCCAGCTCGGTGAAGCCCTCGATGCGGCCGTGGCCTTCGAGCGTCAGACCTGCCCTGGCCATCTCGTCGAACCACAACTTCTTCTCGCTCGCGGTTCCGGAGACGGGATCGATGGCCACACCTGGCTTGCGGAACGTGGCCGCCCACGCCAGCCGGGGCTTGTCCCGCATCAGCCGGGTCAGCCTCTCCGGAAGGCGCAAAGGGCCCTCGATCGTCAGCGCGGCCGGCCGCAAGACGGAGCCGCCGGTGGCGTACTGGTCGCCGAAGAGGAATCCGAGCCATTCGTGCCACGTTCCCGCAGGGCCGCTGTCGAGCGCCTGCGCTGCGACCTCGCAGGAGTCACGCCACACGCCTACGAGCGTCTTGGCCGGGACGATGGGGGCGGCAGGGCCGCCGGAGCCGTCATCGACGTCTCGCTGCACGATGCGGTCGACGTAGCCATGAATGCCTGTCCCCGTGCCCACGTGCCAGTCGCTCAGCATGAAGAGCTTGATCGCGAAGGTGCCCTCGCCGTTCATCGTGCCTCCGGAACGAACTGCATCGCGGCCATCGCATCCAGGAGGCCCGTCACCTGCTTGTCCCCGGTTTCGCCGGGAACCGTCCACACCAGCTCACCGTCGTGGGTCAGCTGCTCCAGAACCTGGGCTCTGAGGCGTTCACCGGAGTATCGAGCCTTGAGCAGTTCGAGCCGGGAGGCCACCACCTCCGGGCCAAGGCACAGCCCCTCTCGGAGGTCGTGCGCCGCTCCCCGGGAGATGAGCAACTCGCCTTGCTCGTCACGCCAGCGGAGCGCTTCCACACGGCCGACCAGGTCATCCCAGGTACGCCCGCGGGCACGGGCCTCCTGCGCGCCGGCTCCGACCAGGTAGGGCGAAGCGGAACTGCTCGAACCGCCGGACCACGAAACGCTCGTCCGGATGCGCTCCAGATCCGGTGCTGAGCTCTCGTACAGTGCGACGAAGGCGAGGGCGGAGCTCCACTGCTTGACCTTCTTCGCCTCCTCCGTGGCCAACTGCTCGGCCAGCTCGTAGGCGAAGTGGAACGGGTAGTTGCGCTTGACGATCGCCACCCCTGCACCGGCCCCCAGGTGGGTCAGTTTCAAGGCAGCGAGCAACGGGCGGAGCCGGATGTCGCGAGCGGTTTCCTCCTCGAACGCCTCCAGATAGTGGCGAGTGAACGGCAGCGCCACCTCGCCCTCGCACACGACCGTGAGATCGTCGCCTCCGACGACGAGCGGTAGCACGGGAAGGAGGTCATACTGGTCCAGCTCCTGCCCCGTCTTCTCCAGGGCTCTGGCCAAGGCACGTGCCGCGCAGCCGTCCACGCCCAGCGAGAAGTTCCGGAGCGAGTCCGCTTGAGTACGGTCATCGTGTCCGTCCGTGGACTCGACCACACTGCGGAACACTTCGCCCAAGCCGTTGCCGTCGGCATGCACGATCGCTACCCAGTCGGCCTCCAGCCCCAGCCGATCCACGACTTTCCGCATCGTCCGCGGGTCCGGCGGGACCTGGCCACTCAGCCGGTTCAGCGCTCCTGGGTAGGCCGCCAGCTTCTTCATCGCCGCAGCCGATCTGGGCTGGGGCTCTTCCCCTCCCTCACGCCGAACGCCCTCCGCAGGCAGTCCGCTGGACGCACAGTCGGCCACTATCGGCAACCGCAAGAACCGGCCGATGGGGCTCGGTCGCAGTTCCCGTACGGCGGCGAGTCGTGCCTTCGAGGCACGAAGAGCGTCTCCCAACTCGCCCGGGGCGTAGTCGAGCACCACCCCGCAGAGATCCAAACCAGGTGCCTCCTCCAGCGCTCGGCAAGTCAGCGCCGTCACCAGTTTTCGGCCTACGGCTCGGTCCCTGACCAGGACCGAAATCTGGCCCGCAGCAGCTACCAGCAGCTCTGCATCGTGGGTCTCGATACGCCAGGTATGCCGGTCGAAGCCCGGAAACAGCTCGGCAAGCGCCTCGAACAACCAAGCTCCGTTCACCCTTGCGATGAGGTCGGATGCGCCGACGATCTCCTGGCGCTTGCCCGAGGAGAAGATGTAGCGCTGGTTGCCCGCTGTGGCCATCACGACGAGGTGCACGGCTCACCTACCTCGAACTTCTGGTACGGATGGGGAACGGCCCGCATCTTGTGACCGAGCAGCCAGCCCAGAGCCAAGGCGGCGCTGGCAGGTGCGGCAAGAAAGAGGCGAGGTTGCAGGCCGGCGAACTGAGGACGTGCGGCGTTCCACGTCCGCCAAGCCGTGTAGATCAGCCGCACCGCCAATTCGAAGTCGTGCCTGGTCTCCGGGATGTTCGCTGAGCCACCGTCGATGACGAGCGCGGCCCGGCACTTCTCCTCGTTGCCGCGGGTATCGATACAACCCTGTCGAGCGGCGAGCAGTGCCTCGGCCACCATCTGCGGGTTGTCCGACAAGTGCACGATGAGCGCGATCGCCCGCCCCTCGCGGTCGGCCTCGAACTCCGGCTCCTCGATCACCTTGGCCAACTTCCCCGCCCGTACTTCCTCCTCTGACGTCAGAGGCTCCTTCAAGCGGCTGCTCAGCCGTATGAGGGGGAAGAAGTCTGCGTTCGTGCTTCCCGACCCTCTGGGGCGATGCCATTCGTGTTTCACCGTTCTCTCCCTCCATCAACTACAGATGGACGAGGCAAGGGACGAGCGCGAAGAAAGGCCAAGCGTTGCACTGCCCCCGGGCCTCAGGGCAATGAGGCCCGCTCCTTCCGAGGCCCGCCCCTCTCTGGAGCGCTTCGGGACCCCTCACAGGGCCCATGAGAGTAGGGCTGGTGCGGATGTTGCGGACACCGCGCCGCCGAAGTGGAAGCAGATTGCGTTGAGACCCTCGCAGGGGCGATCAGGACTCGCCCCACCCGCTGGCAGGCGTGGACCGCTCGGTTGAGACCCCTCGCAGGGGGCGATGAGGACGACAAGCTGAACCAGCCGGTCCAGCCGAAAGTCGATGTGTTGAGATCCCTCGCAGGGGCGATGAGGGCCGCCTGCTCGAAGGGCTGGGCTGACGGCACCATCTGGTTGAGACCCCTCGCAGGGGCGATGAGGACCCCGGATCACGATTCCGTTCCCGACCAGCGCCTCGTTGAGACCCCTCGCAGGGGCGATGAGGACACGCCGCGCACGCTGATGCGGCTAGCCAACTCATGCGTTGAGACCCCTTGCAGGGGCGATGAGGACGCATCCGCTCCAGGCGTTCCTCGAACACCTTCCCGCGTTGAGACCCCTCGCAGGGGCGATGAGAACCTCAGGCTCAGACAGGCGGTGCCCAGTGAGCGTTATGTTGAGACCCCTCGCAGAGGTGATGAGGACCCATCACCGGCGACGCGCACATCGCCCCGGCCACCCTGTTGAGACCCCTCGCAGGGGCGATGAGGACCCGCGCCCCCGGCGACAACGCCGTCCCCGTCAAGACGTTGAGACCCCTCGCAGGGGCGATGAGGACTCGACGTGTCGATCGCGAGCGCGGCGTCCAGGTCGGGTTGAGACCCCTCGCAGGGGCGATGAGGACCCGAGAACAGGTCGAGAGAAGGCTGGAGAGGCTTGTTGAGACCCCTCGCAGGGGCGATGAGGACCGGCTACATCCAGGGCGTCTCCTATGGGCTGTACGGGTTGAGACCCCTCGCAGGGGCGATGAGGACCCGGGACAAAGGTGTGGGTGAAGACGGCCGTCGAGGGGTTGAGACCCCTCGCAGGGGCGATGAGGACCCCAATGTAAAGCCGCAGGTCAAACACGACAAGAAGCACGATCGAACGAGCTGTTTTGCAGCAAACCTCCGGTTGCGCAGAAAGCCTGGGAGGTTCGCTGCACATCCATGATCGCTGACCTTCGCCTCTGCCGAGGTGCGTGTCGCCACATAACCATAGATGGATGATCTCCAGCGTGCTCCCTGTATAGCTCTACCTGCAATAACTCACCTCAGGGCCGAGTCCTCCGTGCTCTTCGTCCATCTGTATCAAGTGAAGGACGAAGAAGAGCGTGGAGGCAAGGATGCGGGTACGAGTAGAGGTCAGTACGACCGCCACCGACATCCCGTGGGACATGGTGCTCGCGCCCGGCAGGGGCCTGGTCTACGACGTTCTCGACCGCGAGAATCCCGTCGTCGGCCGCTACTTCCATGACGGCGGGATGGCGCCGTACGGAATGGTCCCGATCGGGCATGGTGCACCGGTCTTCCCCCTCGCGAAGCGGCAGCGAGGGAAGTACGCGGCAGGCGGGCAGGGCTGGTTCGAGGTGGGAAGCCCCGTCCTCGATGTCGCGGCCGCCTTGGTGCAAGGCATCAAGCAGCGGGCGCTGCTCGACTGGGGCGGAGTGGCGTTTCACGTGCTTGGCGTGACAGCGCTCGATCCGCCGGAATTCACATCGGGACGGGCGCGGCTCAGGACGATCACGCCGGTCGTCATGAAGGGCTCGGGGCGCGATGCCACAGGGGCGAGGACGACCCGCCACGCCTGGCTGCTGCCGACGGACTCGGAGTATCCGGCGTACTTCCAGGGCAACCTCCGGCGCAAGGCAGAGACCTTGGGGCTGGATGCCGACGTGTCACTCACGCGGATCTCCTGGGTGGGGTCCAAGCGCTCGTTCCGCGTCGGCGAAGGGCTGAAGCCTGGGGCTCCGGTTGAGGTCGAAGTGACCGGGGCGCCCGAGACGCTGCGGGCCATCTGGTCCTGGGGACTTGGGCAGGCCAACGCCGCCGGCTTCGGCTGGGTGGCCGCGTGAGTGAGGGTGACGACGACCAAGGCCGGGTGATTCTGACAGCTCACCCACTCCAACGGGTGGGCGCGTACGCACTGGCGCAGCTCGGCAAGGCCGCTTCTCCAGACGCGCTGCTGCCCGGGGCGTTCAGTCACGCGGTCGAGAGAGTCACGGAGGACGCGCTTCGTGCTGCTCTGGTCCGGGACAGCAAGAGCGATCAGGGGTTCTGGCTCAAGGCGAGCATGTCGTTCTACCCGAACTCCAAGATGAACCATCACAGCAACGCCAAGCGGGACGACGACACGGTCCGTGAAGCCGTACGGGCATGGCGTCAGATGCCCGACAGGGCGCTATGGCCGTCGGCGGCGTGTGTGCTGTGCGGGCGGCAGGCGGTGGGGTTCTTCGGCAAGGTCGATGTTCCGCTGGCCGAGAGCGATCTCTATCGGAACAACACCCCCCGCCGGCACTTGGGGATGGCTCTCTGCTGGCCATGCCTGTGCAGCTTCTACGCCCTTCCGTACGGCTGCCGGCTGACGGGCGGCCCGTCGATCGCGTTGCACAGCTGGGACGAGCGGTTCATGGCCCGCACCATGTCGCGGCGGGTGGAGCGCAACCAGCAGCTGATCGCGCTGGGTAAACCCGAGTCCAAGGGCGTGGGCGCGAACGAGGTGCTGGCCCTGCAGGCATTGCGCCTGCACGAGGATCGGCTGACGGCGGGCGTGGACCTGCTGGTCTTCAGCAACAACAACCGGGGCCAGACGCTGGATGTCCAGTCGTTGGAGCAGCCGCTCGCCGAATGGCTGAGGCGCTCGTCGCGTCCGCCCCGCTCGCGTGGCTTCTCCGCCCTGATCCGTGCCCACGCGACAGCCAACACCGCAGGCATCGTCGGGCTGGCGCGGAGCGCCTTTCGCGCGCCGGAGCGCATCGTCGGTGCCTGCAGCCGCTATCTCACGGCGTACCTCGACCAAGGCGTGATCCGTAAGGACACGAGCGAGCTGGCCGAGCTGTGCCTGTCCTTCGTGAGCGAGGTGACGCGAATGAACCAGAACGAGATCGACGAGATCAAGACCGCAGGCGCGCAGGTGGCGGCCTGGCTGATGGCGGAGAACTCCGCCGGACAGCTGCGCGCGTTCAACGCCACGCTGAAAGACCGCCCTCGTATGCGGCACTGGCTGATGCGCCGCAACATCGACGCGCTACTCGGCTCGGCCAAGGGCATCAAGGGCCCGCTGATCACGGAGAACCAGTTCCGCCTGCTGTTCGACCCGGAGGTCGAGCAGGCATGGTTCCACCGGCAGCTCCTCGTGGTGTCAGTGGTCCAACGCCTGCACGAGCTGGGATTCGCGCCGGCGGATCGGGCGGAGGTCGCCGCGGAGATGGCGGGCGAGGCCAGCGAGCACCCCGAGGACCTGGACTATCTCAAGGACGAGGAGTCGTAGATGAGCTACCTGGTAGGAAAGATCGCCCTGGACGTGACGGCGGGGGCGCCGAACAACGGGCTGGGTGAGGACAACGTGGCCCGGGTGAAGCAACTCCGTGTCGGCAGGGATGTCCATCCGTACGTTTCGGCGCAGGCCTTCCGCCGCTGGCTCCGGGATTCGCTGCCCGCCGACGAGCCGGTGTCGCCCGTCATCCGCTCCGGCAGCGGCCAGAAGCAGCAGGCGTACACCCAGGGACGCCCCGACCTCTACCTGGATGACGACATCTTCGGCTACATGGTGGCGGTGAAGGGTGACAAGGCCAAGACCTGCCAGCGCGACACCGTCCTCGCGACCGGGACGTTGGTGTCGGTCGCCCCGCGACACCCGGACCGGGACTTCGGCACGATGAGCCGCGGCTTCGCCGCGGGCGAGAACCCGGTGCTGCACGGGCACGAGTTCTACAGCGCCGAACTGGCCGGCGACGTGCTGCTGGACCTGCCCAGGATCGGCGTGTTCGAGACCGACGGCACCGGGCTCAAGGTGGCGCTTCCTGAGCCGGCCGCCAAGGAGGCGCGTGAGAACGGTGCCGAGGACGTCAGCTTCCGCGGGGCGTCCGCGCTCCGGCTGGGGATCGTGGAGCGGCGCCGCCGGGCGGCACTGCTGCTGCGGACGTTGTCCGCGGTACGCGGCGGCGCCAAGCAGTCCATGCACTATGGCGATCGGACTCCCGCGCTGGTGCTGCTCGCGCCGGTCAAGGGTGGGATCAATCCGTTCACCAGGGTGTTCGGGGCGCGGATGGGCCGCACGGAGTTCGACGCCTCGGTGCTGCGGGCCGAGATCGAGGCCTGGGCCGACGAGCTGGACGGACAGGCGCTGCTCGGCTGGGCGCCAGGGTTCCTGGGTACGCAGCGGGACCACGTCCGTTCGGAGCTCGCCGATCTGGTGGCCGCGGGCACCCTCGCCGTCGACCACCCCAGGCTGCTGCTGAACACGCTGGCCGGGCAGATCGAGCGTGGGGAACGGGACTCCTGGTTCGAGGATCAGAAGGGATGACCAGCTTCGTCGCGGCTCTGCGGGTGACGGTGACGGCCCCGATCGTCTCCTTCCGGAATCCGCTGTACGCCGGGGTCCAGCTCACGCTGCCCTGCCCGCCGCCCGCCACGGTGGGCGGCATGCTGGCAGCTGCGGCGGGTGGCTGGGACGCGGTCGACCCCGGCCTGCGGTTCGGCATGGCCTTTCACGCTCGCGGCAAGGGCGTCGACCTGGAGACCTACCATCCGCTGGATGCGACCGGGAAGAAGGCCGACCCCACTCCCCGCGAACGCGAGTTCCTCGCCGATGCCACGTTGATCGTGTGGTTGGTCACGGACATCGACCTGTGGGAGCGCCGGCTGCGCCGTCCGGTGTGGCCTTTGCGGCTCGGCCGTAGCCAAGATCTCGTCGCGGTGGCCACTCAGCGGGTGGCTCTGCACGCGGGGGCAGGGCGGCAGGGGCATGCCCTCCTCCCAGAGGGCACCGGCCCGCGGCCGATCGGGACACTGCTGCGGCTACCCACGGCGATCTCGATCGATCGCGGGCGCACACGCTGGGACGGCTATCACTTCGACGCCTCCGGGCGTTCGGAGGTGGCGGTCACTGCTGACTGGGCCGACGAGGAAGGGCAGGCGGTCGCGCTGGTCCCGCCGGTTCATCCCGGTCAGTTCGCCCCTGCGGGAGTGCCGTAGTGAAGCTGCGGGATCTTCTGGCGAAGAGCCAGCCGCGGGAATCTCTCACGTCGCACCTCGCCGCGACCCTGGACGGAGGGATCGCGCTACGCCGGCGCGTCGGGAACGTGCAAGTCCTGGACGAGGCCACGGGCGGGTTGTTCTGGGCGGTGGCCTGCCTCGCCATGCTCTGCCATGATGCCGGGAAGATCCCGGACGGCTTCCAGTTCATGCTGAAGGGCCACATCAAGGCATGGGGAGAGCGACACGAGGTCGTATCACTCGGCTTTCTTCCGGCGTTGCTGGAGGACGAGCAGTTGCTGTTGTGGACGGCCACCGGCGTCGCCACGCACCACCGCTCTCTGGAGGGTGGTCGCGGTGCGCTCCTGTCGCTCTACGGTCATGCGACCGAAACCGAGTGGCGCGATCGCCTGCAACCGATTCCCCATGGCGCGGCCATCGAGTTACGGGACTGGCTGCTCGACATCGCACAACGGTCCCGGCTGCCAGTCGTCGAAGTTCCATCCCGCAGCCTGGATGTGATCGAGGAAGCCCGGCAGTTGTTCGACCGACTGTGCCAATGGTGGGAGCTGTCGGCCTCGGACGACCGTGGCCTGACGGCAGTCCTCCTCCAAGGAGCCGTCACGCTGGCCGACCATGTTTCGTCCGCTCACGGTGTGCTGCACATGCACCAGCCGCTGAACGGCGACTTTCGCCCGCACCTGGAGAACGCGCTCGCGGGAAGGGGTCATGAGCTCCGGCCACACCAGACCGAAGCAGCGGCGCTCAGCGGCCACCTCCTGCTTCGCGCTCCCACAGGATCAGGGAAGACAGAAGCCGGGCTGCTCTGGGCCGCCACCCAAGCCACGGAGATGGCCGTCCGGACCGGCGGCATACCCCGGGTGTTCCTCACCCTGCCCTACCTCGCGTCGATCAACGCAATGGCGGTACGACTCGGCGACCTCCTGCAGAACGAGGAACTTGTCGGCGTCATGCATTCCCGGGCTGCGTCCTTCCACTTGGCCGCGGCCGTCTGCTCCGATGACGATGAGGAACAGCATGTCGAGGCGGCCCGCAAGGCTGTCTCCCGGGCGGCCGCGACCCGGTTGTTCCGGGAGACCGTACGCGTGGGCACGCCGTACCAGATCTTGCGGGGCGTGCTGGCCGGCCCGGCACACTCATCCACGTTGATCGACGCTGCGAACTCGGTGTTCGTCCTGGACGAGCTGCACGCCTACGATCCACAGCGGCTCGGCTACATCCTGGCCACGGCCGGCCTCTGGGAGAAGCTCGGCGGCCGTATCGCCGTACTCTCCGCCACCTTGCCCGATGCCCTGGCCGGAGCCTTCCGCGACGCGCTGAAAGCGCCGATTCACCTGGTCGAGGCCGATACCGCCGGCACGCCTGTACGCCACCGGCTCAGTCTCCGGGACAGGCACCTGACCGACCGGAAATCGATCGAGGAGATGCGGCAACGGCTGGCAGACGGCGAAGCGGTGCTCGTGGTCGCCAACAACGTGGCCGACGCGCAGCTCATGTTCGCCGAACTCGCGCCGGCGGTGGAGGAGGACGAGGCGTTCCTGCTGCACTCCCGGTTCCGGCGCATGGACCGCTCTGCCCTTGAAACGGCCATCAACGAGCGGTTCGGCGTCGGGCGCGGCCGGCATCCCGGCCTGGTCGTGGCCACGCAGGTTGTCGAGGTGAGCCTGGACGTCGACTTCGACTGCCTCTTCACCTCGGCTGCTCCGCTGGAGGCTTTGCTGCAGCGGTTCGGCCGGGTCAACAGGATCGCGGCGCGTCCTCCTGCCGACGTCATCGTCCATCCGGCGGCCTTCGCCCCTCGCCGTGCCAAGGGACCCGACTTCGCCGACGGTGTCTACGCCCGGATCCCCGTAGAGCTCGGCTGGAACATCCTCAACCGGTACGACGGAGAAGCGGTCGACGAAACCCAGGCGCGGATCTGGCTCGACGACGTGTACGGCACGGACTGGGGTCAGGAGTGGCGTACAGAGGTGGAGCATCACCGCCGGACGTTCAGTGACGCCTTCCTCGGGTTCGCTCATCCGTTCGTCAGCAGGGAAGAGCTCGCCGAACGCTTCGACGAGCTGTTCGACGGCACCGAGGCCGTTCTGGCGCAGGACCGGGATGCGTACGAAGCGGATCTGACCAGCGTCGACGGGAACCGCAAAGCGGGACGTCTCCTCGCCGAGCGCTACCTCATCCCCATGCCGTACTGGGCCGCCCCCTTGACCACCTGGGAGAAGAAGCTCGGCGTACGCATCCTGAACGCCGACTACGACGAGCGGTTCGGGCTGGGCCGCATCCGAGGGCCGGCCGCACAGACCTATCAGGCAGGTGAAGTCCTGTGATCACCGCAGCCGACGTGGGTGGCGTCCACATCAAGTACCTCTACCACTGCCCGCGGCAGCTCTGGCTGTACGCCAGAGGCGTGCGCCCGGAGCAGCTCAGCAGCACCGTCCAACTGGGCGAAGCGGTCCACGAGACCTCCTACAGCCGCAGCTCACCCATCGACCTGGGCGCCGCGAAGCTGGACCATCTCGACGGCGCCGCCTGGGTCCACGAGGTCAAGTCGTCCGCGAAGCCCAGCCGGGCCGACGAAGCCCAGGCCATGCACTACTGCTACCGGCTCCATGAGGTGGGAGTACTCGCGCAGGGCGGGATCCTGCACTACCCGAAGACGCGGCGCACCAAGCGCCTCCCGTACACGAACGAAGCCGCCGAGCAGGCCGCCATCGACATCACCAAGGTGGTCGAAGTCGTGTCCGCTACCGACTCCCCGCCGCGCCTCGCACGTCCGGCCTGCCGCGGCTGCTCCTACACCGACTACTGCTGGAACGAGTAGATGCCCGCTGCGTCCCGTATCTACTGGCTGACCACGCCGTGCCGCATCCAGCGCAAGGATCAGTCCCTGTGCATCGAGAGGATCGGAGGGGCGCCGGTCCACATCCCGATCACCGACGTACGAGACATCGTGGCGTGCGAATCCGTGGACCTCAACACCGCCGTGATCGCCCTGCTCAACCGCCACCACATCAACGTCCACTTCCTGAGCCACTACGGCGACTACGCCGGCTCGCTGCTGACCGCCGACACCAGCACGTCCGGCCAGACCGTGGTGGCCCAAGCCCGCCTGGCCGACGACACGGCGGCCTCTCTCGACATCGCTCGCGCCATCGTCACCAGCGCGGCAGCGAACGTCAGGCGCGTCGTCGATCGCAAGCTCCTCACTCGTCCGATGGAACGCCTCGAAGCCTCCGTTGCCGAGGCCGGCACCCGGGAAGAGCTCATGGGCGCGGAAGGCACCTTCCGCCGCTCGGCCTGGGCCGTCATGGACACCCGGCTGCCCGACTGGCTCAAGCTGGACGGCCGCAGCCGAAGGCCCCCGCGCAACGCCGGGAACGCCTTCATCAGCTACGTCAACGGAATCGTCTACGCACGAATCCTGTCAGCCGTACGCCTGACACCTCTGCACTCGGGCGTGGCCTTCCTCCACAGCACCGTGGAACGCCAACGTCACTCGCTGGTCCTCGATCTCTCGGAAGTGTTCAAGCCCCTGTTCGCCGAGCGTCTGCTGCTCCGGCTCGCCGGCCGTGGGCAACTCAAGCCCACTCACTTCGACGTCGACGTCAACCAGGCCATGCTCAGCGAGACAGGGCGGCGCCTCGTGGTGCAGACGGTGCGCGACGAGCTGGCCGTAACAGTCCATCACCGTGGTCTGGGACGCAACGTGGCCTACGACGAGCTCCTCTACCTGGAGGCGCTGCAGCTCACGCGTCGTTGCCTGGAAGGCGTTCCGTACAAGCCGTTCAAGATCTGGTGGTGACTTGGCGTGTACGTCGTGGTGGTTTACGACACCCTAGCCGTCCGGAACGCTGCGATCCTGCGGTTGTGCCGGCAATACCTGCACCACGTGCAGCGCAGCGTCTTCGAGGGCAGCCTCAGCGCGGCGCAGCTTCGCAGGTTCCACCACAAGGTGACCGAAGTGATCGACCCTGGGTACGACAGCGTGCTGGTCTTCACGTTTCCGCCAGGGACTACGCCTGAGCGACAGGAATGGGGAGTTGGGCAGCCCGCTCCCGACGACATTCTTTAGTATGAGGACTGCGGAATGATCATGGCCGATTGCAGCGAACCTCCGGGGGTTCTTGCACTACCGGAGGTTTGCTGCAAAAGGCATCTAGGATGCCGCATGAATAAGCCTCCTGATCTGCAGCTTTATATTGGGGTGCTCATCGCCCCTACGAGGGGTCTCAACCGGACGATCCGGCCGCGCAGGGTGAACGTGCGCTGCACCGGTGCTCATCGCCCCTACGAGGGGTCTCAACGCCCGCAGCACCTCTGGCCTCACGTCATCGTGCTCGTGCTCATCGCCCCTACGAGGGGTCTCAACGCAGTCAGGGAGGCCGGTACTGGTGCTATGCCGGCCTCGTGCTCATCGCCCCTACGAGGGGTCTCAACTCGATCGGGCCGCCGCGCGACCCTTCGGCGGCGGGGGTGCTCATCGCCCCTCCGAGGGGTCTCAACGCGATCTTGGCGGCGGCGCGACGGTGGACGCCGGTGAGGTGTT
>NZ_JAATEP010000077.1:0-40875 GCF_012034275.1 Nonomuraea composti | reverse complement strand
CCCCTTCGCCGCCCCGCGCGCCCCCGGCGGGGGGGCCGCCGGGGGGGGGGGGGGGGGGGGGTGCGGGGGCAGGTGGTAGGGGCCCCGCCACGGGCCCGGCAGGTTCCGGGCGAACGCCTCGTCCAGGTCGTCGGCCGCCTCGCCGTACGGGTTGCGGGTCTGGTGCAGGAAGCGCGGCTCGGCGTACTCGTGCAGCGCCCGCGGGTCCGCGCTCTCCAGCGCGGCCGAGAGCTGGACCTTGACGATCGGCAGGCCCCGGTCACGCAGCGCCTTGAGCGCGGTGGCCGGCTGCTCCCACGCGCACGCCAGGTGCGCCAGGTCCAGGCAGATGCCGAGCCGCCCCGTGTCGGCGCGGGCCAGGTGGGTGATCGCCTGCTCGGTCGTCTCCACGACGCAGCCCGGCTCCGGCTCGAACGCCACCCGCACCACCCGCCCCGTCGACGACTGGACGGCGGCCAGCCCGGCGGCGAGCTGGTCGAGGCGGCGGGCCGCCTGGTCGGCCATGGCCGGGGTCCAAGGCGCGCGCCAGGCCAGCGGCAGGGTGGAGACCGACCCTCTGGCCGCGTCGTCGGGCAACAGGTCCGCCAGGATGCGGGCCAGGTCGAAGGTGTACGACAGCCGCTCCCTGGTGGTCCAGTCGGGGCGGTACACCGTCCTCTTGACGACCGGATCATGAAAGGAGCGGTACGGGAACCCGTTCAGCGTCACGACCTCCAGGCCCCGCGCCGCCAGCTCCCGGCGCAGCCGCGTGCGCAGGGCCTGGTCGGCGGCCAGCGCCTCGGCCACCGGCGCCGCCAGCCACAGTCCCAGCCCCAGCACGTCCGTCCCGAGCCGGTCCCTGACCGGGACCGCGTACTCGTCGAACTGGGCGATGACGCCGGCGAGGTCCTCGGCCGGGTGCACGTTGGTGCAGTAGCCGAGGTGCAGCGTGTCGCCCGAGCGGTGGCGCAGCCGCATCACTCGCCGCCGCGCTTGATGGAGCTGCCCGCGAACGTCGGCTCGGCCGCCCCGGTGACGCCCGTCAGGTCGAGCCGGCCCGACTGGCTGTAGAACTCCACCGGGTTGCGCCACATGACCCGGTCCACGTCGTCCTCGTCGAACCCGGCCGCCAGCATCGCCTCCGCCGTCTCCACGGTGAGCAGCGGGTCGGAGACGCCCCAGTCGGCGGCCGAGTTGACCAGCACGCGCTCCGTGCCGTACCGGCGCAGCAGCTCCACCATCCGCGGCGGCGACATCTTCGTCTCCGGGTAGATCGAGAACCCCATCCAGCAGCCGGAGCCGTGCACCAGGTCGATGGTGACCTCGTTGAGGTGGTCGACGGCGACCCGGCCCGGCTCGATGCCGGACGCCTTGACCAGGTCGAGCGTGCGGCGCGTGCCGGCCGCCTTGTCGCGGTGCGGGGTGTGCACCAGCGCGGGCAGCTCGTGCTCGACGGCCAGGGCGAGCTGGCGTTCGAAGGCGTCGTCCTCCTCCGGCGTCATCGAGTCGTAGCCGATCTCGCCGACCGCGACCACCCGGTCCTTGTCCAGGTAGCGGGGCAGCAGGTCGAGGACGGGGCGGCAGCGCGGGTCGTTCGCCTCCTTGGGGTTCAGCGCGATCGTGGCGTGGTGCACCACGCCGAACTGGGCCGCCCGGTACGGCTCCCAGCCGAGGATCGAGTCGAAGTAGTCGGTGAACGAGCCGGGGTTCGTGCGCGGCTGGCCCAGCCAGAAGGACGGCTCCACCACGGCGGCGATCCCGGCGGCGGCCATGCGGGCGTAGTCGTCGGTGGTGCGGGAGGTCATGTGGATGTGCGGGTCGAAGATGCGCATCAGGTCTCCTCGGTGGTGCGACGGCCGTCCTGGTCCTCGTCTGGACGGCCGGAGGGATCGCTGGTGAGGCGGGCGAGCAGGGCGGCGGCGTCGGGCGGCACGGGGCGGCCGGCCGCCTGCCGTTCCTCGGCGAACGCCGCCAGCATGGCGGCCAGCTCGGCGTCGGCCCGCTCGTCCAGCCGGTCCACCGCCGACAGCGGCACCCCCATGAACACGCACTTGAGCACCGCCTGCCGCCACAGCGCCTGGTCGAGATGGACGGCGTACGGGCCGAGGGCGGCGGCCAGCAGGCGGGCGTCGTTCGTGCGGATGGCGTCCGTCAGGAGGGGCACCGCGTCCGCGCCGATCGGAAGCAGCGGCAGGGCCTTCAACACCGCGCGTTTCTCGTCGGCGTCGCCGTGATGGTAGAGGTCGAGCGCCTCGGTCGCGGCGCGGCCGGGCGGGAGCGCCGCCAGCAGCAACGCCCTGGCCGCCTCGTCGGCCGTCCAGCCGGGCACGCCCGGCAGCGGGCCCCGGCCGGTGCGCCGGCCGGCGGCGGCGAACGAGCGGGCGAACGTGCCCGGCGCCGCCGTCGTCTCGTCCAGCGCCTTTTCCAGCACCCCGTCCAGCCAGGCGCCGTTCGGGGTGGCGCGCAGCGCGGCGTGCAGCCGCTCGGGTGGCATCACGAGCTGCCTCCTTCGACATCCGGTACGTCGTGTGCGCCGCCCCGATCGCCCTGTACCTGTACGGCCTGTGTGGTGTCCCGCCCGCCCTGCACGGACTCGCGCTCGGCCCGGCGGAGGAAGGCGAGGGAGCGGGCCGCGACGTCGGGGGCGGCGTGCGAGTGGCGGGGCAGCTCGACGGCCACCAGCCCGCGATAGCCGGAATCGGCCAGCGCCCGCAGCACCGGCGGGAAGTCGATCTCCCCCTCGCCGAACTCCAGGTGCTCGTGCGTGCCCCGGCGCATGTCGTCGATCTGTACGTTGACCAGGTACGGGCCCACGGCCGTCACGCAGTCGGGCACCGGGTCCGGCTCGTTGCAGCGGCAATGGCCGATGTCCAGCGTCAGGCCGAACCCGTCCGGCGCGCCGAGCGCCCGCCGCAGCGCGTGCCAGCCGGCGATCGTGTCGACCAGCATCCCCGGCTCCGGCTCGAACCCCAGCGGCACCCCTCGCGCCGCCTCCAGCACCCGCGCGCACCCCTCCACCAGCCGGTCCCACGCCAGGCCCGGCGGCACGTGCCCGGGCCGGACCCCCGACCAGAACGACACCGCCTCCGCCCCCAGATCGGCGCCGATCGCCGCGGCCCTGCTCAGGAAGTCGACGCGGTGGTCACGGTCGTCGTCCAGGAGCGTGGGGGCGTGCTTGCGGCGGGGGTCGAGCAGGTAGCGGGCGCCGGTCTCGATCACCACCCCCAGGCCGAGCGTGCGCAACCGGTCGGCGACCTTCGCCACGCGCGACGCGAGCCCGTCGGCGTACGGGTCGAGGTGGTGGTGGTCGAGGGTGAGGGCCACGCCGGTGTAGCCGAGGTCGGCGATGATGTCGAGGGCGTCGGGGAGGCGGTGGTTGGCGAAGCCGTTGGTGCCGTAACCGAATCTGATCATGTCGGGGACAACTTTCTGGCCAGCCGGCGAGCCGGCGGGACCATCGCGGCGAGCGCCAGCCCGGCACGGGGCGCACCGGCCCGGGCCACCAGGGCGCCTTGGAGAGCGGGCAGGCTCACGATCCCGGCCGCCACGGCCTCCCGCACCCGCTCCGCCGACGGCTCCGCGACGGCGCGGGCCTGGGGGGCGCCGAACTGGGAGGCGTACCAGGCGGCGAGCACGGCCCGCGCCGCCACCGCCCCGTCCCTGCGTGGACCGGGCGAGGCCGGGCCGGGCGTCTGGCAGGCGGTGGCCGTCGCCAGCGCCACGGTGCCCGCCAGCGTGGCGGCGGGGCGGCGCCGCGCCGTCCCGGAGGTCTCGCCCTGGGACAGGTGGGTGAGGAGGTACGTGTGGACGGCGATCGTAAGGGCGGCGGGCAGCGCGGCCGCCACCGCGTCCGCGGGGCTCGTGTGAACCGGGGACGCGGGGATCAGGCGCCCGAGCAGCGCCGGCCCGCGAGATGACGCGCGGCTCCGCGGCGGTGCGGATCGCTGCGACGGTGCGAGGCCCCGTAGCAGCGCGAGTCCCTGCGACAGCGTGGGGCGCTGCGGCGGGGTGGAGCGGCGCTGCGGTGGCGGTTTCGCGGTCGCTCCCAGCAGCACGTCCAGGCCGCGGCACGCCGCCATGACGAGGGGGCCGGCGCGGGTGTTCTTGGCGGCCAGGTCGTACGCCCAGATCGCTCCGGCCAGCGGCACCGCGACCGCCAGGGCCCGGCGTCCGCCGGCGAGGGCGGCGGTGGTGAGGCCGGCGGCGGTGAGGCCGACGGCCACGCCCAGGGCCGTCCCGGGGCTCACCCTGCCGGACGGGATGGGGCGCTCGGGGCGTTCGGTGGCGTCGAGGTGGCGGTCGGCCCAGTCGTTGGCGGCCATGCCGGCCCAGTACAGGCAGACGGAGGAGCAGGCCAGGCCGACCGTGCGGGGGCCGAGCACCTGCCCGGCGGCGGCGCCCGCGGCCACGTCGCCGGGCACCGACAGCGCGGCCGGCGCCCGCACGAGCTCCAGCAGGTCCCGCAGCGCGGTCATCGACGTGCCTCCCTCGGCCGGGACCGACCGGCGGCGTGAACCCACCCGCCGACCGAGACGTCCCCACCCCGCCCCCACATCACGCCCCAGGTGCGGGACCGGGCCAGGCCCGAGGCGCCTGAGGCGCGAAGCCGCCTCCCGCTCTGGGCGGCCAACCCTGTCGCGCCCGAGACGCCCCAGGCGCGGCGAGGCCGGGTCACGTCCGAGGTGCACCACGCGGGCAGTCGGGGTGCGTCCGGGGCGGCCCCGGCGCGCGGCCGTTTCGCGCCCCAAGGGGGTCTGGCGAGTGCGGGCCCGGTTGGGGGGCGTAAGGGGCGGGGCCCGAGGGGTGGGGTCACGGGGTGGGCTCCGGGGTGAGGGAGGACACGAGGTCGCAGAGGGTGCGCCACTGGTCGGCCAGGCCGTGCGGTACCTCCCCCAGCGGGTCCTTGAAGAAGAAGGCCAGGCCCGGCAGGGGGCCCACGCGGCCGGCGTGGTGGGCGGCGGCGGTGAGCCGGGCGAGGTCGAGGACGAGGGGGGCGGCGAGGGCGGAGTCGCAGCCGTGCCAGGTGAACTCCATCCGCATGCCGGTCCCGAGGAAGCCTTCGAAGGTGACCAGGTCCCATGCGGTCTTGAAGTCGCCCAGGTCTTCGAGGTAGTCGATGCGGGTCTCCCCTTGGGGGAGGTAGCCGAGGGTTTCGGGGAGGACGCGTTGTTTGCTGGCGGATTTGGCGGCGTTGGCGCCGGGCCGGGCGAGGTTGGCGCCGTCGCCGCCGCCGAGGAGGTTGATGCCGGACCAGGTGCGGACCTTGAGGTTGCGCTGGGCGAACATGGGCGCGAGCACGGACTTGACCAGGGTCTCGCCCGTCTTGCCGTCGTGCCCGGCGTACGGGAGGCCGCGCTCGCGGGCGAGGGCGTCGAGGGCGGGCAGGCGGGCGCCGGTGGAGGGGGTGAAGTCGACGTACGGGCAGCTGGCGGTCAGGGCGGCGTAGGCGGCGAGCGAGCTGGGCGGCAGCACGGGGTCGGTGGCGGAGAGGGGGTCGGCCAGGGCGGCGCGCAGGTCGTCGAGGGAGGCGTGGGCGGGGTGCGGGGCGGGGGCGGGTTCGGTGGTCGAGACGTTGATGACGACGACGCGGTCGAGGTCGTTCCGGCGGCGGAAGCGGTCGAGGTCGTCGGCGATGGCCTGAGCGGTGCCGGCCTGGGTGGGGGCGGCGGGCAGGGGGCGTACGCGCTGCTCGACGGCCGCCAGGTCGTCCTTGACGGCCTGGGCGAGCGCGGCGGGCACCACGCCGGAGCCGGCCAGTTCGGCGGCTTTCTTCTCCAGGGGGACGGAGGTGACGTCGTGGCCGCCGAAGACGAGGTCGGCGATGCCGGGGCGGACGCGCTCGCGCAGGACGGGCGACTCCAGGACGCATCCGGTGGGTGCGATCAGGCCCGCCCTGACGGCCAGGGCGCCGATCATGCTCGTGACGGCGACGGATCCGCGTGCACCGATCAGCCAGGTTCCCGTTCTCATGAGGTCTCCTTCGCGGCGGGACGATCGCCGTCCCGGGGGTGGTTCAGCGTCGAAGGCCGAGGAGGGCGGGATGGCCCGCCGGCCGGTGTACCGCGTGATCGGCCTCTGTCACGCGTCCTCCACAATGGTCGGGGCGGCTCCCCGTTCGGAAGCCGCACACGTCATGATCGGACTTTGTGACAAGGATCCGCTCGAAAGCCCCGCCATTCAAGCGGCAACGGGGGGTGTTCTGGCGCTAAAGGTCGGATGTGCGTGCCGGGTCAGCCTTTGAGGCCGCCGCTGAGCAGGTCGAGGCGCCGGAAGCGCCGCAGGAAGAGCAGCAGCGCGACGGCAAGCCGGTGATCATGGAGGAGTTCGGTCTCACCAGCGACTGCACCAGCGAGGCCAACGCCGCCCACTACTACCGTCAGGTCCTGCACAACACCCTGCTCGCGGGCGCGAGCGGCCGGCTGGCCTGGAACACCACCGGCTACGGCGGCCTGTGACAGGAGGAGCCGGACCGCCACCACCCGTTCGAGATGCACTTCGGGCTGGTGGACGCGGCGGGCGGCCCAAGGCGCGGGCCCTGGAGGTGCGCGGCTTCGCCGCCCTGATCGAGCGGGTGGACCTGGCGCGCTGCTCCCGGCCCGACACGCGGGCCGCGCTGGTCGTCTCGTCGTACCTGGAGAGCGGCTACCCGTGCACGCACCCCCAGGCCGCCACGGTCGTCTTCGACGGGTGCCGGCAGGCGTACGTGGCGGCCCGGGAGGCGGACCCGGCCGTGGGCGTGGCCAGGGAGAAGGACGGCATCCCGGACGACTGCCTGCTGTACCTGCTGCCGTCGGCCAAGCAGCTCACCGCGCCCGGCTGGCGGGCGCTGCTGGAGCGGGCCCGCGGGCGCCTCTACCGGGCGCTGGCCCGCGCCTCGGGCGTGGACGGGCCCGTCTCGTTCGACACGCCGCCGGTCAGCGCCGCGCTCATGCGGCACGAGGACGGCCGCGTGTTCGTGTGGTGCGTCAGCCAGGCGGGCACCGAGGTCAAGGCCGCGCCGGCCGTGCGCTCCGGCACGCTGCGCGACGAGCACGGCGCCCCCGTCAGCGTCGTCGAGCTGCCGCCGTATGGCGTGCGGGTGCTGGAGCCGGCATGAGGATCACCGACGTCGAGGTGCCGGTCAGCCGGCTGCAGGACGGCACCATGTTCGACTGGTGAGCGTTCAGGCGCGGGTGCGGGCCATGAGCAGGGCGACGTCGTCCTCGGCCGGGCCGTCGCCCACGATCGCGCCGACCACGGCGGCGCACAGGCCCTCCAGCGTCGGCATCCACACCGCGCCCGACAGCGCCGAGCCCAGCCTGGCCATGCCCGCGTCCAGGTCGGCCTGCCGGGTCTCGATCAGGCCGTCGGTGTAGAGGGCCAGCAGGGTGCCCGCGTCGAGATCGATGCTGTGCGACTCGAACGCGCCCATCCCCAGGCCGATCGGGGTGCCGCTGGGCAGCGCCGGGAACGTCACCTCGCCCGACGGCGCCACCACCGCCGGGGGCGGATGCCCGGCGGCCGCCATGGTGCAGCGCCTGGTCGCCGCGTCGTAGACGGCGTACAGGCAGGTGGCGCCCGCGGCGTCGAGGTCGCCGCACGACTCGTCGGCCACCAGCCGGTCGAGGTGCGCCAGCAGCTCGTCAGGGGGCAGCTCCAGGTACGTGAGGGTACGCACGGCGGTGCGCAGGCGGCCCATCGTGGCGGCGGCGTTGATGCCGTGCCCCGTCACGTCGCCCACCACCAGGGCGATCCTGGGGCCGGGCAGGCGGATGACGTCGTACCAGTCGCCGCCGACGCCCTCGTGCACCGCCGACGGCAGGTACCGGGAGGCCACCTCGACGGCGCTGCCGCCGCACAGCTCGCGCGGCAGCAGCTCGCGCTGCAACGCCAGCGCCGTGGTGCGCTCGCGCGTGTAGCGGCGCGCGTTGTCCAGGCTCAGCGCCGCCCGCGCGACCAGCTCCTCCGCCAGGACCAGATCGTCTCTGGTGAACGGCGCGGGGTTGGCGTTGCGGACGAACACGGCCACGCCCAGGATGTCGCCGCGCGCCTCCAGCGGGACGATGATCAGCGTGTGCATGCCGGTGCCGTGGATGATCCGCGCCCGGTCCGGGTCCTGATCCAGCCACGAGCCCGGCGAGGTGTCCAGCACCGCCTCGAAGTGCGGCCGCCGCGAGGCCAGGACCTTCGTGAACGGCGAGTCCGGCGGCACGAACACCGCCGCCCCCAGCGGCCACAACGACTCCGGCACCCCGTCGTGGACCGACGCCACGCCCGCCCGGCGGAACACCGGGATGCTCGCCTCCGTGGCCGGCAGCCGCTGCAACGGCTCGGCGTCCGGCAGCGTCTCCTCCGACAGGTCCACCGTCACGTAGTCCGCCAGCACCGGCACCGCCAGGTCGGCCAGCTCCTGCGCGGTCTTCCTGATGTCGAGCGTGCTGCCGATCCGCACGCTCGCCTCGCGCAGCAGGGCCAGGCGGTCCCGCGCCCTGCTGTGGCTGATGTCCAGGGCCAGCGAGCACACGCCCAGCGGGCGGCCACTCACGCCCTCCAGGCGGAACAGCGACGTCGACAGCGTCAGCGCCTCGCTCCCGTCGGGCGCCGCCCAGCGCGCCTCGCGGTCGATCATGGGGGTGCCGTCGGCGATCACCCTCCGCATCGCCTCCTGCGCCGCCTCCGTGTCCACGCCCGGGACGGGGTCGGTCAGGGAGCGGCCAAGGTGGTAGTGCGGGAAGACCCGCTCCAGGCGCTCGGCCGCCCCGTTCAGCCACACGCAGCGCAGGTCGGTGTCCCAGATGGCCATCGCGACGGGGAAGCGGGCGATGAGCGACTCCAGCAGGGAGCCGGTGCCGCCGGACAGGTCGTCGGCGGCGGGGATGGCCGAGACCAGCCAGGACTCGCCGGCGTTCTCGGTGGCCAGGGGGGCGACCTCGACCCGCACGACGATCCGGGCCCCGTCCCGCCTGCGCACCTCCACCAGCCCGGCCCGCGCATCCGGCCCACCCGCCGGTATCCCGCTACCCCCCTCCCGCCCGGCCGCGCCGCCCTCGGGCGCGCTGTGCTGGGGCACGCTGCTCGCGGGCGCCGCGTCCTCCGGCGCGCTCTCCCCAGACGCGCCACTCGCGGGCGCGCTGTGCTGGGGCGTGCCGGGCTCGGGTGTCTGTGGTGGTCTGTCGCGGGGCGGGGTGGGGTGGGTGGTGGGCTCGGGTTGGAGGAGCAGGGTGGCGGGGCGGCCGAGGACGTCGGCGCCGGGGTAGCCGGTGAGCTCCTCGGCGGCCCGCGTCCAGCCGATCAGGACCCCCGCGCCGTCGATCACGGCGACCGCCGGGACCACTCCGCGCGGCCCCTTGCCGGGTGCGCTCATGTCATCACCCATCCGTGCTCGGGAAACGAGCCTCACCCCTCCCCAAAATAACCACGCCGCCCTACCGGCAATCCCCCCTTGACCAAGCCTTGTCCGGACATAAACGCATATGCGGCGTCAGCCTTGCCCGCGCGGGGCAGCCCGCACCGCATGGCCCACCACGAACCCGCACCCCACCACGAACCCAGGCCCCACCACGACTCGAAGCACGGCCGCCGCCTCCCCGCCGTGCTCGAAGACCCGCTGCTGAACAAGGACACCGCGTTCACCGAGGAGGAGCGGGAGAGCCTGGGCCTGGACGGCCTGATCCCACCGGTGGTGGAGAGCCTGCACGAGCAGGCGGCCCGCGCGTACGAGCAGTACCGCCGCCAGCCGTCCGACCTGGCCAAGAACATCTTCCTGGCGGGCCTCCAGGACCGTAACGAGGTGCTGTTCTACCGGGTGCTGGGCGACCACCTGCGGGAGCTGCTGCCGATCGTGTACGACCCCACGATCGCCCAGGTGATCGAGAACTACAGCCGCGAGTACCGCCGCCCCCGTGGCGTCTACCTGTCGATCGATGACGTGGACGGCATCGAGCGCGCGTTCCGCAACTTCGGCCTCGGCGAGGGGGACGTGGACCTGATCGTGGCGTCCGACGCGGAGCAGATCCTCGGCATCGGCGACTGGGGCCTGGGCGGCGGGGCGGGCATCGCGGCGGGCAAGCTGACCGTCTACACGGCGGCGGCCGGCATCGACCCGGCCCGGGTCGTCCCGGTGGCGCTGGACGTCGGCACCGACAACGAGGCGCTGCTCAACGACCCCTTCTACGTGGGCGAGCGGCACGCGCGGGTGCGCGGCGCGCGTTACGACGCCTTCATCGAGGCGTACGTCTCGGCGGCCACCCGCCTGTTCCCGCACGCGCTGCTGCACTGGGAGGACTTCGGCCCGTCGAACGCCCGCCGCATCCTGGAGCGCTACACGGACCGTATCCCGACGTTCAACGACGACATGCAGGGCACGGGCGCGATCGTGCTGGCGGCCCTGCTGGGCGCGGTCCGGGTGACCGGGGAGCGGATGCGGGAGCAGCGGGTCGTCGTGTTCGGCGCGGGCACGGCCGGGATCGGCATCGCCGACCAGCTCAGGGACGCGATGAAGCGCGACGGCCTGGACGAGGAGGAGGCCGTCCGCCGCGTCTGGGCGGTGGACAAGCAGGGCCTGCTGACGTCCGACGTGGACGGCCTGCGCGACTTCCAGCGCCCCTACGCCCGCCCCTCCGCCGAGGTCGAGGGCTGGGACAGGGACGAGGGCGGCGGCATCGGCCTGGCCGAGGTGGTCGCCCGCGTCCAGCCGACGGTGCTGTTGGGGACGTCCACGGTGCGCGGCGCGTTCACCGAGGACGTCGTGCGCTCCATGAAGGCGGAACGGCCGATCGTCTTCCCCCTGTCGAACCCGACCGAGCGCATGGAGGCCCGCCCGGAGGACCTGCTCGCCTGGACCGGCGGCCGCGCCTTGGTGGCCACCGGCGTGCCGTTCGAGCCGATCTCGTGCGGCGGCGTCCGGCACGTCATCGGGCAGGCCAACAACGCGCTGCTGTACCCGGGGGTGGGCCTGGGCGTGGTGGTGTCGCGGGCGCGCCGGGTCAGCGACGGCATGCTGCAGGCCGCCGCCGAGGCGGTCGCGGGCATGGTGGACGTCTCCGCGCCGGGCGCGTCGCTGCTGCCGGAGGTGGACAACCTGCGCGTGGTCTCCGCCACGGTCGCCGTCGCGGTCGCCAGGCGGGCGGCGGAGGAGGGGCTGGCCCGCGCCGAGCTGGGCAATCCCGTCCAGCGGGTGCAGGACGCGATGTGGCAGCCGCGCTACCGGCCGGCCTCCGGCGGGAGCCGTAAGAGGCGCTGACGTTTGCCGATCTCCAGCGTGGAAAGCTGGAACAGGGCCCGCGGACTCCTCCCGGCCCTCGGCGGGCAGAATGGTCATGGTGTTCGAGTTCGAACTACGGTGTCCGATCACGGCCGACCTCGGCCTGATCCGCGACCTGGTGCGCCTGCACGGCCGCCACAGCGGCCTGTCCGAGCGGCGGCTCGAGGACCTGGTGCTGGCCGTGAACGAGGCCGTCACCAACGTCCTGGACCACGGCGGCAAGGCCGGCGTCGTCACGGCGCGAGCCGAGCGCGGCCAGGTCGTCGTGGACATCCTCGACTTCGCCGGCCTGCTGACGCACGACCACCTCGCCTCGGCCGGCCTCGACCACACCGCCTCGCACGGCTACGGCCTGTGGGTGATCCAGAACCTCTGCGACGAGGTCGTCCTCGAACGGACCGAGCACGGCTCGCTGCTGAGCCTGCGCGTGCGCGAGCGCCACCCGGCCGCAAGCGGCGACCGGCACCCCGCCGAAAGCCACGACCAGCGCGACGGCTGGCACGACGACGGCTGGCGCGACGACGACCAGCGGCAACCGGCCTCCCGCTGACGGCCGGTCATTCACCGCCCGCGCTAGATCGCCCGCTCGGCCCCGTGGTCCGGAGCTAGGTTCGACGTATGCGGAACGCAGGAACGGGCCCCGGCCCGATCACCCCCGACGGATCCCCTGTGGACTTCTACTCCCTGCTCCGGCCCGGCGGCGAGCCCGACCTCGTCGCCGGCGTGACCCCGCCCGGCGGCTCCGTCCTGGAGCTGGGCGCGGGCGTCGGCCGGGTCACGCACCCTCTCGTCGACCTCGGCTTCGAGGTGGTGGCCGTGGACGAGTCCCCCGAGATGCTGGCGCTGGTGCGCGGTGCGCGCACGGTGGTGGCGCGCGTGGAGGAGCTGCGGCTCGGCGAGCGCTTCGACACGGTCATGCTGGCCTCCCAGCTCGTGAACACGGCCGACGACGCCGCCCGGCAGGCGCTGCTGGGGGCGTGCGCGCGGCATGTCAAGCCGGGCGGCGCGGTGCTGATCCAGTGGATGCCCGCCGAGGCGCACGACCGCTGGCACGTGGGCATGGGCCGCACCGACGGCGACATCTCGATCACGATGGCGGCGGTCGAGGAGGTGTCGCCGGGCGTCTTCCACGCCACGATGCGGTACGCGCACGGCGACGACCGCGTGTGGACGCAGTCGTTCTCCTCCAAGCGGCTCACCGACGACGACCTCGCGGCCGCGCTGGAGGCGGAGGGGCTGCGGCTGGACCGCTTCCTCACCGAGGACCGCACGTGGGTGGTGGCCGTCCCGTCGTGATCTTCCAGCCGGGCGCCTTTACGATGTAGATCGAATCTGCCCGGAAATACTGGAAAATACTGGGACTGCTGGTACAGTCGCGCCATGAGTGACCGGCTGGACGATCTCGAACGGCGGATCGACGAGCTGCGGGCCGGCGTGCGCAAGGCGATGCGGGTCAGGGACGGCGCGACGGCCCGCGTCCTGCGCGCCGAGCTGCGCAGCGCCGAGCGCGCGTGGGACGCCCTGGTCAGCGGCCGGCCGCCCCAGGCCAAGGAGGAGCCGCAACCGCAGAAGGCCGGCCTGGTCACCGTGCGCGAGCAGGTCCACCAGGGGCTGCGGCTGCTGGGGGCGGCCGCCCAGCCCCGGCTGATCGTGGCCGTCAGCGACGCGTTCTTCGGCGGCACGATCCGCAGCAGCCAGCTCACCAGCCTGCGCAGGGACGAGGAACGCTCGTTCCGCTCCTCGCCCTTCGGCCGCCCGTACTACCTGTGCGCGGCGCTCACCGACCGGCTCTCCCCCGCCCGCGGCCTGCTCACGCTGAGCACGTGGCCGCTGGAGCGGCGCGTGGTCGGCCCGCTGAGCCCGCGCGTCGACTTCCTCACCTGCGCCATCGCCACCGCCACCGCCATCGAGGAGCGCGACTCCGGCGACGAGCGGGCCCTGCGCTTATTGGTGCGGATGGCCAGGAACATCCCCGGCGCCACCGACGGCACGCTGGGCCCGCCCGACCCCGGCCGGGTGGCCGAGGCGGCCCGCGCGGAGCTGCTCGTGCACGCGGATCGCGACACGCGGGATCGCGCCGAGCTGGCAGAACGCGCCACTGCACAGCTCGGTGACGCCGCGCGGCTGTTCGGCGCCGCTACGCTGAGCACGATCAAGAAGGAGAACGCCAAGTGAGCGGCTTGAAGCGGGAAGGCGACCACGTCCACCGGCTGGACGCGTTGCGGGGCACGACGCCGCAGCAGCCGCACGACGCGCGCGCCATCGCGGCCCTGGCCGCGAACCCGGGCTGCACGCGCCGTGCCCTGATGGACGGCGCCGGCATCGACAAGGACGCCGCCGCCCGGCACCTCGGCTTCCCGGCGCCGTTCGGCCAGTCGCCGTTCGCGATCACGCGCGGCAACATGTTCGAGGCGCTGGTCAAGGCCGACGGCTGCGCGGAGCTGCTGCGCATGCTGCGCGAGGTGCTCGGCCTGCCCGTCGCCGAGGTGTCCTACCACGACGTGGAGAACGTCGGCGCGCACCTGCGGCACGCCCACACCAAGGCGCTGTTCGACCGGGCGGCGCGCGAGGGCCACGACGCGGGCACCCTGTACGACCATCCGCTGCTGAGCCTGCGCATCGCCGGGCACACCGCGTACCTGGAGCCCGACGTCGTGGCCTTCCAGCTCGGCGGGCGCTTCCACATCGTGGAGATCAAGTCGTTCGCGGTGATCGACGGGCAGGCCGACCCGGCCGCGGTGGCGGCGGCGGCCCGGCAGGCGGCGGTCTACGTGCTGGCGCTGCGCAACCTGCTGGAGGAGCTGGGCCACGACCCGCTGAAGGTCTCGCACGACGTGGTGCTGGTCTGCCCTGAGAACTTCGCCAACCGGCCGGTCGCGACCCTGGTCGACGTGCGCAAGCAGCTCGCGGTGCTGCGCCGCCAGCTCGCCCGGATGACCACGCTCGACCGGCTGCTCGAAGGGCTGCCCGACGACCTCAGCTTCGACCTGCTGCCCGACGAGGACGGCCGGCCCACCAGGCCGGTGGCCGAGCTGGCCGACGCGCTGCACAGGACCACCGCCCGGTACGCGCCCGACTGCCTGTCCACGTGCGACCTGTGCTTCTTCTGCCGCGACGAGGCCCGCCAGGAGGGCGCCTCCGACCTGCTGGGCCGCCAGGTGCGCGACGAGCTGGGCGGGGTCGCGTCGGTGGCCGAGGCGCTGGGCCTGGCCGACGGGACCCGCGACCCGGCCGAGGGCCAGGAGGAGATCGCCCGGCTGCTCCGCAACGCCGAACGCCTGCGCAGGGAGTGCCTGAATTGACCCCGCCCGCCCCGAAGAAGCCCGCGGTGATCCCACCGGCCGCCCGCCCGTCGCGGAGAAGCCCGCGATGATCCCGCCGACCGTCCGCCTGCCGCGGAGAAGCCCGACATGAGCCTGCTGACCTCGCTCGCCCGGCTGCGCGCCCTCGACGAGGGCATCGCGCAGCCCATCGCGACCGTCCGGCACTGCCACCTGTCGGCGCGCCCGATGGTGTTCATCCCGCTGAAGCTGTCGGGCGAGGCCGCCGCGCCGCTGGCCGCGATGCTCGGCACCGACCGCGCCGATCCGACGCTGCTCGTGGTGACCCAGCCGCGCAACCGCGACCTGCGCTTCGCCTGGGCCGCGCAGGTGGCGGAGGTGCTGCTGCCCTACATCGAGGGCTTCATGAACGACACCGAGACGGTGGAGCGCAAGAACGCCGACCCGTACGAGCGGGCGATCGACGCGCCGCAGCTCATCGTCCCGAACCAGGGCGGCGTGGCCTTCGCGCGGCTGCTCGGCCGCTCGACCCGCTTCCGCCGCACCGACGGCCCCTACCCGGTGCCGGAGTCGGTGCCGCTGCTGGGCCGGTGGCTGACGTATCTCGGGGAGCGGGCGGCGTACCCGGGCTCGTCGCTGATGCTGGCCGCCACGGAGGAGCTGGGCCGCCACTGGGCCAGCGGGCAGAGCTCGCTGGAGGACGCGAACCTGGCCGCGCTGCTCGCGTGGATCACCACGGGGCCCACGGACGAGGCGGAGGATCCGCTGATCTGGCCGCCGGCGGGCCCGGCCACGGACCCGGGGTTCGACGCGGAGGTGCTGGCGCCCGCGATGGAGAGCGGGTCGGCCGAGCGGGTCACCGAGGCGCTGCGTACCCAGCTCGAACCCACCTGGCGGCTCATGTGGCAGGCGATCGACCTGCTGGCGGCGCTGCCGGAGGGCGCGAGCGTGGCGCAGCGGTGGGAGCAGGACCGCGGCTCGTTCAGCGGCATGGCGGTGCACATCGCCGAGGGCGCGCCGCCGCAGGCGCGGCGCGACGGCGCGGTGGCCGCGGCGGCGCGGCTGGCCCGCATGGAGCGCGCCCAGGCCGCCTACGACGTGCAGCGCGCCTACGACGACCCGCTGGTGATGGCCGAGTACCGGCTGACCGGCGAGGCGTTCGCGGGCGAGGTGATCGAGACGGTGCCCGACAACACCGAGGGCGAGGGCCGCTCACGCAAGCTCCGCCCGCTGGTGGTGATCAAGACCGACGATCCGGTACGCCTGCCGCCGGGCACCACGCTCGGCACCCCGCAGCGCCGCAGCCAGGGCGCCGAACTGGTCGAGGCCGCCGAGGGCCTGGTCACCCTCAAGATCACGAAGGGGATGGGCCGGGGCAAGACCGCCGCGCCCGGCGCCGTGCCGGAGGTCGGCGAGCGGGTCTGCTACACCTCCCTGACCGACGACTTCCAGGGCTCGCCCGCGCTGCCCGAGCCGGAGGCCACGCCGTGGACGCACGGCGGCCCGCCGCAGGAGTACGTGCCCGACGACGAGGACGCCCAGGAGGAGTGGTCGTGACCACGGAGCAGCTCGCGCCGGAGCAGGTGATCAGGAACGTGCTGGCCGACCTGCCCCGCCACCGCGGCGTGGTGGTCGACTCCCCGCCGGGAGCGGGCAAGTCCACGCTGGTCGTACGCGCGGCGGCGCACATCGCGGCCACCGGCGAGCCGCTGATGATCGTGGCGCAGACCAACGAGCAGGTCGACGACCTGGTGGCCCGGATCAGCGACAAGCACCCGCACCTGACCGTGGGCCGCCTGTCGGCCGGCGGGTACGTGCCGCCGCTGCGCATGCTGGAGCTGCCCGGCGTCCGCGTCGGCACCCGCATCCAGGACCTCGGCGACCCCGACATCGTCATCGCCACGGCCGACAAATGGGCGTGGATCGGCGACCGGGTGTGGCCGTGGGCGATCGTGGACGAGGCGTACCAGATGCGCTCGGACAAGCTGCTGCGCATCGCGGGCCTGTTCGAGCGGGCGCTGTTCGTGGGCGATCCGGGCCAGCTCGACCCGTTCTCGATCGTGGACGGCGACCGCTGGTCGGGCCTGTCGTGGGACCCGTTGCAGAGCGCGGTGTCGGTGCTGCTGCGGCACAACCCGGACCTGCCCGTGCACCGGCTGCCGGTGTCGTGGCGGCTGCCCGCGTCGGCGGCGCCGGTGGTCTCGCAGGCGTTCTACCCGTTCACCGGGTTCCGCTCGGGCACCGATCACGGCGACCGGTGGCTGGAGCTGTCGACCGGCGGCATGGGCACCGTGCACGACCGGGCGCTGGAGGAGGCGGCCCGGTCGGGGTGGGCGCTGCTGGAGCTGCCGAACCGGCACACCGTGCGCACCGACGGCGAGGCCGTGCAGGCGGTGGCGCTGCTGGCCGAGCGGCTGCTGCAGCGCGGCGCGGTGGCCGGGTCGGAGCAGGGCGAGCGGCCGGTGACGGCGGACCGGATCGCGGTCGGGGCGGCGCACCGGGACCAGGTGGCCGCCATCCGCGCCGCCGGGCTGCCCCCGGAGATCACCGTGGACACCGCCAACCGGCTGCAGGGCCGCGAGTACGACGTGACGATCGTGCTGCACCCGCTGTCGGGCCGCCGCGACGCCACGGCCTTCCACCTGGAGTCGGGGCGGCTGTGCGTGCTGGCCTCGCGGCACCGGCACGCCTGCGTGGTGGTGGCCAGGGCGGGCATCGCCGAGCTGCTGGACGCGCACCCGTCGGCGGAGCCGGTGCAGCTCGGCGTGCCGGTGAAGTTCCCCGACGGGTGGGAGGCCAACCAGTCGGTGCTGGAGCACCTGTCCAGGCACCGCGTCTGATCTCCGACGGCCGCGTTCAGGGGGCGGCGCTGTTCAGGGGAGGCGGCGCTGCCAGACGTCGATGGCCATGACCTGGCGCATCCCCGCCGACTCGTACAGCCCCAGCGCCGGCGTGGTGTTGTTGGAGTCGACGTGCAGGATCGTGCCCTTGCGCCCGCGCGCGGCGTCGGCGGCGAACGCGTGCCGCAGCAGGAACCGCCCGAGCCCGCGCCCCCGGCAGGCGGGCAGCACGGCCAGCGTGGCCACGTAGCCGCAGCCCTCGTCCGGCAGGAACTGGTCGGTGCCGATGATCACGGCGGCGGGCTCCCCGTCGAGGCGGGCCAGGGTGAGCTGGCTCCAGTCGGTCGTGCTGGCCGCCTGCCTGCGCTCGTACCACTGCTCGTAGGTGACCTGGACGAACCCGAAGTGCTCGGCGAACCCCTCCTGGTGCACGCGGTGCGCCTCCCGCCGCACCTCCTCGCTCTCCCCCGAGTGCAGCGTGACGCCGGCGGGCGGCTCGGGCGCCTCCACCGGGCCGTCGTGGTCGATGCGCATGCGGTGGAAGCTCGTGCCGGGCGCGAAGCCCAGGGCCTCGACCCTGGCCCGCTTGGCCTCGTCCGTACGGTAGACGCCGGTGTGCAGCGTGACGGCGGGGTGGCCGCGCTCCTTGCCCAGCTCGGCGGCGCGGGCGAGCACGGCGGGCCACAGCTCGCCGGCCAGGCCGCTCACGCCGGGGCGGACGACGACCTCCACGTCCACGAGGTCGCTGTCGCCGTTGCGGCAGGCCCAGGCCCAGCCGTCGAGCCGGCCATCGGCGTCGTGGGCGAGCCAGCCGTCTCTGTCGCGGTCGAAGCCCGGCTCCACGAGCTCGTCGGCGATGTCCTCCAGCGTGGAGTCGGGGGCGCCGATGACGGCCGTGTCGGACGCCGCGACGAGCTCGTGGATGGCCGCGGCGTCGTCCACGCGCGGCCGGCGGATGGTGTGCATGACCAGGATTGTGGTGGAGGCGCCCGGTCCGGCGCCTCCCCTTTTTCCGCCGCCGGCCGGGGTGACGGCCCTCTCCCGCTTTCAGCCGGCGGCCGGGATGACGGCCTTGTCCCCCGCCGCCCCCGCCTGTCCGGCCGGTCCGGCGCCGCGCAGCGGGATCTCCTTGACGAACGCCGCCAGCACCGGCACGACGATCGCGAAGGCGATGGCCCACCAGAACACGCCGGAGATGGAGACCGCCAGCGACTCCAGCAGCCCGGTGCGGGCCTGAGCGGGGAGCTGGGCGACGGCCGCGGGGTCCATCCTGGCGCCGTTCCTGGCCAGGCCGTCGGCGGCGCGCGCTCCGAAGCGGGCGGTCAGCTCCGACAGCAGGTGGTTGTTGAAGATCGCGCCGAACAGCGAGACGCCGAACGAGCCGCCGATCGAGCGGAAGAACGTGCTGGCGCTGCTGGCGACGCCCAGGTCCTTCTGCTCGACGCTGTTCTGGGCGATGAGCATCGTGGTCTGCATGAGGAAGCCCATGCCGAGGCCGAGCACGGCGATGTAGACGCCGGTCTCCCACGAGGGCGTGCCCACGTGCATGGTCGACAGCAGCCACATGCCGGCGACCATGCCGACGCCGCCGATCACCGGGTAGATCTTGTACTTGCCGGTGCTGGTGATGGCGCGGCCCACGAAGATGGACACGACCATGGCGGCGCCCATCATGGGCAGCATCAGCAGGCCGGAGTTGGTGGCGGTGGCGCCCTGCACGAGCTGCTGGAACAGCGGCAGGAAGTTGATCGCGCCGAACATGGCGAAGCCGAGCAGGAAGCCGATGACCGAGATCAGCGTGAAGTTGCGGTTGCGGAACAGCTGCAGCGGCATGATCGGCTCGGCGGTGCGCCGCTCGGCCACGATGAACGCCGCCAGGGTCACCGCCGCCAGCGCGGCCAGGCCGAGGATCTGCCACGAGCCCCAGGCGTAGTCGTTGCCGCCCCAGGTCGTGATGAGCACCATCGCGGTGATGCTGACCGACAGCAGGGCCGCGCCCGCCCAGTCGATGCGCACGTTCCCCCGGTCGACCGGCGGCAGGTGGAGCTGCGTGACGATGAGCACCAGCGCGACCGCGCCGACCGGCAGGTTCACGTAGAAGGCCCAGCGCCAGTCGAGGTGGTCGGTGATGAAGCCGCCGACCAGCGGCCCGGCGATCATGGCCAGGGACATGACACCGGCGGTGATGCCCTGGTACTGGCCGCGCTCGCGGGGCGGCACGAGGTCGCCGATGATGGCCATGACGTTGACCATGAGCCCGCCGGCGCCCAGGCCCTGCACCGCGCGGAAGGCGATCAGCTCGGCCATGCCCCCGTCGGGGCCGCCGAACATCGCCGAGCCGGCCATGCCGCACAACGCGGAGCCGGCCATGAAGATGACGATCGAGACGATGAAGATGGTCTTGCGCCCGTAGAGGTCGCCGATCTTGCCCCAGATCGGGGTGGAGACGGTGGTGCCCAGCACGTACGCCGTCACGACCCACGACAGGTAGGTCAGCCCTCCTAACTCCCCTACGATGCGCGGCATGGCCGTGCCCACGATCATGTTGTCCAGCATGGCCAGGACCATCGCGAGCATCAGGCCGGGCAGCACGACCATGACCTCACGGCGGCGTCCGACAGCCTCCGCCACCCTTGACCCCCCAGAATTGTTGAACATTTGCTTACTTGCCGTCCGGCAAGCGTAAGATAAGGTAGATACTTACTTGCCGGCCGTCAAGTAGAAAAGGTGCGAAGTGCGGGAAGACACGCGAACCCGAATCCAGGAGATCGCGCTGAGGCTGTTCACCGAGCAGGGCTACGAGGCGACCTCCCTGCGGGAGATCGCCGAGGAGCTCGGCGTGACGAAGGCCGCTCTTTACTACCACTTCAAGACCAAGGACGACATCGTGGCGAGCCTGGTCGAGCAGCGCCTGACCGAGCTGGACGAGCTGCTGGCGTGGGTCAGGAGCCGGCCCAGGTCCCCCGAGACGCGCCGCGAGCTGGTCGAGCGCTACGCCGACAACATCCGCGCGACCCGGCACCTCGGCATCGCCCGGTTCCTGGAGCGCAACCAGACGGCGCTGCGCGACCACCCCACCCTGATCAAGATCCGTGAGCGCATGATGCAGCTCACCTCGGAGATCAGCGAGCCCGGCGCCCCGCCCGCCGAGCGCATCAGCCACTCCCTCGCGCTCTTCGCGCTGCACGCCGGCAAGTGGCTGATGAAGGAGGGCGAGCTGTCGGAGGAGGAGATCCACAAGGCGTGCCTGGAGGTCGCCTACCGGTTGCTGGAGCGATGACCGTTTTCGGCCGCGTCCCGTCCGAATTCGACGATTGGGACACGAATTCGAGGGCAGAAGGCTCGCACGCATCCAGACGGGAGGAGGCGCAGTGGAGGCTACGATGGCACTCCGACTGCCCAGGGATGCGGCGAGCGTCCCGCTGATCAGGCAGATGCTGGACGGCACGCTGCGGTCGCTCGGCGTCGAGCCGCAGGTCCGAGATGACATCGAGCTCATGCTCACCGAGGCGTGCTCCAATGTGATCAAGCACGCGTCGCCGAGCGACGACTACACGGTCAGCGCGTCCGTCCACGATCACCTCTGCGTGATCAAGGTGGTCGACAACGGTGACGGGTTCGACCCGCGCGCGGTGGCGGAGCCCGAGCCGGGCGCCGAGTCCGGGCGCGGGCTGCAGATCATGCGGGCGCTCGCCGACGACATCCGCTTCACCAACCGGCAGGAGCACGGGGCGGTGGTCTGCCTGGAGAAGCGCCTGCGCTATGCGCCGGGCGCGGCCGGGCAGCATCTCATGGCCACCTGAGGCCCTTGGCGGAGCTCCTGCCCCATCTCCTGGCCGCACCGGGACCCACAAGGTCCCGGTGCGGCCGTTTCATGCGACCGCACCCCGGTGCGGCCGTTGTTATGCGGTCACACCCCGGTGCGGCGTTCCACGGGGCGCCGGTGCAGGCGCGGGCCGTGCAAGGCGCCACTCCCCCGCGTCGGCTGCCCGCCGCGCGCGGCGGCGCCGAGCGGGAAACGGCGGCGCAGCCGGGGCGTGCCACCGCTCAGCCGCGCCCGCCGCCGCTCCGGCACCGTCTCCCCGCTGAGCTTCAGCTCCAGCCGGGGCGCCCGGTGCAGCAGCCGCCTCCAGACCCGCTCCCAGCGGGTCAGCGAGGCGACCATCGCCAGGAACGTGAGCATCGCGACGGCCGAGATGAGCAGCACCGCAAGGACGACGAGGATGAGGACGACGACCAGGGAGCCGATCGTGCCGAGCACTGTCATCATTCGGCGGAAAATGCCCGCCTACCAGCGCTTCATGCCAAAAATTGGGGATAGATCGACCTTACTTCGACCTATTGGTCTGGGCCGCCGTTGAGCTGGTCGAGCCGGCCCGGCAGCAGGTCGAGCCGGCGCAGTATGACGCCCTCGCGCAGCGCCCACGGGCACACCTCGAGCCGGTCCACCTCGAACAGGTCCATCGCCGCGTCGGCGACCAGCGCCCCCGCCGCGAGCTGCGCCGCCCGCCCCTCGGACACGCCGGACAGCTGGGCCCGCTCGGCCGACCTCATGCCGGTGAGCTTGGCGGCCCAGTCGGCCATGTCCTGGCGCGACAGCGAGCGCGAGACGTAGGGGCCCTCGCTGGAGGGCGCCGCCCCGGCGATCCTGGCGAGCTGCTTGAACGTCTTCGACGTGGCCACGGCCCGGTCGGGCTCGCCGTACCTGGCGACGTCGCCGACCGTGCGGGCGATCTCGGCGCGTACATGCTTGCGCAGCTTGCGGACCTCGTCGGCGGAGGGCGGGTCGCCGGTGAGCCAGTCGCGCGTCAGCCGCCCGGCGCCCAGCGGCAGCGAGACGGCCACGTCGGGCTCCTCATCCACGCCCGCGGCGATCTCCAGCGAGCCGCCGCCGATGTCGAAGGCCAGCAGCCGCCCCGACGACCAGCCGAACCACCGCCGCACGGCCAGGAACGTCAGCCTGGCCTCGTCGCGCCCGGACAGGACCGCGATGTGCACGCCGCAACGCTTGTCGATCTCGGCGAGGACCTGCTCGCCGTTGGCGGCCTCGCGCACGGCGGAGGTGGCGAAGGCCAGCAGGTCCTCCACCCCCTTGTCCTCGGCGAGGTGCACGGCCTCCTCGACGAAGCTGCCGAGCCGCTCGATGCCCTCCTTGCCGAGCTTGTGGTCCTTGCCGAGGTGCTCAGTGAGACGCAGGTCGACCTTGTGGGAGTAGGCAGGCATGGGCCGGGCGCCGCGGTGGGCGTCGACGACCAGTAAATGGACGGTGTTCGAGCCGATGTCCAGCACGCCGAGTCGCATGACAGAAAGCTACCGGTCTGCGGCTTTTACGGTGAAACCGAGGTGACAGGGGTCGAGCGCGGCGGACATGGCGGCCTCCAACGTGAGGTGCGGGGTGACTGAGTGCTCACGCAGGAGGGCGCACGACGCCCCGTGCCGCAGCGGGCCCGGCGCGGACATGGCCACGGCCAGCGCCCCGGCGGGGGTGACCCGGGCCGGCCGCGTGATCGTGGGCATGTTTCAGGGACTACCCTTCCTTGGTGTCGTGACACTTTGGGGGGACTGTTGAGCGCTTGTTGTGGCCCGAGCCGCGACACCGCCGGGCCGGCCGGGCACGCCGCCGTCATGAGTTCGGGGATCAGCCCGGTGATCAGTCCTGTGCGGCGGGCCGCGCCGGGCGGGCCGCCGCGCGGGATGGTGCGCATCCCCGGCGGCACGTTCCTCATGGGCGGCGACGACCCCGACGGGCGCCCCGAGGACGGCGAGGGGCCGGTGCGCGAGGTGCGGGTCGACCCGTTCTGGATCGATCCCACGTGCGTGACGAACGCGCAGTTCGCCACGTTCGTCAAGGAGACCGGCTACGTCACCGAGGCCGAGCGGATCGGCTGGTCGTTCGTGTTCCGCCAGTTCGCCACCGCCGGGGTGATGGAGGCCACGGTGCCGGGCGCGCCCTGGTGGGCGGGCGTGGAGGGCGCCACGTGGCGCACCCCTGAGGGCCCCGGCTCGACGATCGGCGACCGCCAGAACCATCCGGTCGTGCACGTGTCGTGGCACGACGCCACCGCGTACGCGGAATGGGCGGGCAAGCGGCTGCCCACCGAGGCGGAGTGGGAGATGGCGGCCCGGGGCGGGCTGGAGCGCAAGCGGTACCCGTGGGGCGACGAGCTGGCGCCCAAGGGGCGGCAGCGGTGCAACATCTGGCAGGGTCACTTCCCGACGGCGCCGAGCAAGGGGACGATGCCGGTCAAGTCGTTCCAGCCGAACGGCTACGGCCTCTACAACGTCTCCGGCAACGTGTGGGAGTGGACCGCCGACTGGTGGGGCGTGGAGTGGGAGCCGTTCGCCGACAACCCGGCCGGTCCGAGTGAGGGCACGGCCAAGGTGATCCGCGGCGGGTCGTACATGTGCCACGACTCCTACTGCAACCGCTACCGGGTGGCGGCGCGCACCGCCAACACACCCGACTCCTCGACCGGGCACACCGGGTTCCGCTGTGCGGCCCTAGTCTGATCGCATGTCACGAACCCTGCGACTGTTGATCACCGGCGGCGGCACCGGTGGTCACACCTATCCGGCTCTGACGACCCTGTCGGCCGTCCAGCGACGTCAGGTGCCGCACGACGTGCTGTGGGTGGGCACCGCCAACGGCCTGGAGGCGCGGATCACGGCCGAGCACGGCATCCCGTTCAAGGCGATCACCACGGGCAAGCTGCGCCGCCGTCCCAATCTCAAGGAGCTGGGCACCAACATCGCCGACGTGTTCCGCATCCCCGTCGGGGTGCTGCAGGCGATCGGGCACGCGGCCCGCTACCTGCCCGACGTGGTGCTGTCGACCGGGGGTTACGTGGCGGTACCGATCGGCGTGGCCGCCAAGATCATCCGTCGGCCGCTGGTGATGCACGAGCAGACGACCGTCGTGGGGCTGGCCAACCGCATCCTGGCCAGGCTGGCCACCACGATCGCGCTGTCGCACGAGTCGTCCCTGCAGTACCTCCCGGCCTCCGCCCGCGCCAAGGCCGTGGTGACGGGCAACCCGATCAGGCCCGAGCTGCTGCAGGGCAACCGGGCGGCGGCCTACGACCTGTTCGGGCTGACGTTCGAGGTGCCGCTGATCTACGTGACCGGCGGCGCGCAGGGCAGCAAGCAGATCAACACGCTGATCGCCGAGGTGCTGCCCCGGCTGCTGCCGCACGCGCAGATCGTGCACCAGTGCGGGCCCGCCTGGATCGACCAGATGCGGGCCGTGACGCTGCCGCCGGAGCTGGCCGACCGCTACCACCCGGTGCCGTACGTCGGCGGGGAGCTGGCCGACCTGTTCGCCGCCGCCGACGTGGTGATCTCGCGCAGCGGCGCCGGCACCGTCTCGGAGCTGACCGCCATCGGCAAGCCGTCGGTGCTGATCCCGCTCATCCCGACCGGCGGTGACGAGCAGCGCAAGAACGCCGGCTACCTGGCCTCGGCGGGCGCCGCGCGGGCGCTGCTGGAGCCGAACCCCACGGCCGAGATGCTGCTGGCCGAGCTGATGCCGCTGCTGGCCGACCCGGGGCTGCGGCAGGCGATGGGGCAGGCGGCGGCCAAGCTGGGCCGCCTCGACGCCGCCGACGCCCTGTGCGACCTGCTGCTGCGCGCCGCCCACTACGCCTGACCTTCGCCGAGCGCCCCTCGATCCCCCATGGTCGCGAAGACGACCATGGGGGGGCGCTCACGGCTCCAGGTGGCGGAATGCCTCCTGGGCCGAGCTCACGCTGCGCCGCAGCGCCTGCTCCAGGCGGTCGGCGTCGGCGGCCAGCCGCTCCAGCTCCGGTACGGCGAACCCGTCGGCCCCCGTCTCCGCCACCAGCTCCTCGTACTGGTGCAGCCGGCCGCGCAGCTCCTCGATCTGGTGCTGGGCGATGTAGGCCCGTTCGGCGTCGGCGACGTTGGCCGCGTACCGTTCGAGCGCCTCGACCCGCGCCAGCACGGCCTCCTCGCTGCTGTCGAGCGCCCGCGCCAGCGGCCGGGCGACGGCCTCCACCTCGGGGGTGAGCCCCTGCGAGACGGTCTCCCGGTGCTTGGCGCGCAGCCCCGACAGCTTGGCGAGCAGGCGGGCGATCTCCCACTCCTGGGCGGGCAGCATCACCCCGTTGCGTACGTCGTCGAGCAGCCCCTCGGCGTTGACCCTGGAGCCGGTCACGGCGGCGATGGCGCGCTGGGCGCGGGCGAGGATCCTGGCCGAGGACTCGTCGAGGTCCTCGGTGAGCACGTAGCGGCCCTCGTACCAGCGCAACTGCTCGTAGACCTCGCGCTCGTAGGCGTCCTCGTCGGCCTCGGGGACGTCGTTGCGGACGAACAGCACGATCATCAGCGGGATGCCGAACAGCACCATCATGAGCAGCCCGAGCCCGCGGACCGGCGCGCCGAAACCCATCAGCAGGCCCATGAAGGCCACCCCGCCGAACGCCGCGATCATGCGGTGGTGGGCGCTGGCGACGGATCGTCGCGGCTGAGGTGCCCAGCCCTGGCGCATCTTGAGCAGGACCTGACGGCTGTCCCTGAGCAGCTGGGCGTCGTCGGGTGGTACTTCGGGGTCTACTACCACATCCGCCACGAATCCGGATCCTAAGGGAAGTCAGCTACTTAGGTGGCGAAAAGCCTCGTGCGCTGAGCTGACGCTGTCGCGCAGCGCCTGCTCCAGGCGGTCGGCGTCGTCGGACAGACGGCTCAGCTCCGGCACCGCCGAGCCGTCCGCCCCAGACTCGGCGAGCAGCTCCTCGTAGGCGGGCAGCTTGGCGCTGAGGCGTTCGATCTGGTTGCGGGCGCGGTAGGCACGCTCGGCGTCGGCCACGTGGCCCGCGTACCGTTCGAGGGCTTCCACGCGGGCCAGCACGGCCCGCTGGCTGCTGTCCAGCGCGTGCGCCAGCGGCTCCGCGACGGCGGCCACCTCCGGGGTGACGCCCTCGGACACGACGTCCTGGTGCTCGGCGCGCAGCTCCGACAGCTTGGCCAGCAGGCGCGCGATCTCCCACTCCTGGGCGGGCAGCATCACCCCGTTGCGTACGTCGTCGAGCAGCCCCTCGGCGTTCACGCTGGAGTCCACGACCTGCTCGATGGCGGCCTGGGCACGGCCCATGAGCACCCGGGCGGGCTCGTCCAGCCGCTCGCGCAGCACGTAACGCCCCTCGTGGCGGCGGGCCGCCTCGTACACCTCGCGCTCCAGGGCGTGCCGCCGCTCCACCTCGGCGTCGGGCCTGGGCCGCAGCAGGACGCTCACGATCAGCAGCGCCGCCCCCGTCATGATCACCACGAACGGGGTGTAGCGCTCGGCGACGAACAGCGCCAGCCCGTACACCGACGCGATCAGGGCCGTCGCCGTGGCCGCGCCCCGCACGACGAGCCCCGCCATGGGCAGGCGCCGCCGGTGCTCGGGCACCCAGCCCGCCTGGATCCGCAGGAGCAGCTTGCGATGCTCGCGCAGGAGGGCCGCGGCGTCGTCGGGCACCGCCGGATCGACTATCACCTTCGCGGGACGTCCGGGCACCTTACCGATCCTCTTGTCGCGTTTCTGGCGTGATGTCAGCTCTCCAGGTACCGGAACGCCTCGTGGGCGGACTCGACGCTGCGGCGTAAGGTGCGCTCCAGGACGTCGGCGTCCTCGGCCAGCCGCTCGATCTCGGCCGTCCCGAGCCGGTCGGCGCCCGCCTCGGCCAGCAGCTCCTCGTAGCGGGGCAGGCGGGCGCGCAGCTCCTCGATCTGGCCGCGGGCGTGGTAGGCGCGCTCGGCCTCGGCGACGTGACCGGCGTACCGTTCCAGCGCCTCGACGCGGGCGACCACCGCGGCCTCGCTGTTGACCAGGGCCCGCTCCAGCGGCTCGATCACCGCGGCCACCTCGGGCGCGATGCCCCTGGCCAGCAGCTCCCTGTGCTCCAGGCGCAGCGCCGACAGCTTGGCCAGCAGGCGGGCGATCTCCCACTCCTGCGCGGGCAGCATCACGGCGTTGCGGGCGTCGTCGAGCAGGCCCTCGGCGTTGACGTGGGAGCGCAGCACCGACCCGATCGCGCGCTGCGCCCTGGCCAGGACGAGCCGGGCGTCGTGGTCGAAGTCCTCGGGCAGGAGGTAGCGGCCGTCGTACCAGCGGGCCTGCTCGTACACGCCGCGCTCGTGCGGGCGCTCCTCCTCGGGGGTCTCGCTCATGGACGCGATCTTCACCAGGACGATGAAGACGTACGAGCCGAGCAGGACGAACCCGGCGGCCGGAGCGGGCGAGGCCAGCAGCACCGCCATCAGCGCGATCACCACGGGGGTGGTGGCCAGCAGCAGCGCGCTGGAGGGGCTGCGGCGGCGCGCCGGGGACAGGGACGTGGGCGGCACCCACCCGGCTCTCACCCTGGACAGTAAGGGGGCATTCGCGCGTAACAGACCGGCCACCTCGCGTGGCACTTGCGGATCTACTACCACACCCACGTTCTGTCCTGGCACCCTGGCGCCCCCAACGCTCGTGATGTGTGGATATTACGTAACATTCCGCCTGGGTGTCAGCCTCCGAAAGGTCAGGACAGGGAACCACCAGTTGCGCTCCCCCATCACCTCCATGGCGGCCGGCACCAGGACCAGCCGCACCACAGTGGCGTCCACCAGCACCGCGACCGCCAGCCCGACCCCCATGACCCGCAACGCGCGGTCGTCGAAGGCGCCGAACGCGGCGAACACGCAGAACATGATCGTGGCCGCGGCGGTGATGACCCGCGCCGTCCTCGCCAGCCCCGCGGCGACCGCCCGCGAGTTGTCGCGATCCTTCAGGTACTCCTCCCTGACGCGGGACAGCAGGAACACCTCGTAGTCCATCGACAGCCCGAACGTGACCGTGAACAGCATCATCGGCACCCACGCGTCGATCGGACCCCCGCTGCCGCCGCCCAGGACGTCGAGCTGGAAGACGGCCACGACCACGCCGTAGGCGGCGCCGATGGACAGCAGGTTCACCACGATCGCCTTCAGCGGCAGCACCACGCTCCTGAAGACGGGCACGAGCAGCGCGAACGCGGCCAGCAGCACCACGCCCACCACCCAGGGGAGCCGGTCGGCCGTGTGGCGGGCGTAGTCGAGTGCGGCGGCGGTGGAGCCGGTGACCAGCACCGGCTCGGGCAGGGTGGCGCGGAGGCGGCGGACGAGGTCGTCCGTGCGCTCGTCCTGGGGGCCGGTACGGGGGATCACGATCGCGGTCCGGTCACCGGCGGGCCGCGCCTGGGCGACGCCCGGCGTGCGGGCCGCCTGCGCGACCGCCCTGCGCAACTCCTCGCCGTCTTCCTCGCCGTCTTCCTCGCCGTCTTCCTCACGGTCTCCGCTCACGGGAGCCGCCACCAGGATCAGCGGCCCCGCCATCCCTGGGCCGAACCCCTGGGCGAGCAGGTCGTGGGCGCGGCGGGTGGTGTCGGTGACCGGCCGGTTGCCCGCGTCGGACCAGCCGACCCGCAGCTGCGTCGCGGGCAGGGCCAGCGCCGCCAGCGCGACCAGCGCCGCCACCCCCGCCGTCCAGGGCCTGCGCTGCACGACCCGGCTCCACCGATACGACAGCGGCACCCCCTCGGCCCGCCTCGGCACCGCGAACCGGTCGATCCTCCTGCCGATCATCCCCAGCAGCGCCGGCAGCAGCGTGAGGGCGGCCAGCATCACCGCCAGCACCCCGCACCCGGCCGCCAGCGCCACCCCGCCGCCCAGCGACGGGCCGAGCAGGAGGATCCCGGAGCCGGTGGCGATCACGATCAGCCCGGCGAACAGCACGGACCGCCCGGCGGTGCGCATCGCCTCAGCGACCGCGTCCGCCACGCTCCGCGACGTCTCCAGCGCGGTGCGGAAGCGGGTGACGATCAGCAGGGCGTAGTCGACGCCCACGCCGAACCCCAGCATGATCGTCAGGTACATCCCGAACCCGGGGCCGCTGACGACATGCCCGAGCAGCGACAACGACGCCACCCCGCACGTCACGCCGACCACCCCGACGACCAGCGGCACCACCGCCGCGACCAACGACCGGAACGCCACCAGCAGCACCACCGCGGCGGCCACCAGCCCGACCAGCTCCGTGACCCCGCCGGGGGTGAAGTCGGCGAAGTCGTCGCCCGCCAGCTCGACCGTCACGCCTTGCGGCGGGCGAAACTCGTCGCGCAGCGCCCTGAGCCGCGTCGCCGCCTCCTGGTCGCGGTGGTCGACGGGGATGGAGGCGATCGTGCCGTCCGGGGAGACGCGCCGGGCGCCGAGGTCCACGTGGACGCCGGGGACGGCGTTCATCCTGGCGATCAGCCCGGCGACGGGATCCCGCGCGGGATCGCCGGTGAGTGCGCGGGCGAGGCCGGGCGGGGCCGACACGACCAGCGCGCCCGTCGATTCCGGGGTTGCGTCGCCCAGGAGCTCGGCGGCCCGCCGGCTCTCCGAGCCCGGCAACGAGAAGTCGTCGTCGGTGGGGCCCGGCCAGGTGGCGGCGGCCGCGACGAGCGCGGCGGTCAGCGCCAGCCAGAGGGCCACGACGAGCTTGCGGTGGCGGATGCAGAAGCGGATCATGCGGCGACGCTAGGGACGCGGGACGCGCGCGGTCGTCGTCCCGGCGCGGGCACGTGGCTACACCGATCGCGGTAGCGCCCGTAACCCGGCAGCCCCTGATCTTGGTGGAGGCCCCATGATGGCGTCATGCGCGAGCAGGAAGACCCGGGCCGCTCGGAAGCGCCCGCCACCGACGAGCGGCCGCCCCTCGCCACGGGCACCGCCTCCTCCAGCGAGAGCGACGCGGGCGGGGTACGGATGTACGCGCGGGCCTCCGGACATGGCCGGATCCACCAGGCGGGGCGCGACCTGATCCAGTACCGGACGGTGCTCCCGGAGGCGGCGTTGCGGCCGGTCGCCGAGGTGGCCGCACCGCCGTCGCTGGTGAAGGTGCCGGGGAACAGGCAGGTGTTCGTCGGGCGCGGGCCCGAGCTGGCCAAGCTGGAGGCGGCGCTGGGCACGGCCGGGCCGGTGGTCGTGGCCGCCGTGCACGGGCTGGGCGGGGTCGGCAAGTCCACGCTGGCCGCCCGCTACGCGTGGGCGCAGACCGGGCAGCGGAATCCGGTGTGGTGGATCACCGCCGACAGCCCCGAGTCGGTGCGGGCCGGGCTGGCGGAGCTCGCCGTCGCCCTGCAGCCCGAGCTGGCCTCCGCGCTGCCCCCGGAGAGCCTGGCCGAGCGGGCGCTGGGCTGGCTGGCCTCCCACGACGGCTGGCTGCTGGTGCTGGACGACGTCACGGACGTCGAGGACGCGACGCTGGTGCTGGACCGCGCGCCGTCCGGCCGGGTGCTGCTGACCAGCCGGCTCGGCGAGGGATGGCACCGGCTGGACGCCCGCGTGCTTCCCCTGGACGTGCTCAGCGAGCGGGACGCCATCGAACTGGTCGCCCGCATCATGGGCCACCGGCCCGCGGCTCCGGGACGGCCCGACCTCGACGGGGTGCGGGAGCTGGTGGCCGAGCTGGGGTGCCTGCCGCTGGCCGTCGAGCAGGCGGCGGCGTACATGCGGCAGGCCAGGCTCACCCCGCGCGCCTACCTGGAGGCGTTGCGCGAGCGCCCGGCCGTGCTGTACGACCAGGCCGCCCGCGGCTCCGACGCCGAGCGCAGCGTCGCCCGCATCTGGCGGCTCACCCTCGACCGGCTGGCCGATGTCCCCATGGCCGGCCGGGTGCTGCGCGTCCTGGCCTGGTACGGCGCCGAGCCGATCCCGCGTACCCTGCTGGACCGCCTGGACGCTCCGGACGTCCGGCATGCGCTGGGCGAGCTGGCCGCGTACGACATGATCGCTTTGGACGGCGCGGCGGTCACCGTGCACCGGCTCGTGCAAGCGGTCGCCCGCACGCCCGGCCAGGACGACCCGCACCGCCGGCCCGCCGACATCGAGGAGGCCCGCGAACTCGCCACCGGTCTCCTCGTGGACGCCCTTCCCGAGCCACGCGCACTCGGCGCCTCGCCGGCCTGGCGGGCGCTGCTGCCGCACATCACCGCCCTGACCGAGCGCGTCTCCCCCGAGACCGACACCGTGGCGACCGCCCGGCTGCTCAACCGCACCGGCGTCCTGCTACTGGACGAGGGCGCCTCGCAACGCGCGCTCGGCTGCTTCGAACGCGCGTACGCGGCGTACCGGGCGAGGCTGGGCCCCGACCACCAGGACACGCTGCAGGCCCGCGCCAACGTGGCCGGCGCCTACCTGAAGATGGGGCGGCTGGACCAGGCCATCCCCCTGCTCGAAGCGACGCTCGCCGATCAGGAGCGGGCCCTGGTGTTCGGGCCGGACAATCCGGGCGCGCTGAACACGCGCAACATCCTCGCCATGGCCTACCAGGACGCCGGGAACCTGGCCAAGGCGATCCCCCTGCTGGAGGAGACCCTCTCCGGCCGCGAGCGGGTGCTCGGCCGCGACGATCCCGCGACGCTGATCTCCCGCCTCAACCTGGCCGCCGCCCACCGGGAAGCCGGAGACCTGGGGACGGCCATCCCGCTCCTCGAATCCACCCTCGCCGACTGCGAGCGCGTGCTGCGTTTCGCTCACTCGGACACGTTGGCCGTCCGTCACGTCCTGGCGACCGCGTACCAGGACGCCGGGCTCCCGCGCCGGGCCATCGAGATGTTCGAGGACACGATCGCCATCCAGAAGGTGGTGCTGGGCGATGACCATCCGGCCGTGCTCATCTCGCGTGACAACCTCGCCGGCGCCTACCTGAAGGCCGGGGAGCCGGACCGGGCCGTGTCCCTGTTCGAAGCGGTCGTCGCCGACTTCGAACGGGTGCTGGATCCCGACCATCCCGACCTGTTCATCGCCCGCAACAACCTCGCCGACGCCTACCTGAGGACCGGCAGGCCGCGGGAGGCCCTGCCCTTGCTCGAAGCGACGCTCGCCGACCGCATGCGCGTGCTGAGCCCGGACCATGCCGACCTCCTGGCATCGTTCAACAATCTCGCCCGCGCCTACGCCGCCGTCGGTGATCTGGACCGGGCGATTCCCCTGCTCGAAAGGACTCTGGCCGGGTGCGAGCGGGTGCTGGGGGCGGATCATCCGCGCACTCGGGAGGTACGGGACGCGCTGGCGTCACTCAGGAGAGCCGCCGGGGAGCGGTCATGATCATCCGTGGCCGCGATCACCTTTGACCATGATCACCCGCGGCCGGGATCGCCCGTTACCGCGATCAGCCGTGACCTGGATCGCCCTGCCCTTGACTGTGATCACCCTTCACCGTGCTCTCCCGGGCGGACCAGGCCGCTCTCGTAGGCGATGACGACGAGCTGGGCGCGGTCGTGCGCCGACAGCTTGGCCATCATCCGGTTCACGTGCGTCTTGACCGTGAGCGGGCTCATGAACAGCTCCTCCGCGATCCGCGCGTTCGTCAGCCCCTTGGCGACCCTGGCCAGCACCTCACGCTCCCGGCCCGTCAGGCCGCTCAGCCGCCCCTCGTCCAGGACCGCCGGGCGCGCGGTGAACTCCTCGATGAGCCGCCGCGTCACCTGCGGCGACAGCAGCGCGTCACCCCGGGCGGCAACGCGGACGGCGTGCCGGATCTCGGCTGGTTCCGCGTCCTTGACGAGGAAACCGGAGGCGCCGGAGCGCAGCGCCTCGTACACGTACTCGTCCAGGTCGAACGTGGTGACCACGACGACCCGCACGCCGGTGCCGGCCAGGGCGCGGGTGGCTTGGAGCCCGTCGAGCTCCGGCATGCGGATGTCCATCAGCACGACGTCGGGGCGCAGCTCGCGCGCCAGCCGCACCGCCTGCGCTCCGTCGGCGGCCTCACCGATGACGGTGAGGTCGTCCTCGGTGTCGAGGAGCGCCCGCAGGCCGGCCCGGACGAGAGGCTGGTCGTCGGCGAGCAGGACCGTGATCACGCGGGCAACCGGGCGGTGACGCGGAAACCGCCTCCGGGCGCCTCCCCGGTGCTGAGCCGGCCCCCCACGGCCGCGACGCGCTCCGCCATGCCGGTGAGCCCGTGCCCGTGCGGCGCCCGCCCACCCCGCCCGTCATCGTCCACCCGCACCGTCACCGCTCCCACCTCGTACGTCAGCGTCACGCTCGCCCTGGTGGCGCCGGCATGCCGCATGGTGTTGGTCAGCGCCTCCTGAACGACACGGTAGACGGTCAGGTCGGCAGCGGCCGGCAGGCTGCGGCGCTCACCTTCGACATCCAGGGTCACCGGCAGCGCGGCGTTCTCGATCAGGCGGGGCAGCTGCGCGGAGCCGGGCTGCGGAACGAAGTCGTCCTCGACAAGACGGGAATGCCACACGGATCGGGCCTGCCGAACGCGACCATCCTCAGCCCCACCGGGACAGCCGGTACCACCGGCGCCACCGGCGCCTCCCATGCGGCCATCACCGCCCACGCCGCTTACGCCACCCGCGCCACCTTCATCACCCATGTCACCCGCGCCGCCCGAGCGGCCGGTGCCGCCCGTGCCGGCGGCGCCGCTCGTCCCGGTGGCACCCGTGCCGTTCGAGCCGTTCAAGCCGTTCGTGCGCAGGACACCGAGGATGGCCTTCATCTCCGACAGGGCCTGCCTGCTCGACGAGCGGATCACCCCGAGCGCGGCGGCAGCTTCTGGCGGCCCGCCGGCGCGTTCGACGGCCTCGGCGGCGACGGCGGCGTGCAGGGCGATCACGGACACCGTGTGCGAGGTGACGTCATGCAGTTCCCTGGCCACCCGCAGCCGCTCCTCCTGGGCCCGCCGCCGCGCCTCCTCCTCGCGGGTCCGCTCGGCGTCGGCGGCCCGCCGCTCGACCTCGGCCGTGTACGCCCGCCGCGCCCGCGACGCCTCCCCACCCTGCGCGACGGCCAGGACGATCAGCGTCCAGAGGATCACGGCGGTCACGACGTCGGCCTCGGCACGCACGACGGCGACCACTCCGGGCACCGCGACGAGGAACGCCGCCCCCACCCACCCCATGACCCGGCGACGCCCGTCGGCGATGGTGACGAACAGGGCGATCAGGGCAGGCGCCGGCCACAGCGCGAGCGCGTACCCAAGGGTGAAGACGGCGGCGGCCGCTCCCGCACACACCGCCAGCGCCACCTCGGGCCGCCGCCGCCACCAGGCGAGCCCGAGCACCGTGGCGGCCAGCAGCACGTGCCCGAGCACGTCGAGCGGCCGGGCGCCCGGCTGGTTGCCGAGCGCCATGGCGGTGGAGGAGTAGACGACCACTGCCATGCCGCACATCAGGGCGATGGTCCGCATGGCCGCACGCTAGTGCACGCCCCACCGGACGGGCGATACCGCCGACGCGGTATCCGGACTACGCCTCGCGCCGTACCCCCTGATGGCGCCCCGAAGCCGGCGCGCGCCGTGGCCAGTACGTCAGCCGAGGCACGCCCCCGCCGTACCTACTGACAGCACCCACAAGGCGGCGCACGCCACGACCGACACGGCAACCGGAGCACACCCCCGCGCCGTATCCACTCATGGCACCCAGAACCCAGCGCGCACCACGACCGACGCGGCAACCGAAGCGCACCTCACGCCGCATCACATGACCGGCACGGCAACCGGAGCACGCCTAACGCCGTCCCCCATGACATCCGTCATACAGCCCCGGCTGACGTACGGCACTACACCCGGCACCACCCGTTCCCGCAGGCTACTGGCATGACGAAAAGCGTATGGGAGATGAGGGCCGTCACGAAGACCTACGGCCCGGTCACCGCGCTCGCCGACGTCGATCTCGACGTCGGCGAGGGCGAGACGGTGGCGGTGCTCGGCCCGAACGGGGCGGGCAAGAGCACGTTGTTGTCCATCGCGCTCGGCCTGCGCACGCCCGGCTCGGGCACCGCGAGGGTGCTCGGCCGCCCGCCGCTGGAGGCGTTACGGGCGGGCCGGGTCGGGGTGCTGCTGCAGGAGTCCGGGCTGCTGGAGGACGTCCGGGTGGGCGAGCTGGTGGCTGCGGTCGCCGGCATGTACCCGAGGCCGCTGCCGCCGGAGCGGGCGATGCGGGCGGCGGGTGTCGAAGACCTGGCGAGGCGGCGCGTCGGGGCGCTGTCGGGCGGGCAGCGGCAGCGGGTGCGGTTCGCGCTGTGCGTGGTCGGCGACCCTGACGTGCTGGTGCTCGACGAGCCGACGGTCGGCCTCGACGTGGAGGGCCGCCGCGCCCTGTGGCAGGAGGTACGCGCGCGGACGGCGCAGGGCCGCACCGCCGTCTTCGCCACCCATTACCTGGCCGAGGCCGACGACTACGCCGACCGGGTGGTGCTGCTCGCGAGCGGCAGGGTCGTCGCCGACGGCTCCGTGGCCACGGTGAAGTCGCTGGTGGGTGGCAGCGAGGTGCGGTGCACGCTGTACGACGCGGACCTCGACGACCTGGAGATCCTGCCGGGGGTGCTGCAGGTGAGCGTCGAGGGCCGCTCGGTCACGCTGCGCACGAAGGATTCCGACGCGACGCTGCGCGGGTTGTTCGCGATGTTCGACGACGTCAGAGACGTACGGGTGGAGAGCACAGATCTGGAGAGCGCGTTCGTGAGCCTGACGGGAGAGGGGCGGGGCTGATGGGGTCGTACCTGAGACTGGAGCTGGCGCGGGGTTTCCGCAACCCGGTGGGGCTGATCATGACCACGTTCTTCCCGCTGGGGCTCTACCTGCTGTTCACGCTCGTGCTCGACGTGGCGCCGAAGGGAATCGGCGACGTCGGGGCGTACACGATGGTGTCGATGGCCACCTACGGCGCGATGGGTTCCGCGTTGTTCATCGGGGGCGCCATCGCGCTGGAGCGCTCCAAGGGGTGGCTGGCGCAGCTCGCGGTCACGCCGCTGCCCGCGCACGGTTACGTGGCGGCCAAGCTGGTCAGCGGCGCGGTCACGGTGCTGCCGAGCATCGTCGTGGTGCTGGCCGGCGGGGCGTTACTGACCGGGGTGCGGCTGCCGCTCGGCACCTGGCCGCTGCTGGTGGTGCTGATCTGGGCGGGCGCGCTGCCGTTCGCGGCGCTCGGCACGGCCTTCGGCTACTCGATCAAAGGGCAGGTGGCGAGCCTGGCCATGATGATCGTCTACTTCGTCCTGACGGTGTTGGGCGGGCTGTGGCTGCCGGTGGAGTCCATGCCTGAGGGCATGCGCGTGGTGGCCGAGTACAGCCCGGCGTACGCGGCCGGCTCGCTCGGCTGGCGGGCGCTCGACGGCCTGGCGCCGTCGGGCTCGTCGTCGGGCTCGTCGCTGGCCGTGCTGGCGGCCTGGACGGTGCTCTTCGCCGCGCTGGCCCTGTGGCGTTACCGTCGGGCAGTATGACGGTCGGAGAGCCATGACGGTGGCAGAGCTGGATGTCGGCAGGGGCCGCACGGCCGCCAGGGTGGGCTCGGCCGCCTGGCTGCTGCTGATCACCTGGCCGCTCTGGTCGTTCCTGGCCTCCGGGCCGGGAGCGCCGGCGGTGGTGGCGGCGCTGGGGCTGGTGGCGGTGTTCGCGGCCTGCTGGCTGCCGATCATGTGGCGCATGCTGAGCCCCCTGCCCAACACGCCACTGCCATGGGCGCTGGCCGGCCTGACCGCGTCGGGGCTGGCGCTGCTGCCGCTGTTCGGGGCGCCGTGGGCGTACACGTCGTTCGTGTTCGCGATCAGCGCGTTCGCCGCGTCACTACGGGTCCGCGCCTTCGCCGTGGCGGTGGTCGCGACGGTCGCCGTGGAGGTCCTCGCGCTGCTGTGGGCCGGCGCGCCGATGTCGCAGGTGTGGTGGGTGCCACTGATCATCGTGGTGCAGACGGCGGCCGTGTCGGCGATGAAGAGCATGGGCCTGCTCATCGCCCGCCTGAACGCGGCCCGCCTCGAGGTGGCACGCCTCGCCGTGGAGAACGAACGCCTGCGCTTCGCCCGAGACCTGCACGACACCCTCGGCCACACCCTGACCTCGATCACGATCAGAAGCCAACTCGCCGCCCGCCTCGCCACGACCGACACCGAACGCGCCGCCCGCGAAATGACGGAGGTGGAGCAGACCGCCCGACGAGCCCTGGACGAGGTACGCCACGCCATCGCCGGCTACCGAGCACCATCCCTGTCGGAAGAACTGGAAACCGCCACCCGCAACCTGGGCGTGGCCGGAATCGAGGTCACCGTCTCCCCCGCCGACGGCCCCATCCCGCCGGCCGCCGAGGCCCAACTAGCCTGGGCGGTAAGAGAAGCCGCCACGAACGTCCTCCGCCACAGCCGCGCCCGCCACTGCCACATCCACCTACGCGTGAACGACTCTTCGGCAGCAGTGGAAGTCCTCGACGACGGCCACCCCACCACCCACCCCCAAGGCGACCACCGCCCCACCGCCCCCGACACCGGCGGCCACCGACCCGCCGAGCACCGCCCGGCCGAGCATCACCCCACCGACCGCCAGCCCGCTGCGGACCATGATTCCGATGGCCACCTCCCCCACGACCGTCCCGCCCATGGCCGTCGGGGGAAGGGCAACGGGCTGACGGGGCTCGCTGAGCGGATCGGGGCGGCGGGTGGGCGGCTGGAGGTGGGCACGCTGCCCGGGGGCGGCTACCGCCTGTACGCGCAGGTTCCCCTGGAGGCGGCATGATCAAGGTGCTCATCGCCGACGACCAGGATCTCGTCAGGGGCGGCCTGGCGGCGCTGCTCGGGCTGGAGGACGACATCGAGGTGGTGGCCGAGGTGGGCCGCGGCGACGAGGTGCCGGCGGCGACGGCCGAGCACGACCCCGACGTGGTCCTGCTCGACATCGAGATGCCCGGTTTGTCGGGCCTGGAGGTGGCCGAGCGGCTGCGCGACCGGCGGGTGATCATCGTGACCACGTTCGGCCGGCCCGGCTACCTGAACAGGGCGCTGGAGGCGGGCGTGGCCGGGTTCGTGGTCAAGGACGCCCCGGCCGCCGAGCTGGCCGCGGCGGTGCGGCGGGTGATGGCCGGGGAGCAGGTCATCGACCCGAAGCTGGCCGTATCCGCCCTGACCACCGGCCCCAGCCCGCTCACCCAACGGGAGGCCGAGGTACTCCGCATGGCGTCCGGCGAGCCGACCGTGGCAGCGATCGCCCGGCGGTTGTTCCTGACCGAGGGAACGGTACGCAACTACCTGTCGTCGGCCATCGGCAAAACGGGCGCCCGCAACCGCGCGGAGGCCGTCCGGGTGGCGGAAGAACGAGGCTGGCTCTGAACCCGCAGGAACGTGGCCGGCTCCGGACGTGGAGGGACGCGGCCGGTTCTGAGCGCGGAGGGGCGCTGCTGGATGGACCTGGAGGGATGCGGGTGGCCTGGGCGCGGAGAGGCGCTGCTCCATCGACCCGGGGGGCGGGTGGCGCCGGGCACGGGGGGCGTTGCTGTGGGCAGGGGCGGGCGGAGGGGGTGGCCTCTGGGCACGGGTGGCGCTGCTCGGGTCAGGGGGTGGAGGGAGGTGGGTGGCTCTGGGGTACCGCAACGCTAGCCTGCCGAAGGTGTGGTTATGTCGGCGTTATGGCGGGAGGGCCACACTTGTCGGCATTTGAGGATCTTGGGGGGCGCGGTGCGGGTTCTGGTCGCTGAGGATGAGCGCATGCTTGCCGACTCGATCGCAGAAGGGCTGCGGGGAGAGGCGTTGGCGGTGGATGTCGCCTATGACGGTGAGGCGGCGTTGGAGCGGCTCGGGGTGCATGACTACGACGTGCTGATCCTCGACCGGGACCTGCCGGGCACCCACGGTGATGAGGTGTGCCGGGCCGTGGTGGAGCAGGGGTGGCTGGTGCGGGTGCTGATGTTGACGGCGGCGTCGGATGTGCGGGCGCGGGTGGCGGGGTTGTCGCTGGGGGCCGACGATTATCTGCCGAAGCCGTTCGCGTTCGAGGAGCTGGTGGCGCGCGTGCACGCGCTGGGGCGGCGGGCGCGCAAGGCGGATCCGCCGATGCTGGAGCGGGCGGGGGTGCGGCTGGACTGGGCGCACCGGCAGGTGTTCCGCGACGGGCGGTACGTGCCGCTGGCCCGCAAGGAGTTCGGCGTGCTGGCCGAGCTGCTGCGGGCGCAGGGTGCGGTGGTGTCGGCGGAGACGCTGCTGGAGAAGGTGTGGGACGAGCACATCGACCCGTTCACGAACACGGTGCGCACGACGATGATGAAGCTGCGTAAGAAGCTCGGCGAGCCCCAGGTCATCGAGACCGTTCCGGGATCGGGGTATCGGATCCCATGAGCGTTCGTATGCGTTTCGCCCTGGTCTGTGCCGGGGTGGTGCTGATGCTGGGTGGCCTCGCGCTGACGGGGGTCTATCTCGCGGCGCGGCAGAGCCTCGAATATCGCGCCGGCGTGTTCACGCCCGCCAAGTTCGCGGTCGACAGCTGGCGGGAGTTCTACCGCTATCAGGACATGTACGAGATCGCGCGCAGTCGCTCGATGCAGGTGCACGCCGTCTACCAGCGCGACACACCGGAGACGGTGCGTAACGTCGGCGCGGTCGCGCTGCTGGCGGCCACGGCGCTGGCGTTCGGGATCGGGTGGCAGAGCGCGGGCTGGATGTTGCGGCCGCTCAGGAGGGTCACCGAGACGGCGCGGCGGGTGGCGCAGAGCGGCGACCTGACCGAGCGCATCGCCTACGACGGCCCCCGGGAGGAGATCAAGGAGCTGGCCGACACCTACGACATCATGCTGGGGCGGCTGGCGCGCGCGTTCGACGGGCAGCGCAAGTTCGTCGCCAACGCCTCCCACGAGCTGCGCACCCCGCTGACGATCAACCGCACGCTGGTGGACGTGGCCGTGCGGCGGCCCGACGCGACCGACGACGTCAAGCGGCTCGGCGAGTCGCTGCTGCTCGTCAACGCGCGGCACGAACGGCTCATCGACGGCCTGCTCGCGCTGGCGGAAGGCGAGCAGGCGGTGCTCGACCGGCGGCCCTTCGACCTGTCGGACGTGGCCGAACACGTGCTCGACCAGGCGGCGGCCGAGGCGGCGGAGCGCGAGGTGACGATCCACCGGCTGCTGGACTCCGCGCCCACGGCGGGCGAGGCGGTGCTGGTGGAGCGGCTGGTCCAGAACCTGGTCGAGAACGCCATCCGGCACAACCAGCCCAAGGGCGAGGTGTGGGTGACGACGCGCGGGCGGGCCGACCGGGTGGAGCTGGTCGTGGCCAACACGGGGCTGCCGGTGCCGCCGTACGAGATCGAGACGATCTTCGAACCGTTCCGGCGGCTGCACGGCGACCGGTTACGGTCTGATCGGGGCAGCGGGCTCGGCCTGTCGATCGTCCGGGTGATCGCGGAGGCCCACGGCGGCACGGTGCTGGCCAGGCCACGTGACGAGGGCGGCCTGACGATCACGGTGGAGCTGCCCGCCGCCGACGAGCCCGGGTCCTGAGGTGGTCGGGGCGGGGCGTCCCAGCGGAGCGGCCCGCCGCAGACGAGGCCGAGCCTCAGACGGTGCATCCTGGCAGAGCGGCGCGCCGCCCACGAGTCCGAGCACTGAGGCGGCGTATCCCGGTGGAGCTGACCACCACCGGCGAGGCAGGGCGTCTCAGCGGAGCTGACCGCCGCCGACGAAGAGGCGATCGGAGGCAGGCGGCTCGGTGAAGCTGGCCAACGAAGAGGCGATCCGAGGCAGGCGGCTCGGTGAAG
>NZ_JAATEP010000076.1:0-41637 GCF_012034275.1 Nonomuraea composti | reverse complement strand
CTCAGCGCTCGATGAGCGTGACCTCCAGGGAGTAGTGCGAGGCCCGGTAGACGTGGGAGCCGTGCTCGACGGCCCGCCCCTGGTCGTCGTAGGTGGTGCGGATCATCGTCAGCAGCGGCGCCCCCCGCCGCTCCTCCAGCAGCCGGGCCTCGGCCTGGGTGGCGGCCCTGGCGCCGATGCGCTGGTTGGCCACGCGCATGCGGACCCCGGCGCCCCGCAGCAGCTCGTACAGGCCCCGGCCCTCCAGGTCGGCGGCCGTGAGCTGGGCCAGCCCCAGCGGGAGCCAGTTGTGCAGGACCGCCAGCGGCTCCCCGGCCGCGAAGCGGACGCGCTCCAGGTAGAGGATCTGCGAGCCCGGCTCCACGCCCAGGATGGCGGCGATCTCCTCCTCCACCGGGCGCGGCTCCAGCGCCAGCACCTGCGTGGCCGGCTCCTGGCCCGACCTGCGCAGGTCGTCGTAGAGGCTCGTCAGCTCCACCGAGCGCTTGACCTGCCCGTGCACGACCTGCGTGCCGACGCCGCGCTTGCGCACCAGCAGGCCCTTGTCCACGAGGTACTGGATGGCCTGGCGGATCGTGGGCCGCGACAGGCCCAGCTTGTCGGCCAGCAGGATCTCGTTGTCCAGCCGCGAGCCGGGGGCCAGGTCGCCGCGGCGGATCGCCTCCGCGATCTGCTCGGCCACCTGGAAGTAGAGCGGCACGGGACTGGACCGGTCCAGGTCGATGGCCAGGTTCGCGGTCATGCTGATCAGCTTAACCCAGGTCAGAATGTCCAGACAAACGAGCGTCATTCGGGACGGGTTCGTGCCGAACGGACCCCCGCGTACGCGCCCGCGCGGGTCCGTGGATGATGTCCGGATGACCAACCGCGCACGACTGCCCGCCGGGCTCATCGCGCTGACCCTCGGCAGCTTCGGGATCGGCCTGACCGAGTTCGTCATCGCCGGGCTGCTCCCGCAGGTGAGCCAGGACCTGAGGGTGTCGGAGGCGGCGGCGGGCCGGCTGATCTCCGGGTACGCGCTGAGCGTCGCCGTCGGCGCGATCGTGCTGACCGCCGCCACCGGCGGGTTGCCGCGCAAGCCGGTCCTCCTCGGCCTGGTGGCATTGTTCGTGGCGGGCAACCTGCTGTCCGCCGTCGCGACCGGCTACCCGATGGCGCTGCTCGGGCGGGTCGTCGCGGCCCTGTGTCACGGCTCGTTCTTCGGCATCGGCTCGCTGGTCGCGCGCAGCATGGTGGCGCCGGAGCGGGCGTCCGGAGCGGTGGCGGTGATGTTCGCGGGGCTGACGCTCGCGAACGTGCTCGGCGTGCCGTTCGGCGCCCTGGTGGGGGAGCGCTGGGGCTGGCGGGCGACGTTCTGGGCGATCACCGTGATCGGCGTGCTCGCGCTGGCCGCCATCGCGGCCCTGGTGCCGGGCTGGGCCGGCGCGGTCGATCGGGCGCATCCGTCGGCGGGCTCCGGGCTGGGCGGGCTGCGGGCCCAGGGGCACGCGTTCCGCTCCTGGCAGGTCTGGCTGACGCTGGCGGCGACCGCGCTCGGATACGGCGGCATGTTCGGGGCGTTCAGCTACATCGCCTACACCTTCACCCGCGTCACCGGCTTCTCCGGCGCCGACGTGGCCTGGCTGCTCGTCGTGTACGGCGCCGGCCTGGTGATCGGGAACCTGGCCGGCGGGCGGGCGGCGGACCTCGACCGGGACCGCACGCTGATCGTCTCTTTGGCGGGTCTGGCGCTGACGCTGCTGGCATTCGGGGCGCTGGCGGCGAGCCCGGTCGCGTCGGTGGTACTGGTCTTCCTGCTCGGCCTGTTCGGGTTCGCGAGCGTGCCCGGCATGATCACCCGCGTGACCGACCACGCGAACGGTGTGCCGCTGGCCGCCAGCGCCAACGTGTCGGCCTCCAACGTGGGCAACGCCCTCGGCGCCTGGCTCGGCGGGCTGGCCATCAGCGCCGGCCTCGGCTACACCGCGCCGCTGTACGTCGGCGCCGCCCTCGTCCTGGCCGCGCTCGCCGTGATGGTGGTCAGCGCGCGACGAGCGGCGGCAGCTCCGCCAGCGCCGTGATGGCGGTCAGCGTGCGACGAGCGGCGGCAGCTCCGCCAGCGACGTGATGCGGGGGAATCCGTCGGGCGGCGGCCCGGCGGTGAGGCGGTCCAGCCAGATCGAGCGCATCCCCGTGACGGCGGGCCCGGTCACGTCGTTGTCGAGGTCGTCGCCGACCAGCAGCACCTCGTGCGGCGGCAGGCCCAGCGCGGCGGCGGCGCCGGTGTAGCAGGCGGGGGCCGGTTTGAAGTGGCCGCCCAGGACCTCGCCCGTCAGCACCGGCCCCACCAGCCCGGCCAGCCCGATCGCGCGGACCTTCGCCTCCTGCATCGGCAGCGTGCCGTTGGTCAGCACCCCGATCGTGTATCCGCCCAGCTCGGCCAGCGCCCCGGCCGCGTCGGGGAACGCCGCCCAGTGCTCCCGGTACAGGGCGGCGAAGGCGTCGTAGGCGGCGTCGAGGTCGCCCGGCACGGGCAGGGCCAGCTCGTCGCACAGCGCGGCCAGCCGCAGCCGCCGCTGCTCCTGCACCGAGCACCGCCCCTCCTGCCACATCGCCAGGTACGGGGCCTCCAGCGCGGCCCAGATCGCCGCCGCCTCGCCGAGCCGCGGATGGCCGGGGAACCGCCGCGCCACCCAGGCCGTGACGGCGGCGTCGGCCGCGCCGCGATGGTCGAACAGGGTGCCGTCGAGGTCGAACAGGATGGCCTTGATCCGGGTCACGGGGTGGCCCCGCGCCGCTGCGGGCCGCCGATCCGGTTCACGGGGCGGCTTCCGCGCCGATGCGGGCCGCCGATCCGGTTCACGGGGCGGCTTCCGCGCCGATGCGGGCCGCCGTCTCCCGGGGCGGGTAGCCGAGCGTCAGGCCGCGCACCGACAGGGCGGCCTGCGCGAACAGCGCCTCGGCGTTCTCGGTGAGCACGTAGTCGAGCGCGGGGGAGCGGGAGCGGTGCGCCTCGAGCGCCTGCGCCTCACGCTCGGCCAGGTCCTTCGGCAGCGCCTCGCGGTAGTCGGCGATCAGCGCGTCGAGGTCGAACAGCTGCCCGTACCGCTCCGACGTGCCCGCCACCACCCGCACCAGCTCGCCGTCCAGTTGCGCCCGGTAGACGAGGTTCGTGCCGCCGCTCTTGGCGAACCAGCGCATCACCTCGTCGGCGGGCAGCGTGAACGCGCCGTACGGCTTGCGGCCGTACAGCAGCGCCTCGGCGATCCACCGGTCGCACCACAGCTCGTCGCGGTAGGGCGCCGGGGCGTGCGGATCGACGGCCAGGCCCTGCGCCAGCACCGGGTTCCAGGCCGACACCATGGGGCTGCTGAAGCGGGGCATGCGCGGGCCGCGCCAGTGGCTCAGCGCGTAGCCGTACCAGACGGTCACGACCTCGACCCTGCGCCTGGGCAGGGGACGCTCGTAGGTGCCGTTCATGATCTGGCCCCCGTCGGGGTGCCGCCATGGGCCGGGGGTGAGGCCGAGGTCTGTGGGGGCCGGAGGGGTCCGGTAGTCGGGATGGAGTATCCACGCGTCCGCCACAGTTTCTCTGCCTTTCGGATTGGCGTATGCATGACGTGTCTGACCACTAGAGTGGCCATCGTGCAACACCCGTCACTCGGTTTCAATAGACCAGGTGTAAACGCTGATATTTGTCATCGATGGTTGTGACAGACGTATGCAGTTAAGCGTTGTCGCGGCCCGGCTCTCCGCTCTGCGCGCCGCGGCCAGGCTGTCGATGAAGTCCGCGGCCGACGCCGCGGGGCTCAACACCTCCACGATCTTCCGCATCGAGCACGGGCTCGTGGCGCCGCGCGAGGCCACCGTGCGCACCCTGCTGGAGCTGTACGGGCAGGGCGAGCACACGGCCCGGCTGCTGTCGCTGCTGCGGGAGGAGCGGGTGCCGGGTTGGTACGACGCTCCCGGCGTGCCGCTGGCGCTGTCGGCGTTCCTGGAGATGGAGGACCAGGCGCAGATCATCTACACCTACTGCCCGTTGCAGATCCCGGCGCTGCTGCAGACCTCGGCCTACGCCCTGTCGGCCGCGCTGGCCGCGCTGCCCGCCGGGGCCACGTACGAGCAGGCCGCGGGCGCCGCCGAGCTGGTGGTGGTGCGGCAGCGGGTGCTCGACCGGCACCAGGGGCCGCACCTGTGGGCGGTGCTCGACCGGGCGGCGCTGACCGACCCGCCGCTGGGACGGCCGGAGGACCGGCTCGCCCAGCTCGACGCGCTCGCCAAGGCGGCCAGGCAGCCGCATCTGGCCGTGCAGGTGGCCCGGCCGGTCAGCGAGAGCGGCTACCTCTACCAGGGGCCGCCGTTCACGCTGCTGCGCTTCCCCGAGCGGGACCGGCCCGACGCGCTGGTGCTGCACCTGCTGCACGCGCCGGTCGTCATCGAGGACCGGCGGCGGGTCGAGGAGCACCAGCAGGCGTTCGCGCGGCTGTCGTTGTCGGCGCTGCCGGTGGAGTCCACCCCCGACGTGCTGAACGAAATCCGCACCACCCTGCCCTGCTGAGGCGCCCCCGTCGGCGCCGCCGTCGGTGTCGCCGGCGGGCCGCCCTGCCCTGGTGACCCCGCCCCCGTCAGTGTCGCCTTCAGCGTCGCCTTCAGTGTCGCCGATGGGTCACGTTGGCCTGCTGACCCGCCCCGTCAGTGTTGCTGGCGGAACTCGCCGGCGCGGCGCACGTGGTCGATCATGATGCGTTCGGCCGTGTCGGCGTCGCCTGACTCCAGGGCGGAAAGGATGCCCTCGTGCGCCTCCAGCTGGGCCTTGACCTGCGTCTCGTCGAGCCACAGTGACGCCTCGGCGGGCACGGGGAAGCTGTTGCGCACCGACCTGGCGTGCGCGCCCAGGAAGGCCGGGCCGCCGATGTCGACGATGCGCAGGTGGAAGCGCCTGCTCTGCTCGCCGAGCCGGTCGTGCCTGCCCCGCGCGGCGTCGTCGGCCATCGAGGCGTGCAGCTCGCGCAGCTCGGCCAGCTCGGACGCGGTGATGCGGGCCGCCGCCAGCCGTGCCCCCAGCCCCTCGACGACCGCGCGCACCCCGTAGTACTCGGCCAGCGCCTCGTCGCCCAGGTCCACCACGGTCGCGCCGTGGTGGGCCTCGTAGCTGATCAGCCGGTCCTTCTCCAGCCTGCGCAGCGCCTCGCGCACGGGCGTGACCGACACCCCCAGGCGCTTGGCCACCTCCCCGGCCCGCAGCGCCGTCCCTCCGGGGATCCGGCCGGTGCGGATCTCCTCCAGCAGCACGCTGTAGACGTAGTCGGCCTTGCTCATGGGCGGCCGGGGCTCGGTGGATGACATGTGCTCCAGTGTCTCGCAGAACGGGCTCGTCCTTGACCTATGACATATTTCTTATAAGTTACACACTTATGACGAGCCTCGAGGACCTCAAGGTCATCGACGCGGCGACGCTGTTCGCCGGTCCCTCCGCCGCCATGATGCTGGGCGACTTCGGCGCCGACGTGATCAAGATCGAGCACCCCCGCCGGGGCGACCCCTCGCGCGGGCACGGCGCCGCCGGCCTGTGGTGGAAGACACTGTCGCGCAACAAGCGCGCCGCCGCCGTGGACCTGTCGCACGCCGAGGGGCAGGAGATCCTGCGCCGCCTGGCCGAGCGGTCCGACGTGCTGATCGAGAACTTCCGCCCCGGCACCCTCGAACGCTGGAACCTCGACCCGCGGGACCTCCTGAAGCTCAACCCCCGCCTGATCGTGGCCAGGATGACCGGCTTCGGGCAGTTCGGGCCGATGGCCAAGCGGCCCGGCTTCGGCACCCTGGCCGAGGCCATGAGCGGGTTCGCCGCCATGACCGGGCAGCCCGACGGGCCGCCCACGCTGCCGCCGCTCGCCCTGGCCGACGGCATCGCGGGCCTGGCCATGTCGTATGCGATCATGGTCGCCCTGCACGCCCGCGAGCGGACCGGACGCGGCCAGGTCATCGACATGGCGATCATCGAGCCCATCATCGGCCTGCTCGGGCCGCAGATGAGCGGCTACAAGGCCCTCGGCATCGTCCAGCAGCGCACCGGCAACCGCTCCAGCAGCAACGCGCCGCGCAACACCTACCGCACCCGCGACGGCCGCTGGCTGGCCATCTCCACCAGCGCCCAGCCCATCGCCGAGCGCGTCGTCACCCTCGTCGGGCGGCCCGACCTCGTCGAGCAGCCGTGGTTCGCCAGCGGGCACGGCCGCGTGCAGCACGTGGACGAGCTGGACGAGGCCGTCGCCTCCTGGATCGCCGAACGCGACGCCGACGAGGTCATCGCCAGGTTCGAGGAGGTGCAGGCCGCCGTCGCGCCCATCTACGACGTCACCGACATCGCCGAGGACCCGCAGTACGCGGCGCTGAACACGTTCGTGGAGGTGCCGGACGACGAGTTCGGCACGCTCACCATGCAGAACGTCCTGTTCCGCCTGTCCGAGACGCCCGGCGGGATCCGCTGGACGGGCCGCCCCCTCGGCCGCGACACCGACGACGTGCTCGCCGAGCTCGACTACCCCGCCGAGCGGATCGCCGCCCTGCGCGCGGACGGGGTGATCGCGTGACCCCGCCCCCCGTGACCCCGCCCCCCGTGACCTGGCTGCCCGTGACCTGGCTGTACGTGCCCGGGGACCGGCCCGAGCGGTTCGCCAAGGCCGTGGCGTCCGGCGCCGACGTGGTCATCATCGACCTGGAGGACGCGGTCGCGCCCGCCAGGAAGGACGCGGCCAGGGAGAACGCGGTCGCCTACCTGCGCGACCGCCGAGCCACCCTTGGTCCTCAGACGCACGTGCGGGCCGACGCCCCGGGCCCTCAGGTGCACGTGCGGGTCAACGACCCGGCCACCGGGTGCGGGCGGGACGACCTGGCCGCCGTCGGGGAGCTCGCCGACGCCGTACGGCTGCCGAAGGTCGAGTCGGCGGCCGTGCTCGACGCGCTCACCGGCGCGCCCGCGTACGCGCTGCTGGAGTCCGCGGCGGGGATCGTCTCGGCCCGGCAGATCGCCGCGCACCCGCGCGTGGCCGGGGTGGCGCTTGGCGAGCAGGACCTCGCGGCCGAGCTGGCCATCACCGATGAGCAGGCCATGAACCACCTCAGGCTCCAGGTCGTCCTCGCCGCCGCCGCGGCCGGGCTGCCGCCGGTGCCCATGTCCGTCTACCCCGACGTCAAGGACGAGGCGGGGCTGCTGGCCTCGTGCCTGGCCGGGCGCGCGATCGGGCTGTTCGGCCGGACCGCGATCCACCCGCGCCAGATCCCCGTCATCAGGCGCGCCTTCCGGCCGACCGAGGAGGAGGCCGCCCGGGCCGCCGAGGTCGTCGCGGCGGCCGAGCGGGCCGAGCGGGCGGGCGTCGGCGCGGTCGCGCTGCCCGACGGCCGGTTCGTGGACGCCCCCATCGTGGCCAGGGCCCGCCGCACGGTGGAGCTGGCCCGCCGCCTCGCCGACCCGCCGCCTCGGCCCGCACCCGGTTCCGCCGGCCCGCCGCCCCCGTCGACGCCCGGTTCCGCCGACCCGCCCTGACCCGTACCCGGCTCCGCCGGGGCCAAGCCGCACACCCCCAGCACAACCCCCCATTGGAGGCCACTTCGCCATGGGAATCGCCGTATGGGCGCTCATCGCCTACATCGCCATCATCGTCGTCTGGAACGGCGTGCTGAAACGCAACATCGGTGAGGCGATGCTCATCGGTTTCGCCGGAGTGTGCCTCTTCGGCGGCACGAGCTTCTTCGAGCTGGCGTGGGCGGGCATCGCCGACGCCATGGCGGAGGAGGTCGTCTTCGCCGCCCTGGCGTTCGTCTTCATGGGCTACCTGCTCACCAGGCTGGGGCTGATCCAGGAGCAGGTCACCGTACTGAACTCGATCTTCGGCCGGCTGCGCGGCGGCGCCGGGTACGTCTCGACCTCCGCCGCCGCGCTGCTCGGCGGCCCCTCCGGGTCGGGCTCCGGCATCTCCGCGTCCGTCGGCTCCGTCACCATCCCGTGGATGATCCGCTCGAACTGGCGGCCCGACCTGGCCGCCTCGCTGGTGGCGGGCAACGCCGGCCTGGGCATCTCGATCCCGCCCAGCTCGTCGATGTTCCTGCTGCTCGGCTCGGCCGCCGTGGCGCCCGTGCTGACCGCCGACCAGCTCTTCGTGCCCGCCCTCATCGGCGGGTTGTGGACGGTGGCCTACCGGTTCGTCGTGGTGTTCCTGTGGGTGCGCCGGCACGGCATCGCCGCCACCGACGCGGCCGACCTCGTGCCGCTGCGCGCGGCGCTGCGGGCCGGGTGGACGTCGCTGCTGGTGTACGCGGGCATCCTCGTCCCGGTGCTGATGACGCTGGACTTCGGGGTGGCGCTGATGGAGTCGCGGGTCGGCGAGGCGGCCGGCGACATCAGCATCATCGTGTGGATCCCCGTGCTGACCGTGCTGGCCACGTTCGCCGTGGCGTGGAAGCGGCTGCCGCGCACCGGCCGCGCCTGGAGCGAGCTGCTCGGCGAGATGGCCCCCAGGTACGCCGTCATCGGCGCGACCTTGTTCTTCGCCTTCGCCGCCGCGGCCAGCCTGGGCGAGCTGGGCCTGGTGGACCAGCTCACCGCGATCCTGCGAGGGCTGGACGCGCCCGCCGTCGTCATCGCCACCATCGTCGGCCTGCTGCTGGTGATCATCGCCGCGCCGTTGACCGGCACCGCGACGATCGCCGCCGTCGGCGGGGTGGCCTTCAGCGCGCTGACCGCGGCCGGGGTCGCCCCGGCGGCCGCCGCCACCGCCATCATGATCTTCGCCTCGACCGAGGGGGCGTCGCCGCCGGGAGCGGCCCCGATCTACATCGCCAGCGGCATCGCCCAGGTGGACCCGGCCAGGACGTTCGGCCGGCTGATCCTGTGGTTCGTCATCCCGACCCTGGTCATCGGCGTGCTGGTCGCGACCGGCGTGCTGCCGATCTGAGAGGAGACCCCCTCATGAAGAGCCTCATCATGGTCCTGTTCAAGATCGGCCTGGTGCTGTTCCTCGCGCTCGGCGTCGCCGTCGTGCTGGTGCAGGCGGCCGGGCTCGTCGCGGGCAGCCCCGGCCTGGTCTCGGGCGCGGTGTCGGCGCTCGGCCTGGCGATGACCGTGTCGGCCGGGGTGACCGGGCTGCTCGGCTTCGTGATGTCGTACCTGTTCCACTGGAAGACCGGCGAGGACTGACCGCGCCTGCTCGTGCGTCTCCGGCCGCCCGCCCGCCTTCACCCGCGCGGTCGCCAGCGGGCGGCGAGCTCCTCGTCGCGCGGCTCGGGGCCGGGCAGGTCACGGCGGGCCGGGGGGACGCGCAGGGCGTCCATCATCAGCGTCAGATAGCGGTGGCGGAGCTGCGCGACCCGTTCCTCGTCGCCCAGCTTGATCGAGGCGAGCTGCTCGAACAGCAGCGCGATGTCGGCCGTCGTCACGTCGGGCCGCAGCACGCCCGCCGCGACCGCCCGCGCGTGCACCTCGGTGGCCAGGGACGAGGCCCTGGCCGCGAGCTTGCCCAGCTCCTCCGTCGGCGTGAACGTGCCCGCCAGCTTGATCGTCAGCGAGCTGGAGTCGGCGTCCACGATGCCGCGCAGGTAGCTCGCGAACGCCTCCCACGGGTCGCCGTCGTCGGCCAGCGACCGCTCGCTGACCTCGATGTAGAGCCGCAGCCCGTCACCGCACAGCTTCTGCAGCAGCGCCTCCTTGCTGGGGTAGCGGCGGTAGAGCGCGCTGATCCCGACGCCCGCCTTCTCGGCCACGGCCGCGATGGGGGCGCCGGGCTCGGCGGTGAAGACGGCCCGCGCCGCCTGGAGGATCAGCTCGTCGTTGCGTGCGGCCTGTGCCTTGCGGCCGCTCATGGGTGCGCTGCTCATCCTCCCAGTGTAAGGGAACGTAGGGTTCCGTTCTATAGTACCGCGCCGAATGGCTCCCCTCCATGATCGACGACTTCCTCACGGCCCGATCCCTCCTGCGGTTTCGGACGTGCCGTCGCTGGGCAATCGACCGGTCCGCCGCGTACGCTGCGCAGGGTCACGCGCCCTGCCGCCGATCACGCTCGCGGGAGGCGGCCCCGTGAGCCCCAGGGAGGGGACATGACGCAGCAGGAAGGGCAGCGCACCGTGCGGGTGCTGCTCTCGCCCGCGAACATCTGGCGGGTGGGCTTCGCCGTCGTCGCGGTCGTCGCCGTGGTGCTCTTCGCGCGGTTCGTGCTGGCCGACGCGGGCGGGCTGATCGTCGTGGTGGTGATGGCCTGGTTCGTCTCGCTGGCCATGGAGCCCGCCGTCGGCCGGTTAGCCAGGCACATGCGGCGCGGCGCGGCGGCGCTGCTGGTGATGGCGGCGTTCCTGATCGTCTCGGGGATCTTCCTGTTCCTGTTCGGGAGCCTGCTGGCGGAGCAGGTCGCCATCCTGGTGCGGGAGCTGCCCGACATCCTCACCGGAGCCGTCGCCTGGGTGAACGGGCAGTTCGGGACCAACTACCACGTCGGCGACATCCTCACCTCGCTCAACCTCACCCCGCAGCAAGCCGCCCAGTATGCCCAGGACGTGCTCGGCAACGTCCTCGGCGTGCTCGGCACCCTCACCGGCGCGATCGTCAACCTGTTCACGCTGCTCCTGCTGATCTTCTACCTGTCCGCCGACGGCCCCCGGCTGCGGCTGTGGCTCGCCCGGCTCCTGCCCGCGAACGTCCAGCGCGTCTTCCTCACCGTCTGGGACGTCTCCCTCGTCAAGACCGGCGGGTACGTCTGGGCCCGGCTCATCCTGGCCGCCGTCAACGCCACCGCCTCGGCCGTGGTGTTCCTGGTGATCGGCATGCCGTCCTGGCTCGCGCTCGGCCTGTGGACCGGGCTGATCGCGCAGTTCGTGCCCACCATCGGCACCTACATCTCCGTCGTGCTGCCCGTAGTGGTCGGCCTGGTCTCGCCGCGGCCGTGGATCGGGCTCGTCGCGCTCGGCTGGGGCGTGCTGTACCAGCAGGTGGAGAACCTGACGCTGGAGCCCCGGATCAGCGGCAGGTCGGTGGACATGCATCCCGGGGTGGCGTTCGCGGCGGTGATCCTGGGGGCGTCGCTGTTCGGGGCGGTGGGCGCGCTGCTGGCCGTGCCGGTGGTGGCCATGCTGCTGTCGATGATCGACACGTTCGTCACCCGGCAGGACCTGGTCGAGCCCGTGCCCACCAGCCAGCAGGCCGCCGCCCCGCCACCCGAACCGGCCCCTGAACCCGAGCCCGAACCGGTCCCCGAGCCTGAAGTCGAGCGCGGGCGGGGCGCGCCCGGCTGAGCGCGCGCCCGGGCGCCCGCCTCAACCCCGCCGGAACAGCCCGGACAGTACCCCCATCACCTGGCCCGTCCGGTAGAACAGGCGCGGCGGCACGTGCGGCAGCAGCGCCGAGTGCCGCGAGTTGAGCAGCGCGATCATCTCCCTGGGCGGCCGGTCGATGTAGCGCGGGACGTTCTCGTACCACCGCGAGCTGCGCCGCGCCGCCCGCTGGGCGGGCCGGATCGCGGCCATGCGCTCGCGCTCGTACCGGGTCAGGGCCGCCCCCAGGTCCGAGTCGGCATGCAGCGCGTCCACCAGGTACGCGGCGTCGCCCAGCGCCAGCGCGGTGCCGGCGCCGATCGAGTAGTGGGTGGTGTGCGCCGAGTCGCCCAGCAGGACGAGGTTCCCCCGGTGCCAGGTGCGGTTGGTCAGCGTGCGGAAGTGCAGCCAGTGCGCGGCGCCGCCCGCCTGCGTGCGCCCGATCAGCGGATGCCCGTCCAGCACCTCCGCGAACAGCTTCTCCAGGTGGGCGAGGCCGTCGGCCTCGTTCGCCACGTCGAGCCCCAGCGCGCGCCACGTGTCCGGCGCGCACTCCACGATGAACGTGCTGTGCTCCTCGCTGTACGGGTAGCCGTAGCACCAGATCCAGCCGTGCTCGGTCTCGACGAAGGCGAAGGTGAAGGAGTCGAAGACCTTGGTGGTGCCGAGCCAGACGTACGGGTTGGCCCCGACGGCCATCTCGGAGCCGAAGTGCTCGGCGTGCCGCTCGCGCAGCCGGCTGTTGACGCCGTCGCCGGCCACGACGAGGTCGGCGTCGGCCACGTCCTCCTCGCCGGAGATCTCGTGCTCGTACTCGACCCGCACGCCGAGGGATTCCGCCCGGTCGGACAGGATGCCGAGCAGCCGCCGCCGGCTGATGCCGTAGCCCTTGTCGCCGTGCCCGACCGTCACCGTGGCCCGCTCGTGCAGGTGCACGACCCAGCTGTCCCAGCGGGCCGAGGTGGCGCTGATCTCGCGGGCCGACTCGGGGTCGACGTCGTGCAGGTAGCCGAACAGCTCGTCCCAGTACGTCACGCCCCAGCCGTACGTCGAGCCGGCCGGGTTGCGCTCGTACACGGTGATGTCGTGAGCCGGGTCCACCCGTTTCATCAGGATCGAGAAGTACAGGCTGGCGGGCCCGCCGCCGACGCACGCGACCTTCACAACAGCTCCCCGCTATACGAAAAGTGAGCAATATATAACGGAGAGTAGCAGTCGGTGGTGTTGTGTCGGCGGAGGGTCACCGCCGTGTCGGCTAATGCCGGGCGAGGCGCTGGAGCTGGCCCTGGTGCACGTCGCTCACCCACTCCCAGCCGGGCCTGGCCGACGGGCCGATCCGCGGATCGTCGGGGGTGCGGCCGTCACGCAGGGCGAGCACGTACGCGCGGTCCCGGTCGATCCGCGCGCGCACCTCGTCGGCGCCGCCGGGCGAGCCGTGGCCGGGGACGACGACCTCGACGCCGCCCGCCACGCCCTCCAGCAGCCGCAGCGCGTCGAGGTAGTCCCCGATCGGGTCGGCGGCGCCGTTCAGGTCGAGCATCGGCACCAGGACGTCCGACAACATGTCGCCGGCGACGAGCACCCCGCGTTCCTCGATGAGCAGCGCCGCGTGGCCGGGCGCGTGCGCCCGATGCTCGATGATCCGGGCGCGCGGGCCGTCCCACGGCACCTGTGCCGCGCCGGCCGGCAGGGCCGTGACGAGGCCGAGCAGGTCCAGCGGGACCTGCCCCGCGATCTCCGTCTCCATCAGGTGCTCGGCGACGCGGTCCGTCGCCTCCGGGCCGGAGAGCTGATCCCGGACGGTGGCCGCGCAGCTCGCCGTGCCGTAACGCGGGGCCGGGCCGAGGCGGGGGTGCCAGAGCAGGTGATCCCAGTCGGGATGCGTCGAGAAGCCCGCCGCCACGCTCTGGCCCGCGCCGGCCAGGTCGTCCGCCAGGCAGGTCAGCTCGTGCTCCTGGATGCCGGGGTCGACGAGCAGCACGCCGGAGCGGCCGTGCACGACGACGGTGTTGCTCTGGACGAACGCGCTCTGGTGGACCAGCACGCCCTCCGCGACCTGCGCCAGCATGGGGTTCCTTCCGCTTCGCGGTGCGTCACCGCTCTGCCGCGACCGTAGTGACCGGCGGCAGCGGCCGCAAGGGAGACGCAGGAGCACCGGGGTCAGGGGGGGACACCGTGGCGCGGACCAGGCGGCACAGGCCGGCGGGCCGCAGCCCGGCCGCGCGCCGCCACAGCGCGGGATCGACGCAGTCGGCCTGCCGGACGTGCTCCACCACCTCCATGTGTACCTCCAAGCGGCGCGGGCCGTGACCTGGGCGCGGGTGCCGAAGAGAACGACGTGGTCGCCGTGCCCGCGGTGGCGTGCGCACCTCGGCACATGCGGAGGAAGACGGCGATCGTGGTGCTGCTCGGACTGCTGCCGGCGAGCGGCTGGCCTGACGGCGGCAGGCGCCGCCCGGGGCGCTCCGAGCCCCGGGCGGCGCGCAGGCACGCACGTGTCGGATCGGGCGCCTCGCATGCACGCCCGCAGTGGATCAGGCGGGCCGCATGCGAGGCGGTGCGGGGTCCTGAGGCGGTTTCAGCTGGTGGGGCGGTGCACCTCCAGGCGTACCCTGGCCAGCCAGGCGCCCCAGCCGTCCTCAGGGCGGCTGTCCGCGAGGCGCAGATAGAACGTGCGGCCCTCACCCAGGTCGACGGTGCGGGGCTGCCGGTTGGACAGGTCGCGGACGTTCGCGTCCTCGCGCAGCACCGTCCGCCAGGTCCGGTTGTCGGGGGAGACCTGGACGAGGAACTGGTTGCCGACGTCCAGCGTCACCGAGGCGCCGCTCGTCCCGGCCGGCAGCTCGAAGCGGTAGATCGCCTGGCGGTCGCCGTCGGTGAAGCGGGCGCGCCCGTCGTGGACCTCGCCGTCGAGCTGCGAGCCGCCCTCGTCGAACAGCCACGGCTCCTCGGCGGCGGTGCCGGGCGTGAACTCCACGACGTCGCCGACCACGGTGACCGTCACCCGCCCGAGCGTCGTGCCCAGGCCGGAGACCGCCGCCAGCCGTACGGGATGGCTGCCGGAAGCCGCCGTCGCCGGCACCGTCACCCGGAACGGCACCACCTGCGACGCGCCCGCCGCGAGCGGCCCGAACGCGGCGGAGCCCGGCTCGACGGCCCAGCCCTGCGGCCCGGCCGCCGTGAGCTGCCCCGAGGCCGGGCGGCGTGCGGCGTCGCCGGTCGCGTGGTTGGTCACGGTCACCGGCACCGTCACGGTCTCCCCGGGCGCCGCGAACACCCCCGCCGCGTCGAGGACCAGCGGCGACGTCTCCGGCGGGGCGGGCGCGAGCAGCTCGATCTCCGCCAGCGACGCCGGTGACGCCTGTGACGCCGAGGACCCCGCCGACGCCGGTGACGCTGACGAGCCCGCTGACGCCGATCCTGGTGACGCCGGCGAGCCGGTGCCCGTGAACGTGAGCCGGTAGTGCGCGTACGCGCCCGGCTTCGCCACCTTGAACGGCCGCGTCTGCAGTCGCCACGCGAAGCTCTCGCCGGCCCGCTCGTCGAGCACCCGCCACGACACGCCGTCGGCGGAGCCCTCCAGCACCCATCCGGCCGGGTCCTGGCCTTCCTGCGCGCCCGACGTGAGCGTGTAGAAGGTCACGCGCCGTTCGGCGGGCAGGTCGTAACGCACCCATGCGGGCAGCGCCGCCCGGGTGGCCGAGGTGTCGTCGAACAGCGCGGCCACGTCGGCGCCGCCCGCCCCGGACGCCGTGCCCCGGCCGGGGCCGGTGACGTCGCGCAGCGGCGCGGGGACGCGGGAGTCGCGGGTGATGGAGGGCGGCGCGGCGTCCTCGCCGGTGCCCCACCGCGACGGCTTCGGCCCCATCTCGAAGACCAGCTCGCCGCCCTTGGCGAGCAGGTCGTGCGGCAGGTACGTCTTGCCGTACGGCCGCCCATTCACCTTGAGCCCCTGCACGTAGACGTTGCGCGGGCTGTTGCCCGGTGCCCTGATGACGAGCTTCCTGCCGTTCTCCAGCCGCACCGTCACCTTCTCGAACAGCGGCGAGCCGATCGCGTAGTACGGGCTGCCCATCTGCAGCGGGTAGAAGCCGAGCGCGCCGAACACCTGCCAGGCCGACATCTCCCCGTTGTCCTCGTCGCCGGGGTAGCCCTGGCCGATCTCGCTGCCGAGGTACAGCCGCGACAGCGCCTCGCGCACCTTGGCCTGCGTCTTCCACGGCTGTCCCGCGTAGTCGTACATGTAGGCGATGTGGTGGGAGGGCTGGTTGCTGTGCCCGTACTGGCCCATGCGCACGTCCCTGGCCTCGCGCATCTCGTGGATGAGGCCGCCGTACGAGCCGGGGAAGGCGGCCGTCTCCTGATCGGCGAAGAACGCGTCGAGTTTGCCGGCCAGCTTGTCGGTGCCGCCGTACAGGTTGGCCAGGCCGCGCCCGTCGTGCGGGACGTGGAAGGCCATGTTCCAGCCGTTCGTCTCGGTGTAGTCGAACCCCCACACCCGGGGGTCGTAGGCGCCGGGTTTGCGGCGGAACGACCCGTCGGCGTTCCTGCCCTGGAAGAAGCCCACGGCCGGGTCGAACAGGTGCACGTAGTTCAGCGCCCGGTCGCGGAAGTACTCGTGCTCCTCCAGGTAGCGGGCCCGCGCCGGGCCGGTGGCGCGGGCGGCCAGGGCCTTGGCCAGGTTCGCGATGCCGAAGTCGTTGATGGAGCCGTCCATCGCCCACGACATGGCCTCGCCGGTGGACTGGATGCTCGTGTACCCGAGGAAGGCGGAGGTGGCCAGGCCCTTGCGGCCGACGTTCTGGCTGGGCGGGACGACGGTGGCGTTCTTGAGCGCGGCGGCGTAGGCGGCCTCGGCGTCGAACCCCGTCACGCCCTTCAGGGAGGCGTCGGCGAAGGCCACGTCGGAGCTGGTGCCCACCATGAGGTCGGCGTACCCCGGCGACGACCAGCGCGCGATCCAGCCGCCGTCCCGGTACTGCTGCACGAACCCGGCCGCCAGCTCGCCCGCCGTTCCCGGCGTGAGCAGCGCGTACGCGGGCCACGTCGTCCGGTAGGTGTCCCAGAAGCCGTTGTTGACGTACACCTTCCCGTCCACCACCCGCGCGCCCGTCTCGGTGGGAGTGCTGGGCGGGGTGCTGGTGGCCGACTGGACGGCGTGCCGGTACACCGGCGCGTCGGCGGTGCCGGTGTTCTCGAAGCCGGAGTTCGGATACAGGAACAGCCGGTACAGGTTGGAGTAGAGCGTGACGAGCTGGTCCTGGCTCGCGCCCTCGACCTCGATGACGCCCAGCTTGGCGTCCCAGGCGCGCCGCGCCCGCTCGCTGACCGACTCCAGCGTGTCGCTGGCGGCGATCTCCAGCTCCAGGTTCTTCCTCGCCTGCGCGACGCTGATCAGCGAGGACGCGATGCGCATGCTCACCGCACGGCCGGGGCCCGCGTCGAAGGAGAGGTAGCCGAGCACGTTGTCGCGGCCCTGCCCGGCCAGCTTGCCGCCGCCGGTGACCGGGCGGTCGAAGACGGCGTAGAAGAACATCCGGGTGGCGCCCGTGGACAGGTCGCTGCGCACGTCGGAGTAGCCGGTGACGACCCCGGCGGCGACGTCGAGCGTCAGGCCGCCACGGTTGTCGACGTTGTCGAAGATCAGCTTCGCCTCGGGGCCGGGGAAGGTGAAGCGGGCCAGCGCCGCGTGGTCCGACGGGGCGATCTCGGTCGTGATCCCGTTGTCGAACGTGACCGCGTACAGGTGCGGGCGCGCCACCTCGCGCTCGTGCCGGAACGGCAGCGCCCGTGCCGTGCGCGACGGGTCCGGGACGCCCTCGGCCGCCGAGGGCATGAACTGGAAGGTCTGCCGGTCGCCCATCCACGGGCTCGTCTCATGGCTGGCGGTGAACGCCTGGATCTCCGGCAGGTTCGCGGCGTTGTTGGCGCGGTGGTACTCGTACAGCCAGCTCGTCGAGCCCGCGTTCGTCATCGGCGTCCAGAAATTGAAGCCGTGCGGGAGCGCGGTGGCCGGGAAGTTGTTGCCCCGGGAGAAGCCGCCGGTGGAGTGCGTCCCCCGCGTGGTCACCACATATTCTGACGGGTGGCGGCTCTGGTGGTGCGCGGGGCGCGCCTCGTACGGCTGCCGCCTGCGCTCCGAGACGATCCTGATGTCGTCCACCCAGCCCCGGAACCCCGCCATCCCCGCCGGGCTGTCGTAGGCCACCAGGACGCGGACGATCCGCTTGCCCCTGGCGACCCTGCCCAGCTCGGCGCGCTTGAAGTTCCACTGGTCGGCGTACAGGGTCTTGGATTCGCCCTGCTCCTTCGGCGCCAGCCGGACGCCGTGCTGGTCCACGGCCTTCAGGTCGCTGAGGTAGGTGCCGTCGTCGAAGGCCAGGTCCACCGACACGTACGTGCTGGGGTAGCGCAGGTCGCCGGCGGTGAGCTCGGGGAAGACGAGGTACGACAGCTCCGTGCCGGCCGTCACCGGCACGTCCACCTCGAACACCTTGTTGAGCGAGCGGCCGCCGCCGGCGGAGGTGGTGCCGCCCGCGTACCTCAAGGCGCGCAGCCCGGTGAAGCCGGCGCGCGGCTTGGACGTGAACCCGCGCGTCGGGCCCGCGCCCACCTCGGTGCGCATGGGGATGGGCGGCCTGGAACCGCTGCTGCCGTCCGACAGCTCCCACTCGGCGAGCTGCAGGGTGGAGCCGCCGCCGATGCGGGTGACGGCCAGCCGGTAGCGGGCGTAGGCCATGGTGTTGGCGAAGCGGTACTCCTTGCGCTGGTGGCGGGCGGTGAACGTCTCGCCGGTGCGGGTGTCGAGCGTGGTCCACTCCCGGCCGTCCTGGGAGCCCTGCAGCTCCCAGTCGCGCGGGTCGCGCTCGGGCGCGTCGCCGGCGGAGGTCAGCGCGTAGTGCGTGACCGCGACGGGCTCGGACAGGTCGTACTGGGCCCAGCCGGTGGCGGCGAACACCAGCCACTTGGTGGTGGCGTCGGTGTCGGCGAGGTTCTCCGCCACCTCGCCCGCGGCCGCGTACTCGCCGCTGGCCCGCACCTGGGCGATCCTGTCGGCGATGCCGCCCTCGATGCCGCCGGGCAGGACGCCGGTGATGTTCCTGGACTTCTCGGCCGTGTTGGTCCACGTCGGCTGCGGGTCGCCGTCCTCGAAGGAGGTGGCGAACGCGGCGCCTTCCGCCCTGGCCAGGCTCTGGCCGTCGCGGGCGGCCCGGCGCGCCTCGGCGGCGGGCGGGGCCGGCTCGGCGGCGGCCGCGTCGGGCGGCGGGCTGGAGGACGGACCCGGGGAGGGGGTGCCCGAAGGGCCTGGGTTCGGAATGGGATCAGGACCTTTCCGTGCGGTGAGCGCGGCGGTGGCGGGCGCCGCCAGGGCGAGGGTGAGGAGGGGAGCTAAGACTGCTGTCAGGACGGATCGCTTCATCGGGACCTTTCCGCAGGTCAGCACGCCGGTAGGACTTGATCTGACAACGTTGTCAACCCCGATCTGGTACGAAAGTTTCAAACGGGGGCCGCCATGTCAAGACAGCGCTGTCATGGAGCGCTTCGGCGATTCGCTCCGGTATGCGGGTACTCGGTCGCCGAGGGGCTGTCCCAGGCCGCCAGGGACACCGAGGAGGTCTTGCTCGTCCGCTACACCGGGCCGCCACGACGCTCACGGCGTCGTCCGGGCGTGGGACGCCCACCGGCTCGACCGGCCCGCCGCGCTCGTTCACCGGCCTCAAGGGCGCCATCCGCAGGGCGGCGCTCAGCGCCGACGGCTCGGCGATCGCCAGCATCGACTCGGAGGGATGCGCGCGCGTCCGGTCCGCGGCGGCCCAGGGACAGGCCGGCCCCCGACTGGGCGGCCTGGCGGCCCCTCCCGCTGCGGCGCCGGCGTGCGAGCGGCCGGCCACTCGCCCGCACGGCACCCCGGAACGGGGCCGCCACCTCGGCGGCCTCTCGGTCCGCGAGACCTGCCGCCTCTGAGCTCAAGGCGACAGGCCCGCATCGGTTATCTGGAAGGGCGGCTCAGTCCGGGTAGGGCCGGTTGAAGCGGGGCGGGACGAACGGGACGTACCGGGGCGCCGCGTCGGCGCCCAGGGCCGCCGCCCGGGCGTTCATCGCCGGGGCGGACGTCGCCGGCCAGTGGCCCGTGCGCAGCCGGTCGAGCATCGTGGCCAGCGCCGCCTGCTGCTCCGCCGGTGAGAAGTCGCAGTGGCCGACGGTCTCGGTGTACGTCTGGCGCAGCAGGGCGCCCGCCCCGGCCCGGCGCGCCTTGTCCTCGTACGACTGCTGCTGGGCGACCGTGGAGATCTGGTCGCCGGTGCCGGACAGGGTCAGGACGGGGATCCGGAGGCGGCCGTCCAGGACGATGCCGCGCGAGAACCGTTCGACGGCGGCCGGGTCCGCCGCGATGCGGGGCGCGACGGCCAGCGTCCGAAGGTCGGCCGCGAGTTCCAGGCCCGCCGCCTCGTACAGCTCGCGGACGGCGCGCCGCAGGGCGGGGTCGGCGAGGCGGAGCTGCCTGGTGTAGTCGACGCCGGTGTTCCAGGACGGGTTCCCGCCGGCCACCGCCATGAGCTGGCGGCGGCTGCTCATGGCCTGCCCGACGTAGGGGAGGGGCCCGCCGGCGAGCGCCAGGTAGGCGCCCTGCTCCAGCGCGCCGGCGTCCCGGCCGTCCGGCGGCGGGGGCGCGGACCCGTCCGGGTTGCGGCCCCAGGCGGGCAGCTGGCCGATCGCGGCGGCCAGGGCGATCCGGGCCCGGCCCTCGGGCGTCCGCTGCGCGGCGGCGAGGGCGTCGATCCACGCCTTCCTGGCCTGCTCGACGTCCTGCGGGATGTCGATGACGGGCAGGCCCGGCGCGATCAGCCGTTCGAGCACGAAGAGCGTGTCGAGCTTCTGGTTCCACTGGGCGACGGACCCGCTCAGTCCCCCGCACATCGGGACGGCCGCGTCGAAGGTGCCGGGGTGGACCTGGGCGACGCCGGCGGCGACGAAGCCGCCCATGGACGTGCCGGACGCGATCGCCGTGCGCGCCCGGCCGTAGGCGCGCTCGAAGCGGGCCAGCGCTTCGGCCTGGTTGTCGATGGCGGCGCGGATGTTCCATCCGGTGACGGTCCGGCTCGTCCCGCCGCGGGCCACGCCGGCGGCCAGCAACCGCGCGGTCAGGGCCTCGTCCCGGCCCTGACCGGCGAAGTCGAGGGCGACCACGACGGTGCCGTTCCACGCGGCGGGCACGACGAACTCGTACGGCGTGCCGTCGTCGAGGGTGCCGCTGACGCAGGTGGGGCGGGCGGGCGAGTCCGGCAGGCACGGCGTCCCCCCGGAGGGGCTCGCGGCGGCGGGTGTGCTTGCCGTGGCGGTGGTCACCGCGATGGCCAGGCACGCGATCATCGCGCGGCGGATCACAGGGACAGTCCCTTCGACTCGACCGTCCAGCCGTCCTCGCCGCACAGCCCGCAGTCCGGGCCGACGAAGCGCGCCCCGGCGGCCCGGTCCCCGCGCAGAACGTAGTCGAACCAGTCCGCGGCCACCTGCCAGCCCTCGATGGCCTCAAGGCCCGCGATCAGGCCGACGTGCCCGGCCGCCGCGTCGGAGGCCAGGACGGCGGGGACGCCGAGCAGGGCGTAGTTCTCGACGCTGTTCTGGTAGGCGACGTCGTCGGGGCCGCCGTTGACCAGCAGCGTCGGCGTGTGCAGGGCGGCGAGGCGGTCGCGGCCGTAGCCGCCGAAGCTCGGCTGCGGGAAGTACCCGGTGTTGAAGCCGGCGACCGCGTCCACGATCGGGTCGGTCCCGGCGGCCAGGGCCTCGATCCCGCCGCAGCTGTGGCCGAGCACGCCGACGCGCGTCGGGTCCACCCGCCCGTCGAACTGCTTGCGGGCCTGCTTCGACCCGGTGGCCCAGCGGGCCGCCGCCAGAAGCGCCTCGGGGTGCGCCGTCGTCTGGTCGGGCGTGCTGGGGACGGGGAAGTCGGCCACGCCGCCGTTGGCGATGACGATGTACCCCTGGGAGGCGAGGCCGGTGAGGAACGCGATCCCTTCGAGGTTGCTCGTCGCGCAGGCGCCGTTCCCGTGGACGATCACCGGCAGGCTGCCCTTGCGCAGCGCCTTGAGGTCGGCCGGGCGGTAGACGGTGTGCCCGGGCAGCCCGTCGGCGGCCTCCCTGACCGTGGCCAGCACGGTACGGGCCGGGGCGCCGGTCGCGGCCGGCCCTAAGGGTGCGGCCGTCGCGGTCCCGGAGGCGGTGAGGACGACCGCTGCCACGGTCGCCGCGAGCAGGGCCCGCAGGGTCTTGAAGCGGGTGGACATGGGGTTCTGCCTCCACGTTGTCGGGTGGTTTCAGGAACGGGGGACGAGGTGCAGCGGTGCTGATCGGGGCCCGAATTCGAGCCAGTTGAACATCTCCACCTCCCCGCCCGGCTCGACGCGGGAGGTGCCGGCGAGCAGCTCGCCCAGCGCGGCCGCCAGCTCCAGCCGGGCCATCGCCGCGCCGGGGCAGCGGTGCGCGCCCCGGCCGAACGCGAGGTGCCGGTTGGGCCGCCGCTCCAGGTCGAGCCGGTCGGCGTCGGCGAACACGGCCTCGTCCCTGTTCGCCGACGGGAAGATCATCGTGATGGCCTCGCCGGCTCGCACCGTCCGGCCGCCGAGCTCGACGTCGCGGGTGGCGGTGCGGGCGAACACCCGGTAGGGGGCGTACAGCCGGAGCAGCTCCTCGATCGCGGCCGGCAGCAGCGCGGGGTCGGCGCGCAGCCGGTCCTGGAGGTCGGGGTCGCGCGAGAGGTGGACGGCGGCGCTGCCCAGCACGGCGTGCGGCGCGCCGATCCCGGCCACGACGGTCTGCCGGACGGTGGCCACGACCAGCTCGTACGGGATCGGCCGGGCCGGGTCGCCCGACGCCCGCAGCAGGCTGGACACCAGGTCCTCGTCCGGGTCGCGGGGCCGGGCCCGGCGCTCCTCGACGATGGCCAGGGCGATCGCGTACAGCTCGTCGCTGGCCTTCATGACCCGCGCCCGGTCCATCTCCTGGATGGCGAAGCTGTACTCCACGCCGATCCGGCGGATCTCCAGCACCTGCTCGACCGGCAGGCCGAGGAAGAGCGCGAAGCACTGCGCCGCGTACGGCAGCGCGAACTCCCGCGCGTAGTCGCCGCCGCCGCGCGCCAGCAGCGGCTCCAGCAGCTCGCGCGCCGCCGCCGCGAACGCCGGTTCGAGCCGGCGCACCACGGCGCGGCGCAGCACCCGGTCCATGGGGGCGCGGTAGACGCCGTGCTCGGGCGGGTCGAAGTGCAGCGGCGGCCGGCGCTGGGCGCGCGGCACGTGCGGGACGACGTTCTGCACGGCGGTGCTGAACGTGCCGCTGTCGCGGGCCACCCGCACCACGTCGGCGTAGCGGGTGGCGGCCCAGAAGCCGCCGAAGGCGTCGCTCCACGGCACCGGGCAGCGCCGCCGCAGGTCGGTGTAGACCTCGTGGGAGCTGTCGAAGGTCTCGGGCGCGGTGGGGTCCCAGTCGGAGGCGCGTCCGGTTTCAGAGGAGGTCATGATGCGGTCCCTTCGTCACAGCAGGTGCCGGCGGGCGATGCGGGCGAGCGTCTCGATGGCGTACACGACGACGGCGATGGCGATGACGATCGCGGCGGTGGTGTCGTACCGGAGCGTGGCGATCGACTCCTGCATGAGGTAGCCGACGCCGCCCGCGCCGGCGATGCCGAGCACGACCGACTCGCGCAGCGCCAGGTCGGCCACGAACAGGCCGTTGCCGGTGAACGACGGCACGAACCGCGGCCAGGTCCCGGCGGTGAACGCCTGCCACGGGCGGGCGCCGGTCGCGGTCAGCGCCTCGTACGGGAGCGGGTCGAGCTGTTCGAGGGAGTCGGCGAAGAGCTTGGCGGCCAGCGCGGTGGAGGAGATCCACAGCGCCAGGAAGCCGGCGAACGGCCCGAGGCCCAGCGCGGCCACGAACAGCAGCGCGTACACCAGGTCCGGGACGCCCCGCACGACCACCAGCAGCACGCGGACCACGGCGGACAAGGGCCGCCAGGGGGTGGTGCCGGCGGCGGTGAGCAGGGCGAGCGCCAGCCCGCACGCGGCGCCCGCCGTGGCGGCGCCCAGCGCCATGAGCAGGCTCTCCAGCACCGCCATGAGCAGGTCGCCGGTGAACGCGGGCGGCCACAGGCCGGCGAGGAGGTCCCGCAGGTTCGGCCAGGCGCCGGCCAGCCGGCCCGGGTCGGGGCTCAGCGTCACCAGCGACACCAGGAAGACCGCCGTGACGGTGACCGCGCCGGCCGCCCGCAGCGCCCGCCGGCGGTCCCACCCGACGTCGTACGGGGTACGCCCGGCGGGCAGCACGGCCGTGCCCGTCGTGCCGCCCGCCCGGGTGCGGCGGCGAGGCGTGCCCCCGGTGGCGCGGCCGGCTCCGGTGCGGCGGCGCAGCGCCACTGACAGCAGCTCCAGCAGCAGCACCAGGACGACGATCACGCAGATGATCCCGGCGGCCCGGTGGTAGTTGAGGCTGCCCAGCGCGGTCTGCAACGCCACGCCGATGCCGCCCGCCCCGACGACGCCGAGCACGGCCGACGCCCGGATGTTGATGTCCAGGCGGTACAGCACGATGGTGGTCAGCGCGGGGAGCACGCGGGGCAGGACGGCGGAGACGGCCACCTGCGCTTCGCCGGCCCCGCAGGCGCGGGCCGCCTCGGCGGGGGCGGGGTCGGCCTCCTCGACGGCGTCGGCCAGCAGCTTGGCGATCATGCCGACGGAGTGCACGGCGACGGCCAGCGCGCCGGCCAGCGGGCCCAGGCCGAAGATCCGGACGAACAGGATGGCGAACGCCAGCGTCGGCACGGCCCTGGTCAGCACGACGACCGTCCGCGCGATCGGCCGTAGCCAGCGGGGCCCCAGGTGGGTGCGGGCGGCGACGAAGGCCAGCGGCACCGACGCCAGCGCCGCCAGGCCGGTGCCGGCCACCGCGATGAGCAGCGTCTCGGCGACCATCCTGGCCACGTCGGCGGCGCCGGGCAGGTCCGGCGGCCACATGCGGGCCAGCAGCCGCGCGGTGTCGTCCAGCCCGGCCGCCAAGGAGGTGGGGGACAGGCCGATCCACCAGAACGCCAGCCACGTGACGGCCACGGCCGCGACCAGCAGCGCCGCCGCGACGACGGCACGGCTGCTCAACGGCGGCCGCGCCGAGACCGGCGCCGGCGCGCGCCTGACGGGAGCGGCGCTAACCATCGCGAGCCTCCGCCTGACCGTCACGGGCCTCCGCCTGGTCGTCACGGGCCTCCGCCTGGTCGTCACGGACGTCCGCCTGGTCGTCACGGACGTCCGCATGGTCATCGCGGCCCTCCACCCGGCCGTCGCGGGTCTCCGCCGGGTCGTAGATCGCCCGCAGCCGCTCGGCGGTGAGATCGGCGGCGGGCTCGTCGAGCACCAGCCGGCCGCCGCGCAGCGCCACGACCCGGTCGGCGGTGGCGAGGGCGAGCTCGATCTGGTGCAGGCTGCACACGACGGAGATGCCGTCCTCGGCGCTGATGCGCTTGAGTGTGTCCAGCACCAGCATGCTCGCGGCGGGGTCGAGCGAGGCGACCGGCTCGTCGGCGAGGATCAGCTCGGGGCCCTGCAGCAGGGTACGGGCCACCGCGACCCGCTGCTGCTGCCCGCCGGACAGCGTGTCGCAGCGCTGGAACCGCAGCTCCGCCAGCCCGACCCGGTCGAGCTGCTCCACGGCGCGGGCCCGTAGCGCGCGCGGGTAGCTCATCACCCCGTACCGGGGCAGCCGCAGGCTCGCCAGCGACCCCATCAGCACGTTCTCCAGCGCGGACAGCCGCCCGACGAGCCCGAACTGCTGGAAGACGAAGCCGACCCTGGCGCGCAGGGCGCGCAGCCGGCCGCGGGAGCAGGCGGCGGGGTTCTCGCCGAGGGTGCGGACGGTACCGCTGTCGGGCAGGTGCATGCCGTTGACGAGCCGCAGCAGCGTGGACTTGCCGGCGCCGGAGGGCCCGGCCAGGGCGACGAACTGCCCTTGCGGGACGTCCAGGGAGATGCCGTCGAGCACGGTGGTGCCGTGGAAGCCCTTGCCGACCTCCGACAGGCTCAGCACGGGTTCGCCGTCGATTCGCTCAGCCACCGGACGTGCACACCTCGGCCTTGGTGACCTCGCAGATGCGCGCGATCGGCTGGTAGGTGGCGTCGGTGGCCTTGACGAACGTCCAGGCGGTGGAGGTGCCGAGGGTGCAGGCCGGGGCGCCGGCGTACTGGCCCCAGGCCTTCGGGCCCTTGATCTCGCTGCCCTTGCACAGCCCGGCGGAGGCGGCGCCGGCGGCGGTCAGGCCGGTCACGGCCTTGGAGATCTTGTCGCGGACGTCCTGCGGCAGCCACGTGCCGACGACGATCGGCGGGCCGGGGATGAGCGGCGAGGTCCACACCTTGCCGACCTGCCCCGGCTTGAGCAGGCCGCGGGCGGGCAGCAGCTGGTCGACGAACACGTCGCCGACGAAGGCGAGGTCGCAGTCGCCGGCCAGCAGCGAGGCCACCGCCGTGTCGTGCCCGTGGGTGAAGACCGTCTTGACGTCCTTGTCCACGTCGACGCCGGCCTCCCGCAGCGAGGCTAGGGGCTGCAGGTAGCCGGTGGTGGAGCCGGGGTCGGTGAAGCAGACGTCCTTGCCGGCGGCGTCCTTGAGCGCGGTGATGCTGCGGTCGTCGCCGCGGGTCACCCCGTAGGCGTACGCGCCGGGCTCGCCTCCGGGGGCGGCCAGCGGGACGGCGACGGGCTCGACGGCGGCGCGGCTGCGGGCCAGGTAGTAGCTGAAGGCCCCGTAGACGGCGATGTCCACCCGCTTGGCGACCTGCGCCTCGACGACGGCGGCGTTGCTGGTGACGGCCTGGAAGCGGACGGGGACGCCGAGCTGCTTGGTCAGTGCGGAGACGATCGGGGCGAACGACGCCTCGAGGTTGTCGCTCTGCTCCGACGGGATGGCGGCGAAGACCAGCTCGCCGGGCCGGCCATCGCCGGCGGCCGCGCCGCGGGCGCTTCCCGGGCCGGCCCCGCAGGCGGTCAGAAGTGCGAGCGCGGCACCCGCCGCGACGACGCCCAGAGCTGATTGTCGGAACATCGGGGCTCCTCACATGCAGGTGGTCGGGCCAAGGTAAACAGGCCCGCGAGCATTGTCAACAGTTCTGTGACGACCGTAGGATTAGTGTCTAGCGTTTAGTGCGGCTCCTGGAGGCGGACATCAACCACCGTTCAGTGATCAAACGGGCGGCCCGGGGCGTAGTGGCGCTCTCGACCGCGGCCCTCACGCTCACCCCCACCCCGGCTGCTGGCGAGGACGGCCCCATCAGCGTCACGGGCGTGCACCCGAGCGGCGCCACCTACGCGATCGAGGTGCCGCGCGGCTGGAACGGCACCGTCCTGTCGTTCAGCCCCGGCTACGGTCAGGGCGCCGGGCCGCAGCACCTGCCCGCCGACCTCGGCGGCGACGCCACCGCGCGGAGCTGGCTGCTGGCCCACGGGTACGCCCTGGCCGGCACCCGCCCCTACGGTGACGGCTGGGCCGTCGAGGAGACCCTGCGGAACTCCGCCGACACGCTCGCCGCGTTCGCCAAGGTGGCCGGGCAACCCGCCGTCACCCTGGCCTGGGGCGGCTCGATGGGCGGGGCCATCGCGGCCGGCCTGGCCGAGCGCCGGCCCGACCTGATCGACGGCGCGCTGCCGTACTGCGCGTCGGTCGCCGGGCCCGTGGCGATGCTCAACCAGTCGCTCGACGCGGCCTTCGCGTTCAAGACGCTGCTGGCCCCCGGCGACGATGCCGTGAAGCTGGTGCGGCTGGGCTCGGCCGAGGAGGAGGCGCGCAGCGTCGCGGCGGCCCGCGCCGTCCTCGACGCCGCGCAGCGCGATCCGGCCGGTCAGGCGCGCATCGCCCTGGCGGCGTCCTTCGCCCAGGTCTCCACCTGGTCGGTGCCCGGCACGCCCGAGCCGGGGGCGCGCGACTGGGCGGGGCAGCAGGCCCAGGAGTACGCGGCGTTCATGGCGACCGTCTTCTCCCCCCGGTACCCCCTGGAGCGCCGGGCGGGCGGCAACTTCTCCTGGAACGCGGGCGTGGACTACCGCCGCGAGCTGCACGAGTCCGGCCGGTTGCGGCAGGTGCGCGCCCTCTACGACCGTGCCGGGCTGGATCTCGACGCCGACCTCGCGGCCCTGGCGGCGGCCCCGCGGGTCTCCGCCGACCCCGGCGCGGTCGCGTACATGGAGAGCTACTTCACCCCGCGCGGCGCGCTCGGCGTGCCCGTCCTGACGGTGCACGAGCGCGGCGACAACTACCCCACCGTCACCCAGGCCCGCGCCTACGCCGACGTGGTCCGGCGGGCGGGCAACGGCGCGCTGCTGCGCCAGGCGTTCGTCGACCGGCCCGGCCACTGCCGCTACACCGCGGCCGAGCTGGTCGCCGCGGTGCGGGCGTTGAGGAGCCGGGTGCTCACGGGCCACTGGACGGGCACGGACGCCCACCGGCTGAACGAGGTGGCCGCGCGGGACCCGGCCCTGGGCACCGCCGAGTTCGTCCCTTACACCCCCGGCCGTTTCCTGCGCCCGCACGTGCCTCGGTGAAGCGGGCCGTAGGATTCACGCACGGTGATCCGGAAAGGCCGAGCCGGCTGAGGAGTCTGACGATGAGGGACGCCACGTGACCGCGTCGCCCGAGCCCGGCTCCCTGCCCCGGGCCAGGCAGGGGGCCGAGCCGCAGCGGCTGCTGACCACGCTCCTGGGCGACTACTGGTTCTGGCGGCAGGAGCACATCCCGTCGGCGGCGCTGGTGCGGCTGCTGGAGGAGTTCGGCATCACCGAGGTCAGCGCCCGCGCCGCCCTGCGGCGGCTCACCTCGCGGGGGCTGCTGACCAGCTCCCGCAACGGCCGCACCACCGCGTACGGGCTGCCGCCGCGCGCGAACGACGTGATCGTGGCGCACATGCGCCGGCTGCTGACGTTCGGCGCCGTCACCCCGAGCTGGGACGGGGAGTGGACGGTCGTCATGTTCTCCGTGCCCGAGGAGCAGCGCGACACCCGGCGGGCGCTGCGCGACGGGCTGCGCCTGCTGCACTTCGGCATGATCTTCGACGCGGTGTGGGTGTCCCCGCACGACCGGACGGACGACGTCGTCGAGCTGGCCCGCAGGGTGGGCGTGCGCGGGGTGGCGGTGTTCCGTGCCCGCAAGGTCGCCGACGACGACCTGGAGCCGGTGCTCGACCGCGCCTTCGACCTCGACACCCTGCGCGAACGCTACGAGCGTTTCATCGACAGCCACCGGCCGGTCGCCGAGCGGCTGGCGGCGGCCGCCCCGAGCCCGGGGGAGGCGCTGCGGCTGCGTACGGCGATCATGACGGACTGGCGGGTGTTCCCCACGCTCGACCCCGGCCTGCCCGCCGAGCTGCTGCCCGACGGCTGGCCGCGCGACGAGGCCAGGCGGTTGTGCGTGCGGATCTACGACTCGCTCGGGAAGCCGGCGGAGCGGCGGTTCCGGGAGATCCTCGCCGAGTTCGACCCCGAGCTGGCCGGGCTGGCCGCGCACCACACGTTCGCGCAGGTGTCCGCCCTGGAGTCGCCGGCGACGCGGCGGCACACGAGCTTCGACGAGACGACCGACCGCGACCGCCTCGACGTCCTCGACCGCAGCACCGGGAGCCGCCGGCATGGTGGATAGGAGCCACCCGCAAAGCATGACATCTTGATGGCGAGCGCAATCGTAAGCGTTGTCAATATACTCGGGTTGTGAATGATCGCGAGCTGTTCGAAGCAGGGGACGTCGACTTTCCGCGCTTCCAGGTGGGCGCGCCCCCGCAGCACCTGATTACCACGCTGCTCGGGGACTACTGGATCAGCCGGCCCGAGCAGCTCCCGTCCGCGGCCCTGGTGCGGCTGGCCGAGGAGTTCGGGGTCTCCGCCGTGGCGGCGCGGGCCGCGCTCAGCCGCCTGACCAGGCGAGAGCTGCTGGTCTCCTCCAAGGCGGGGCGGCGCACCTACTACCGGCTCACGGACCGGGCCGCCGCCGTGCTGCAGGAGGGGCGGCAGCGGATCATGTCCTTCGGCCTGGAGCAGGGCGCGTGGGACGGGCGGTGGGTGATGGCCGCGTTCTCCATCTCCGAGGAGCAGCGCGACCTGCGGCACGCGCTGCGCGCGCGGCTGCGCTGGCTCGGCTTCGCCCCGCTCTACGACGGGCTGTGGGTCTCGCCGCGGGCCGACGCCGACGGCGCGGCGGCGGTGCTCACCGAGTTGGAGATCCCCATAGCCACGGTCTTCCGCGCCGAGGCCCTGGACCTGGCGGGCATGCGCGCGCCGCAGGAGGCGTGGGACTTCGACCAGCTCCGGCGCACCTATGAGGGGTTCGCCGCCCAGTACGCGCCGCTCCTGGAACGGGTGCGCAGGGGGGTGGTCGGCGCGTCGGAGGCGCTGGTGGCCCGCACGGGGATCATGGACACCTGGCGGACGTTCCCCAACCACGACCCCGACCTGCCGGCGGAGCTGCTGCCCGCCGACTGGCCGCGCGCCGCCGCCCGGGACCTGTTCGTGGAGATCTACGACACCCTCGGGCCACTCGCGGAGTTCCGCGTCAAGCAGATCGTCGCCGCGTTCGACCCCGCGCTGGCCGAGCTGGTCGCCCACCACCGGACCAGCTCCATCCTCGCGCTCACCTGACCCTCCTTCCGCCCGCCCGCGCCGCACAGCCGCCTCTTGACAGGTGTGCACCCTTAGGTGTGACACTTACTCCAACGACCGCAAAACTAACTGCAGTATGAGCCGGTCGTGGAAGGATCACCATGAGACTGCCCAGGACCATCCTCGCGGGCACGGCGGCCTTAACTCTCGTCAGCGCCGCGGCTTGCGGCGGAGGCGGCGGTGACGCGCAGCGGCCGGCCGGCGCGACGGCTCTGTACGACGCCCTACCCGACAGCATCAAGGAGACGGGCGTCATCCGATTTGCCGGGGATTCCCACCCGCCCTACCGGATCGTCGCCAACGACGGCAAGACCGTCACGGGCATCGACAAGGAGCTGCAGGACGCCCTCGGCAAGGTGCTGGGAGTCCGCACCGAGATCTCCATCGTCAACGGCCTGCCCGCCGCGCTGTCCGGCATGCTCGCCTCCCGCTACGACGCCTTCAACGGGCCGGTCAAGGACAGCGCCGAGCGCGAGAAGCAGTTCGACGCGATCGTCTGGATGGTCACCCGGACCTCGTACCTCATCCCCAAGGCCGGGTCGGCGGCCATCAAGAGCTCCGGCGACCTGTGCGGCAAGCGCGTCGCCGGCACCGCCGGCAGCATCGTGGAGGACCAGGCCAAGCGCCTGACCGAATGGTGCACCAAGCACGGCAAGCCGGGCATCGACTTCATGGGCCTGGCCGACACGAACGGCACCATCCTCGCCGCCAAGTCCGGCCGCGCCGACGCCGCCGGCATGACCGAGAGCGCCGCCCTCGACGTGCTGGGCAAGGAAAAGGACGCCTTCACCTACGTCACCCAGACCGACGAGCAGGGCGCCGGCGTCGACCAGCTCGCGATGCTCGTGCCCAAGTCCAGCGGCCTCGGCCCGGTCATGCTCGACGCGTTCAAGAAGATCTTCGAGAACGGCGAGTACAAGAAGATCATGGACAAGTACGGGCTCCAGAACGTGGCGGTCCCGGAGCCCAAGATGAACACCGCGGCGACACCATGAGCACGGCGCCCCAAGCCGTGGACGTCGCGCCCCAGCCAGTGGACGTCGCCACGGCCCGGCCCCGCGTCCGCCCCCTGCGGTGGGTGGCCGGAGCCGTGCTGCTCGTGCTCGCCGCGCAGTTCGCCTGGTTCCTCGTCACCAACCCGCGCTTCGCCTGGCCGGTGGTCGGCACGTACCTGTTCGACCCGAACATCCTGCGCGGCCTCGGCATGTCGCTGCTGCTCACCGTCATCGGGATGGTGCTCGGCAGCCTGCTCGGGGTGCTGCTCGCGGCGGGCCGGCTGAGCGGCTTCACGCCGGTGGCCTGGGCCTGCGGCGTCTACGTCGCGGTCTTCCGCGGCGTGCCGCCCCTGGTCCAGCTCATCTTCTGGTTCAACCTCGGGTACCTGCTGCCGCGGATCTCGCTCGGCGTGCCCTTCGGGCCGACCTTCGTCTCCTGGCCGACCAACTCCGTGATCAGCTCCCTGACCGCCGCGATCATCGGGCTCACCCTGCACGAGGCCGCGTACATGGCCGAGATCGTCAGGGCCGGCATCCTCGCCGTGGACGGCGGGCAGCGCGACGCGGCCCGCGCCATGGGGTTCACGGCCGGGCAGAGCTTCGTCAAGGTCGTGCTCCCGCAGGCGATGCGGGTGATCGTCCCGCCCACCGGCAGCCAGTTCATCAGCCTGCTCAAGGGCACCTCGCTGGTCAGCGTGATCGCGATGGCCGACCTGCTCTACTCCGTGCAGGTCATCTACAACAGGACCTACGAGATCGTGCCGCTGCTGATCGTCGCCTGCGCCTGGTACCTGGCGGTGGTCACCGTCCTGTCGCTCGGGCAGCGGCGCCTGGAGCGGCACTTCGGGAAGGGGCAGCGGTGAGCGGCACGCCGGTCCTGCGGATCCAGGACGTGCGCAAGCGGTTCGGCGACCACCAGGCGCTCGACGGGGTGAGCCTCGACGTGCACGAGGGCGAGGTCGTCACCGTCATCGGGCCGTCCGGGTCGGGCAAGTCCACCCTGGTCCGCTGCGTCCACCAGCTCGAGAGCATCGACGGCGGTGCCATGTACCTCGACGGGGAGCTGCTCGGCTACGAGCTGCGCGGCGGCCACCTGCGTCCCCTGCCGGACCGGCGCGTGGCCGCCCAGCGCGGCCGCATGGGCATGGTCTTCCAGCAGTTCAACCTGTTCCCGCACTGGAGCGTGCTGCGCAACGTCGTCGAGGCGCAGGTCGCGGTGCACGGCCGCAAGCCGGAGGAGGCGCGCGAGCAGGCGCTGCGGCTGCTGGAGCGGGTGGGGCTCGCCGGGCGCGCGAACGCCCACCCCCGGATGCTCTCCGGCGGCCAGCAGCAGCGCGTCGCCATCGCCAGGGCGCTGGCCACGCACCCGAGGATCATGCTGTTCGACGAGCCCACCAGCGCCCTGGACCCCGAGCTGGTGGACGAGGTGCTGCGCGTCGTGCTCGACCTGGCACGCGGCGGCATGACCATGATCATCGTGACGCACGAGATGAGCTTCGCCCGCGAGGTGGCCGATCGCTGCGTCTTCATGGAGGCGGGCCGCGTCGTCGAGACCGGCACCCCCGAGGAGATCTTCGACAACCCCGTCTCGCCCCGCCTGCGCGCCTTCCTGTCCCGCTTCTCGGGGCGCGCTGCTTCTGAGGAGATCGCCTCTTGAGTTCCACGGTGATGGCCGTCGGCGACCTCGTCGTCGACGAGCCCGACCCCGCGTCCTTCTTCGACCCGGCCCGCGAGACGCTGAGCAGGGGCGATGTGGTGATCGGCCACATCGAGGTGCCCCACAGCACGTCCACCGCCCAGGTCAGCACCGACGTCCCCGCGCCGCCCGCCGACCCCGCCGCGCTCACCGCGGTCGCCGCCGCCGGCTTCCACGTGGTGACGCTCGCGGGCAACCACGTCTACGACGCCGGCGACCAGGGGGTGGCCGACACGATCAGGTACGCCTCCGAGGCCGGCCTGGCCACCGCGGGCGCCGGCCTGACGCTCGGCGAGGCCCGCCGCCCCGCCGTCGTGGAGCACGACGGGCTGCGGATCGGCGTGCTCAGCTACAACTGCGTCGGCCCGCGCGAGTCGTGGGCGACCAGCCGCAAGCCGGGCTGCGCCTACATCAAGGTGCTCACCCACTACGAGCTCGACCACGCCAGCCCCGGCGGGCCGCCCGCCGTCTACACCTTCGCCGACCCCGCCTGCCTGGAGCGGATGGCCGCCGACGTGGCCGCCCTGGCCGCCGAGGCCGACGTCGTGCTGGTGTCGCTGCACAAGGGCGTCGGGCACACGCCCGCCGCGCTGGCCATGTACGAGCGGCCCGTCGCCCACGCCGCCGTGGACGCGGGCGCGCACGCCGTGTTCGCCCACCACGCCCACATCATGCGGGGCGTCGAGATGTACCGCGGCAGGCCCATCTACCACGGGCTGGGCAACTTCGTGACCGTCACCCACGCCCTGACGCCCGCGACGGGCGACGAGGGCGAGCGGGCCGCGTGGGCGCGCCGCAGGGTCGAGCTGTACGGCTTCGCCCCCGACCCCGGCATGCCGCACTACCCCTTCCACCCCGAGAGCAGGAACACCGCGATCGCGCTCTGCCGCTTCGACCGCGACGGCCTGGTCTCGGCCGGCCTCGTGCCCTGCTGGATCGACGGCGCCGGCCGCCCGGTCCCGCTCGGGAACGACGACGAGGGGCGGCGGGTCGTGGCGTACATCGAGGACATCACGCGGCGGGCGGGCCTGACGACGGAGTTCCGCTGGGAAGGGGACGAGGTGGTGCTGCGTGGCTGAACGCCCGCTCGCCGGCCGTACGGTGATCGATCTGACCACCGCGCTGTCCGGCCCGTACGCGACCCTGCTGCTGGCCGGGCTCGGCGCCCGCGTCATCAAGGTGGAGAACCCGCTGACCGGCGGCGACAGCTCCCGCAACAACGCCCCCTACCTCGGCGCGGGCGGGCTGACCCTGGCTCGCGACGGGGACGACGACATGTCCGTGTCGATGCTCCTGCGGGGCCGCAACAAGCAGAGCGTCACGCTCAACCTCAAGCACCCCAAGGCCCGCGACCTCCTCGCCGGGCTGGTCCGGGTGTCGGACGTGATGATCGACAACTACAGCGCCGGCGTCATGGCCCGGCTCGGCATCGGCCACGACTGGGCGAGCGCCATCAACCCGCGCATCGTGTGCACGTCGATCAGCGGGTTCGGCGCGCAGGGCGGCCCCGGCTCCGGCAAGGCCATGGACACCATCATCCAGGCGCTCAGCGGCGTGATGATGACCGCGGGCGCGCCCGGCGAGCCGCCCGTCCGCTTCGGGCTGCCCGTGGGCGACCTGGTCGCGCCGCTGTACGCGGTGATCGGCACGCTCGCCGCCGTCCTGCGGGCCGACGCGACCGGCCAGGGCCAGCACGTGGACGTGTCCATGCTGGGGGCGCTCACCTCGCTGGTCGCGTGCGAGCCGTTCGACGCCTACGAGAAGCTGGGCCTGCCCATGCGCACGGGGACGACCGTGCCCAGGCTGGCACCGTTCGGCACGTTCCCCGCCGCCGACGGCTGGTTCGCGCTGTGCGGCCCCACCGACGCCTTCGCCCGCGGCCTGTTCGAGGCGATGGGACGCGCCGACCTGGCCGCCGACCCGCGCTTCGCCACCCGGGACGCGCGCGTGGCCAACGCCGGGGAGCTGCACGAGCTCGTCGGCGCGTGGGCCGCCGGCCGGCCGCTCGCCGCGATCCTCGACCTGCTCGCCCGGCACGGCGTGCCCGCCGCCGAGGTGCGCGGGCCCGGCGACGCCGTCCGCGACCCGCTCGTCCTGGAACGCGAGGAGGTCGTGCCCCTGGAGCACCCGCACCACGGCCGCCCCGCCGACCTGTACGGGACCGGGGTGCCGATCCGCTTCTCCGACTCCGAGGCGGCGCTCGACCGGCCGGCGCCCGGCCTCGGCGAGCACAACGCCGAGATCTACGGCCACCTGCTCGGCCACTCCGACGACGAGCTCGAGGCCCTGGCCGCCGAAGGGGTGATCTGACATGCCCGAAGCGCTGGCCGCGCTGGAGGAGGCGTACGCCAGGCGTGCCCCAGACGGTCCCGCTCCGGTCATCGGCTACGTCGGGGCGGACGTGCCGGTCGAGCTGCTGACCGCCGCCGGAGCCCGCGCGTTCCGCCTCACGGGCGACCCGGACGCCGGCTCCGGGACCGGCGACCGGTACCTGGGGCTCGGGGTGGACCCGGCGGCCCGCTCGGTGCTGTCGCGGTTGCTCGCCGGGTCCTACGGCCACCTGGACCGCGTCGTGGTCTCGCACGACTGCGAGGCGTCGCTGCGGCTGTTCTACGCGCTGCGCGAGCTGCGCCGGGTGGAGCCGGGCACGGCGCTGCCGGAGGCGTACCTGGTGGACCTCCTGCACCTGCCGCACCGCACCACCGCCCGCTACAACCGGCGCAGGATCGGCGAGTTCGCCGCCAGGCTCGAAGCCTGGACCGGCCGCCCCCTCGACCTTCCCCGGGCGGTGGCGGCGCACGACGAGCGGCGCCGGCTGCTGGCCGCCGCCGCCGAGCTGCGCAGGGCCGTGCCCGCCCGCCTCACGGGCCGGCAGTTCCTCGCCGTCCTCAACGCGCCCCTGCCGGTGGACGAGCACATCGCGCTGCTGCGCCGGCTGCTGGACGAGGCGGACCGCCTCCAGGAGCACCCCGGCCGGCGGGTCTTCCTGAGCGGCAGCGACCACGACACGCCGCACGTGTACGAGGCCGTCGAGTCGGAGGGCTACGTGATCGTCGGCGAGGACCACTCGTTCGGCGACCTGTCCGTGACCGACCCGATCGGCACAGGCGACCCCGGCGCGAGCGGCCTCGGACCGGCCGGCCTCGGCACGGGCAGCCTCGGAGCCGGCCTCGGCGCGGGCGGCCTCGATGTGCTGGCCGAGCACTACCACCGCAGCGGCCCGACCGCCCACCGCGCCACGGCGGGCGAGCGCGCCGCGCACGCCGCCGCGGCCGTGAAGCGCTGCCGGGCCGAGCTGTTCGTCGCGTATTCCAGGGCCGGTGACGAGGCCCCGGCCTGGGACTTCCCCGCGCAGCGCGCGGCGCTGGACGTCCCCGCCGTGCTGCTGGAGCGCCAGGAGTACGGGCGCGCCGACCTGACCGCACTGAAGGACCTGACATGCGCAGTGTGAAGTCGCTCGCCACCGCCGCCGAGGCGGGCCGCCACCAGCGGGAATGGTTCGCCGACCTGCGCGCGCGGGTCGCCGCAGGCGAGCCGTTCGCGCTGCTGAACGCGGACGTCCCGCACGAGATCTTCCGCACCATGGACATCCCGTACGCCGTCAGCCAGTGGTGGGCGTCCCTGGTCACGGCCAAGCAGCGCTCGGGCCACTACCTGGGGCTGGTACGGCAACGCGGCTACCCCGACTACTCCGAGCAGTACAACTCGGTCACCCTGGGCTCCGCGTTCGACCCGGAGCCGGAGGCGGGCCCGTGGGGCGGCCTGCCCCGCCCGGACATCATCGTCGGCGACGCCTCCGGCGACGTCACCCGCAAGATCTTCGACATCTGGGGCCAGGAGCCCGGCGTCACCTTCTACCCGCTGGAGAGCGGCGCGGAGAACGAGGTGCCCGCCAACTGGTGGGAGCTCATGCCGCACCGGTGGGAGGAGGCCGTCGGCCCGGCCCGGCTGGACCTGCTCACCGCGGAGCTGGAGAACCTCGTCAGGTTCCTGGAGACGACCACCGGCAGGCGCTTCGGTGAGTCCCGCTTCCGGGAGGTGATGGCGCTGGTCAACGAGCAGGAGGAGTGGAACAGGAAGACGCGCGACCTCATCGCCCGCACGCGGCCCGCGCCGCTGAGCGTCGTCGACAGCATCCCCAGCGTCATGCTGCCGCAGTGGCACCGCGGCACCGAGTGGGCCAGGGACCTCGCCAGGCGCTTCTATGAGGAGGTGCGCGACCGCGTGGACGCGGGCCACGCCGCGTGCCCGGGGGAGCGGGCGCGGCTGATGTGGATCGGCCGCGGCCTCTGGTACGACATGGGCTTCTACCAGCGCTTCCAGGAGGAGTACGGCGCGGTGTTCGTCTGGTCGATGTACCTGGCGATCGCCGCCGACGGGTACGTCCGCTACGGCGACGACCCCATGAGGGCGCTGGCCGCGCGCTTCGCCGCCTTCAGCGACCAGCTCTACACGCCGCCGTGGTCGAGCGAGTGGTACGTGAAGGAGGCCCGCCTGCACGGCATCGACGGCGTCGTCCACCTCGTGTCGGACGATCCCCGGGGCAGCTACTTCACGGCCAGGGCGCTGGAGTCGGCCGGGTTCCCGGTGATCGAGATCCACGCCGACAACGTCGACACCCGCACGTTCGACGACGACATCACCGGACGCGTCGGCCGGTGGCTGGAGGACGTCGTGCTGCCCCGCCGCGCCTCTTCAGGGTCGCCGGCCGCCTGAGGAGGGCATCACGCGGCCGGCGGCCTTGCCGGGCAGGGCATCATGCGGTGGGTGGGAGGACGACGTCCTTGCCGGGCAGGGCATCATGCGCCGGGCGGGAGGACGACGAGCTTGCCGGGAAGGGTGCCCGCGGCGGCCCTGGCGTGGACGGCCGGCAGGTCGGCGAGCGGCACCCGCTCGGCGACGTCGACACGCAGCTCGCCGCCGTCGACCAGCGCCACCAGCCGCGCCAGCTGCTCGGCGTCGCTGCGGACGTACAGGTCGATGCCGCGCACGCCGCGCTCCTCGTCGGCGGGCGCGGGCATCCACACCGTCGTGTTGACGAGGACCCCGCCGGAACGGACGAGGGTGACCAGCCCGGCCAGCTCGGCGGGGTCGATCGGGGCGAGGTTGAGCACGACGTCGACCGGCTCGCTGACGGCCTCGGTCACGCGGGTGGTGGTGTGGTCGACGACCTCGTCGGCGCCGGCCGACTTGACCGCGTCGCCGCTGCGCGGCCCGGCCGTGGCGATCACGTGGGCGCCGGCGTGCCGGGCGAGCTGCACGGCGTAGCGGCCGACCGCCCCGCCCGCGCCGTTGATCAGCACGCGCTGCCCGGCGGTGAGCCGGGCGTGGTCGAACAGCGCCTGCCACGCGGTCAGGCCCACGACGGGCAGCGCGGCGCTGTCGGGCAGGGGGATGCTGGTGGGCGCCGCCGTTAGGATCTCGGCCGGCGCGAGGACGTACTCCGCCGCCGCGCCCGTCCCGTTCATCGGCAGGAAACCGATCACCCGGTCGCCGGCCTCGAGGCCGGTCACGCCCTCGCCGAGCGCGTCGACCGTGCCGGCGACGTCGAGGCCGGGGGTGTGCGGCAGCGTCACCGGGATGGGGCCGCGCATGAAGCCGCCGCGGATGTTGCCGTCGACGCCGTTGAACGACGTGCCCGCGACGCGGATCCGGACCTGGCCGGCGCCGGGGACGGGCTGCTCCACGTCCTCGTAACGCAGGACGTCGGGGGTGCCGTACTCGTGGAAACGCACTGCCTTCATGGGGGAGCTCGCTCTCGCTCGGAGCCACTTGCTTCGAATCCGAAGCAACTGACGGCCACGCTAGCACCGCTTCGAATTCGAAGCAAACTATTCGGCGGCGGCCTGATCGTGCGCGGCCTGGGCGGCGAGGATGTCGCCCGCGTGATCGCGCACCCAGTCGAACAGCGGTTGCAGCGACCTGGTGACGCCCTCGCCGAGGCCGGTCAGGGCGTAGCTGACCTGCGGTGGCCTCGACGGCTTGACCGTCCGGCGGACGAAACCGTCCCGGACGAGCGTGCGCAGCGTCTGCGACAACATCTTCTCGCTGACGCCCTCCACCCTCGCCCGCAACTCGTGAAAGCGGTGAGGGCCGTCGCCCAGGGCCGTCAGCACGAGCACCGCCCAGCGCCCCGAGACGTGATCGAGCACCATGCGTGCCGGGCAGTCCTGGTGAAACGCGTCACTCACGCGCCGCCCACCCCTTCCACGACCTGACCGCCGACCCGGCGGTAGGGGACTAACCCGGAGGTACGTCCTTACTTTTCGTTAGCTGCGACCCTAGTGTCGGCACGCATGGAACGCATCGCCCTCATCACCGGCGCCGGCCGCGGCATCGGCGCCGCGACGGCCCGGGAACTGGCCCGCCGCGGCTTCCACGCCATCGTCAACTACCGCACCGACACCGAGGCCGCCGCCTCCGTGGTCAAGAGCATCGAGGCGGCCGGCGGCACGGCGCGGGCCGTGCGCGCCGACGTGCGCGACCCCGGCGACGTGGCCGGCCTCGTCGGCGCCTGCCCCCGGGTGGACGCCCTCGTCTGCAACGCCAACATCAGCCCGCCGTTCGCCCCGCTCGCCGAGCTGTCCTGGGCGGACTTCGCCGGCAAGGTCACCGGCGAGCTGGCCGCCGTCTTCCACGTCACCCAGCGCGTCCTCCCGCTCATGCGCGAGCGGCGGGGCGGCCGGATCGTGTACGTCTCCAGCGTCAGCGCCGGCCTCGCCCGCCCCGCCGCGATCGCGCACGGCACCGCCAAGGCCGCGCTCGACTCCTTCGCCCGGCACGTCGCCGCCGAGGCGGGCGCGTGGGGCACCACCGTGAACGTCGTGGCGCCCGGCGCCGTCCGCACCGAGGGCAGCGCGGCGATGCGCACCCCCGAGGCGGAGCGCTCGCTGGCCCGACGCTCGGTGCTCGGCCGGATGACCGAGCCCGAGGACGTGGCCGCGGTGATCGGCGCGCTCGTGGACGGCGGCTTCGGCGCGGTGACCGGCGCCCACATCCCGGTCGACGCCGGCGCCCGGCTCATCCCGTGAGGCATCTGCGGATGCCGCTGAGCGACGGCCGGCGCCCTCACGCTCCGTTCTTGCGGCGGCGCGGCGCCGCCGAGCGCGGCGGCGCCGAGCGCATGTGAGCCCGCACCGGCTCCAGCAGGCCGGCGAGGGCCACGACGTCGTCGTGCGAGAGCGGCTCGAACAGCAGGCCGCTGACCACCTCGATGTGGCCGGGCAGCACCTTCTCCAGCAGCGCGCGCCCGGCCTCGGTGATGGTGACCGTGATGCTCCGCTCGTCGTCCGCGGAGGGGCCGCGCGTGACCAGGCCCGCCTTCTCCAGCAGACCCGCCTGGTACGTCAGCCCGCTGCGGCTGTAGACGACGCCGTCGGCCAGATCGGTCATGCGGTGGCTGCCCGTCGGTGAGTCCCCGAGCCGGGCGAGGAGCTGGAACTGGACGTAGCTGAGATCACCGGCCTCGCGCAGCTGCTGCTCCACCGCGTGCCGCAGCAGGCTCGTCACCTCGATGAGCGAGAAGTAGGCGCCGAGCTGCACCGGATCGAGCGACGGCGGTGAATCAGACATGGCAGGAGTTTAGGCCCGTGCCGCCGGCCGAGCAGCCGGGTGGTCGGCGTGGATCACACATTCGTGCGATGTACGGTAGATCGTCACCCGGGCCGGGTGGGCCCCACACGAACGACATTCAGGACGGACCATGGACGAACAGCAGATCCTCCAGCGCATCCACGCCCTCGTGGACGAGGAGCACGACCTGCTCTCCCGGCGCGAGTCCGCCGGCCCCGAGCAGCACGCCCGCATCGCCCACCTGGAGGAGACCCTCGACCAGTGCTGGGACCTGCTGCGCCGCCGCCGCGCCCGCCGGTCGGCCGGGCTGGACCCCGACGACGCCCAGGTGGCGCCGGTCTCCCAGGTCGAGGGCTACCTGCAGTGACCACCCCGCGCTGACGAGGAGCACAACGATGCCGCGCACCTGGTTGACCGACCGGTTCGGGCTGGACGTGCCGCTGGTCGGGGCGCCGATGGCGGGCGTCGCCGACGGGCGGCTGGCCGCCGCCGTGTCCGCGGCGGGCGCGCTCGGCATGTTCGGCGTGCCCGCCGCCGCGCCGGCCCCGTGGATCGCCGAGCAGGCCGCCGTCGCCGCCGCGGGCGGGCGCCCGTACGGCATCGGGCTCATGGCGTGGGCGCTGGCCGGCAACCCCGCCCAGCTCGACGCCGTCCTCGAAGTCCGGCCGGCGCTCGTCTCGGTGAGCTTCGGGGACTTCGCCCCGTACGTCGAGCCGCTGCGCCGCGCCGGCATCACCGTCGCCGTGCAGGCGGGCACCACCCGCGAGGCCAAGGAGGCCGAGCGGGCCGGGGCCGACGTGGTGGTGGCCAGGGGCGGCGAGGGCGGCGGTCACGGCCGCGACGAGGTGGCCACGCTGCCGCTGCTGCAGAGCGTGCTGGAGGAGGTGCGGGTGCCGGTGCTGGCCGCTGGCGGCATCGCCACGGCCAGGGGCCTGGCCGCCGTGCTGGCCGCCGGCGCGCAGGGCGGGTGGGCCGGCACCGCGTTCCTCGGCTGCGCCGAGACCACGCTGCCCGCGGCCGCCCGGGCGCGGGTGCTGGCCGCCGAGGAGACCGGCACCGCCTACGGCCGCGTCTTCGACGTGGCGCAGCGGCTCGCGTGGCCGCCCGAGTTCGGCGGGCGCGGCCTGCGGAACGCGTTCTTCGAGCGGTGGCACGGGCGGGAGGACGAACTGGCCGGGGACGAGACGGCGCAGGCGGAGCTGGAGGCGGCCCGCGCCTCCGGCGACTTCGCCACCGCGTACGTCTACGCGGGTCAGGCGGTCGGCATGGTGCGGGGCGCGGTGACGGACGCGGTGACCGGCGCGGAGGAGCGGTTGCCCACGGCCGCCGACGTGGTGCAGGGCTTCGCCGCCGCCGACGCGCTGCTCCGCCGCTTCTCCGGCGACCGCTGACCCCGGCCGACCCACCGCGCCGACCCAC
>NZ_JAATEP010000075.1:0-44678 GCF_012034275.1 Nonomuraea composti | reverse complement strand
ATCCTGGCCGGCGGTGTGGTCCTTCTCCAGCGTGGCCCGCATCGACTCGTACTGGCCGAAGCGCTCGAGGATCTGCTCGCTGGTCCACCCCAGTGCCTTGAGAAGCACGGTGACGGCCTGCTTACGCTTGCGGTCGATGCGCACACCGACGCTGTCGCGCTTGTCGATCTCGAACTCCAGCCACGCACCCCGGGACGGGATGACCTTGCAGCCGTACAGGTCCTTGTCGGACGTCTTGTCGACGTTCCGCTCGAAGTAGACGCCCGGAGACCGGACGAGCTGGGAGACCACGACACGCTCGGTGCCGTTGATGATGAAGGTGCCCTTCGGGGTCATGAGCGGGAAGTCGCCCATGAACACCGTCTGGCTCTTGATCTCACCGGTGGTGTTATTGATGAACTCCGCCGTCACGAACATCGGGGCGGAGAAGGTCATGTCCTTCTCTTTGCACTCATCTACGGAGTACTTCGGCGGCTCGAACCGGTGGTCGCGGAACGACAAGGACATGGTCCCCGAGAAGTCCTCGATCGGACTGATCTCTTCGAAGATCTCTTCGAGGCCCGACTGGGTCGGGACGTCCCTGCGCCCGGCCTGGCGAGCCGCCTCGACCCGGGCCTTCCACTTCTCGTTTCCGAGCAGCCAGTCGAAAGACTCGGTCTGCAGAGCGAGAAGGTCAGGAACTTCCAGAGGCTCCTGGATACGCGCGAAAGAGACGCGACGGGGACCAGCGGGTACGGCGGAGGCGTTGCGCGAGGCTGCCAACAGATGTCCTTCCGAGGGCTCGCGGCGGACTGACTACACGCACGCCAGACAACCTCGCAACGTGAGCAAGCATCGCGGGTCGTCAAAGGGCAGCGCAAAGGGGCAGTGTAGCCGAACGGCACACGCCTGTCCACTTCGCCCTCGCTGCATGCTCCACGTTGGTCGCAGCATCGCCCGTTCAGGCGGAAACGTCAAGCCCGTGAGCCCGACTTTTAGCCGACTCAGGGCCCCGACGCTGGGTTTTCTCCCCTGTGTGACTGATCGCCTACCGCCAGGCCCAAGACGATACCCGCGAACGGGGGCGGTTAACGCTCTGTCACCCCGGGGGGCGAACCCATGCCGACAACCGGTGTTGCGATGACTGAGTTACCCCTATCAAAGGCTTCGCTAAACCTGATTTTTGGTAACAATTGAAGGTAGCGACGCGCCCGCGATCACCTGGGGCCTCAGGCCGTCCCCAGCAGGGTGGACAACACCGCCACCAGCCAGCGAGAGCCTTGCCGCACCATGACGAACCTGGCGCGGTTCTGGGTGAACTCTTGCTGGACCCCTTCTTTGCCGGGGATCTCCTTGACCGTACCAGTGTTCACGAAGAGCAGAACCTCTACCCGGTCCGGCTCCGCGCGCTCCACCCCGGCGCCCGCCACGGCCACGTTCTGGACGATCTTCTGCTCCTTCGCCTTCGGCACCAGGGTCTTCGCCAGCTCCTTGTAGTGCCCGGCCAGCTCGCCCGTCGTGAACGTCCCGGCCCGGGCCAGATCCTCCTCCACCGTCCGATAGTCGTAGGACAGCAGCTCGGGCGCGGCCTTCCTGGCCGCCGCCACGGCCGCCACACCGGCCGCGTCGCTGTCGCGCAGCTCCCGCAGGTCGAACCACATCCGCGGCACCAGCACCCCGCCCGCGGCCACGAGGACGCCGAGCAGGACGATCACGAAGGTCCTCACTGGACCCGCACCACCTTGCCGATCGCGAAGATCCTCACTGAACCTGCACCACCTTCGAGACCAGCCACGCCCCGCCGGCCTTGCTCAGATCCATCTGCCAGCGGTAGAAGCGCTCCTGCGGCGCGCTGCGGGAGCCGTCCCAGCGGATCTCCACGTCGGCCACCACCAGCACCCTGGCCGTCGTGGCGCTCATCGAAACCAGGCCGGTCGCGCGCAGCACGCCCTGCTGGACGACCTTGTTCTCGACCGTGGTGGCCCTCAGCTTGGCGGCGTTGGCCTCGTACTCGGCCCTGGCCGCGCCGGTGGAGGTGGTGAGGATGCGCCGCACGTCGGCGTCGGCGCTCTTGTAGTCCAGCGAGACGAGGTTCTTGGCGTGCGTGCCCGCCGCCTGGAGCACGGCCTGCCTGTCGTCCGCCCTGCCCTGCTCCTCGCGCGCCTGCGCCGCGATCCACCCGCCCGTGCCGACCAGCACCGCCAGCGCCCCGCTGAGCGCGGCGATCAGGAGGCGGGCGGGCCGGGCGGCGAGTCCTGCCACGTCTGCTCACCCCTTTCCGGCCGGTCGCTGCCGGATCATAACGCGACATCCGCTCGTGAAGCCCTCTTATCGACGGAGCCGGTCCGGAGCAAATCGGCCAGACGCGAAAGATCTCCGCAAATGCCCCCAGATGGCCCTGAGGGGCACGCTGAGCGCCCAGCGCGGCTTCCCCTTGCGATGGCCGCCCCTTCGACGCTATGGGGCGCCAGGGGGAGACTCAGGCGATCCCGTGCAGGTGGGCGTTGATCAGGCGGGGGTACTCCTCCAGCCAGTTGCGCCCGCGCTCGTCCACGAACGAGCCCTGCGGCGGGATCACCCCGTTGGCCGCCAGCCACGTGCCGGGCGGCCGCTGCGTGCGGCGGATCTTGTTGCCAGACGGCATGAGCTGCGGCGGGATCGGCGGCAGCGGCCCCGGATCGTGCCCCATCTGCGCCTCGGCCTCCAGCTCCGACAGATCCTTCTCCTCGGACATGCCGATCGGGCCGTGCTTCCTGGCGTTCAGGAACTGCCGCACCACCGGCTCGTCACTCGACAGCAGCATCTCCCGCGAGCCGAACATCACCAGCTCCCGCCGGAACATCAGCCCGATGTTGTCGGGCACCGTACGGGCGGTGTTGATGTCGTGCGTCACGATCAGGAACGTCGCCTCGATCTCGGCGTTGACGTCCACGATGAGCTGGTTGAGTATCGCGGTACGGACCGGGTCGAGACCCGAGTCGGGCTCGTCGAACAGGATGATCTCCGGGTCCAGCACCAGCGCCCTGGCCAGCCCGGCCCGCTTGCGCATGCCGCCGGAGATCTCGCCCGGCAGCTTCGTCTCGGCGCCCAGCAGGCCGACCAGCTCCACCTTCTCCATGACGATCTGGCGGATCTGGGTCTCGCTCTTCTTCGTGTGCTCGCGCAGCGGGAAGGCGATGTTGTCGTAGAGGTTGAGCGAGCCGAACAGGGCGCCGTCCTGGAACAGCACGCCGAACAGGCGGCGCAGCTCGTACAGCTTGGCCTCGGCGCAGTGGGCCAGGTCGAAGCCGTCGATCCAGATGTGCCCGCGGTCCGGCCGCAGCAGGCCGACCATGGTCTTGAGGAAGACCGACTTGCCGGTGCCCGAGGGGCCGAGCAGCACCGAGATCTCGCCCGCGGGCAGCGTGAGCGAGACGTCCTCCCAGATGACCTGCCGGCCGAACGACTTCGTCAGCCCGTCGACCACGACTTCCACGCCCACGGTCACCTTCCCTGTCGCCGGGGGTCATCAGGGGACAACGCTCTCCTGCACCGTAACGGCGTCGCACGGAATGGGGACCGGATCCCGGAGCCTTGTTACCGGGCAGTTATGAGACTTCTTGTCCAGTAAGCGCGCGCAGGCTCGGCCGCAGCAGCCGGGCCAGCTCCTCCTGCGGCACGCCGCGCAGCTCGTCGATCTCCAGGAGCTGGTGGCCCACGGTGATGCCGAGCATGGTGAGCGTCATCAGCGCCGCCCGCAGCCGCGCGTCGTCGCCGGGCATCGCCTCGGCCAGGCGGTCGATCTGCCGGCTGAGCACCTCCCGCGCGGAGGCGGCGGCCTCGGGGTGGGTCAGCATGGAGCGCATCATGGCCAGGGAGCCCTGCGGCAGCTCGCCCAGCTTCATGGTGAGCGAGCCCAGCACGTGCTCGACCGCGCCCTCGGCGTCCAGCTCGCCATCGGCGGGCGGCGTCATGCGTACGGCCTGCTGGAACAGCTCCTGCTTGCTGCCGAAGTACTGCATCACGAGGGCCGGGTCGACCTCGGCCCGCCTGGCGACGGCCCTGATCGTGGCGCGCTCGTAGCCCAGCTCGGCGAAGAGCACCCTGGCCGTGTCGAGGATCCGCGCCTCGGTTCGCCGCCGCCTCTCCGCCCTCGGAACGCCCACACCCCCGACTCTACACACGTTGACCGGCCGCTCCGATTCGCTCTACGCTCGTTGAGTCAACGACTGTTGAGCCAAATCCGGGGTGAGTCATGTCCATCGAAGAGATCGTCACCGGCTTCCACGCGGCCATGCTGCACAAGTCCGCCGACGAGCTGGCCGACCTGTACGCCGAGGACGCCCTCCACGAGTTCCCCTTCGGCGGCCTGGCGCCGTACGAGGGCAGGGAGGCGGTCCGCGAGAACTACCGCGCCACGTGGGGCGCCACGCCATTCGAGGTCGAGGAGGTGCGCCGGGTCGCGCTGCACCGCACGCAGGACCCGGAGGTCGTGGTGGTGGAGCAGACCGTGCACGGCACGGCGGGCGGCCACCGCCTCACCGTGCCCGGCCTGCTCGTGCTGCGGATCAGGGACGGCAAGATCGTGCACACCAGGGACTACATGGACACCAGCGCCATCGCCCAGGTGCGGGCTGCGGGCTGACCCCTGAATGCTCATCTCCGCATGAGAGGCGGCCGGCTGGTGCTCATCTCCGCATGAGGGGCGGCCGGCTGGTGCTCATCTCTGCGTGAGGTCGAACACCGTCGTGCCGCCGACCGTGGTCGCGGTGAACGTCTCCCGCACCCAGGCCGCGATCCGCGCCGCGTCGTCGCTGCCGCCGGTGCTGCGCCCGGCGCCGCCCATGCCGGTGCCGACGAAGTAGTGGATCCTCCCCTCGGCGACGTACTGCTGGAACCGCTCCAGCGTCGGCGCCGGGTCCGTGCCGTTGAACCCGCCCACCGCCATCACCGGCAGCTCCGTGGCGAGCTGGTAGCCGGCCGCGTTGTTGGACCCGACCGTCGCCGCCACCCACGTGTAGCCGGCGGCGCCGGACTTCAGCAACGCGGTCAGCTCGGCGCTCGGCGTGCCCGCACCGAGCAGCCCGCCCATGCCGCCCCGGCTCTGCGGCCCGCCACCACCCGGCCTCCTCTGCGCGAATGGCTGGTTGTCGCCGCCCCGCCGGCCACCCCCAGGCCGCTGGAACCCGCCGTCGAACGATCTCGTGGCGGGCCCGGCGGTCGGGATGGCGCCCGTGTGCGGGGACGCCGCCGTGTCCACGGCGTACGCGGCCGGCCCCGCCAGGCACGCCACCACCGCGACCACGACCACGGCGGCCACCCGCCGGGTGAACACCATCGCCAGCGCCGCCCCGAGCCCCGCCACCAGCACGACCACGCCCAGCCAAGGGTTCCAGCCGGAGCTGCGCGACAGCAGCACGTACGACCACACCGCCGTCCCCGCCGCGACCATGGCCAGGACGCGGTGCGCGCCCCGCTCCCACGCCACGGCCGCCCCGATGCCGACGAGCGCGGCGATGGCCGGTGCGAGGGCCACGGTGTAGTAGGCGTGGAAGATGCCCTGCATCAGGCTGAAGATCAGCCCGGTGACGACGAGCCAGCTCCCCCACACCCACAGCGCCGCCCGTGCCGGATCGGGCCTGGGCGCCCGGCGGGTCAGCCACGTGGCGGCGACCAGCAGCACGAGTGCGGCCGGCAGCAGCCACGAGATCTGCCCGCCCGCCTCGGTGTCGAACAGCCGCAGCCAGCCCGCCTGCTGGTTGAGGTTGCCGAGCCCGCCGTAGTCGGCGCCGTTGAGCCGCCCGATGCCGTTGTAGCCCAGCGCCAGCTCCAGCACGCTATTGGTCTGCGAGCCCCCGATGTACGGCCGCTCCGAGGCGGGCACGAGCGCCACGGCGAGCAGCCACCACCCGGCGGCGACCACCATCGCCGCCCCGGCCAGCAGCAGTTGCCGCACCCGCCGCCAGAACGCCACCGGCGCCGCCAGCAGGTACACCAGCGCGAACCCCGGCAGCACGAGGAACGCCTGCAACATCTTCGCCAGGAACGCGAACCCGATCGCCGCCCCGGCCAGCACCAGCCACCGCGTCGCGCCGCGTTCCTGCGCCCTGATCACGCAGTACGCCGCCACGGTCAGCAGCAGGACGAGCAGCGCGTCGGGGTTGTTGAAGCGGAACATGAGCACGGCCACCGGCGTCAGCGCCATCGCCGCCCCCGCGAGCAACGCGGCCCAGGCCGGGAACAGCCGGCGCACCGAGGCGTACACCATCGCCACCGTGCCGACGCCCATCAGCGCCTGCGGCACGAGGATCGCCCAGGAGCTCAGCCCGAACAGGCGCACGCTGAGCACCATCGGCCACAGCGACGCGGGCGTCTTGTCCACGGTGATCGCGCCCGCCGCGTCGGAGGCCCCGAAGAAGAACGCCTTCCAGCTCTGGCTGCCGGCCTGCACCGCCGCCGAGTAGAACGAGTTGGCCCACCCGGAGGCGTCCAGCCCCCAGAGGTAGAGCGCGGCGGTGCCGGCGAGCAGCACGGCCAGCGCCCAACGAGACTTCGCTTCGGTAACCACGCCAAGGACGCTAGGCGGGCCGGTTGGCCGGGCGATGAGACGTACATGAGAATCCTCTGAGGCACGCCCCGGAAACGCGAAAAGAGGCGGGCACACCCGGCACCAGGGTGTATCCGCCTCTCTCCGAACAGCTTGTCGTGAATTACTTCACGGTGACGGTGGCGCCGGCGCCCTCGAGGGCAGCCTTGGCCTTCTCCGCCTGCTCCTTGTTGACCTTGCCGTCGAAGACCGGCTTGGGAGCGCCGTCGACCAGGTCCTTGGCCTCCTTGAGGCCCAGGGACGTCAGGGCGCGGATCTCCTTGATGACCTGGATCTTCTTGTCGCCGGCGGCCTCGAGGATGACGTCGAACTCGTCCTGCTCCTCGACGGCGGCGGCCTCGCCACCACCGGAGGCGGCGGGGGCGGCGGCAACCGCGACGGGGGCGGCGGCCTTGACGTCGAAGGTCTCCTCGAAGACCTTCACGAACTCGGACAGCTCGAGGAGGGTCATCTCCTTGAACGCGTCGAGCAGCTCGTCGGTGCTGAGCTTCGCCATGATCGTTTCCTTACGTTAGGTCTTGCTGAAAACTAGGAACGGGACCGCGGTACGTGCGGCAACCCCCGTGTTACTCGCCAGCCTCATCGCGCTTGGCGCGCAGGGCGTCGGCCAGCTGAGCCATCTGCGTGGGCAGAGCGGCGAACATCGCGGCCGCGGCGCTCTGCTTGGCCTTCAGGGCACCGGCAAGCTTTGCGAGGAGAACCTCGCGGGACTCGAGGTCGGCGAGCTTGGTGATCTCGGAGGCGTCGAGCGTCTTACCGTCGAGGACGCCGCCCTTGATCACCAGAAGGGGATTGGCCTTGGCGAAGTCACGCAGACCCTTGGCCGCCTCGACAACGTCACCGTTGACGAAGGCGATCGCGGTCGGACCGGTGAGCAGGCCGTCGAGGCCCGTCAGACCGGCCTCGTTGGCCGCGATCTTGGTCAGGGTGTTCTTCGCCACGGCGAACTTCGCATTCCCACCGAGAGAGACACGCAGCTCCTTGAGCTGCGCGACGGTGAGACCGCGGTACTCGGTCAGAACGGCGGCCTGGCTGCCTTCGAACTCACTCTTGAGCTCGGCAACCGCTGTCGCCTTATCCGCCCTCGCCATGGGCCTCCTTCCAGATGTGCCGCCGGAGAAGGCCCAGAAAATGAGAACAGCCCCGGCGCAGGGCGCACGGGGCTCACGCACACGGAAACCACCATGTGGGAAACTCGTATCACACCTGCGCAGGTCGCCCACTGACGTGGATCCTTCGGTCGCCAGGCTCAGAGCACCTGACGACGACCGGCGGTCTTCGGCAACGACCAGAGTACGTGCTGGCCGCCGAGTTTCCAAATCGCTCTCAGTTGGTCGTGCCCTTGGGCAGCTCACCGACCTGGTCGGCGGGCGGGGCCTGGATGTTGACGGCCTCGTTGAACCCCTTGAAGAACAGGGTCGCGTCGAGGGTGGCGCCCTCCTTGGAGCCGTTCAGGGCGAGCTTGCGGGGCAGCTCGTCGGCCGCCACCCACATGTCGAACTTGACGTCCTTCAGCTCGGCCAGGTTCTGGCGGGCCTGCTCCTGCTTGTCGGCGGGCAGCTGCTGCACGGCCACGTCCACCGGGAACGTGCCGCTGTAGTGGGTGGTGTCCTCGCCGTTGACGCTCTCGGTGCCGACCGACTTCACGTCCTTGGACGCGGTGACGAGCTTGGTCACGTTGCCCAGGTCGAACTGCTGGATCTGGCCGAGATACTGGTTGACCTCACCGGCGTGACCGGTCTCGTTCAGCGAGACCTTGATCCACGGCTTGGTGTTGCCCAGGAAGTCGTTGAGAGCCTGAACCTTCACGTAGACGGTGTCGCCCTGGAGCACCGCGCGGACCCCACCGGGGACGTTGCGGCCCCCCATGTCCACGGTGTCCAGCGTCAGGTCGGCGGCGAGCTGCGGCTTGCTCTGGTAGAGCATGCGGCCCTGCACCTTGCCATTGCCCTGCTGCGGGTGCGAGACGTTCACCACCGCGTCGACCGTGTAGCTGGTGACCTCGGCGGTCTTCTGCGCGGCCTGCGCGAGCACCTCCGAAGCGGCCAGGTTGACCTGGATGGGCTGGGCGTTCGATCCACAACCGGCGACCGCGGCCACGACGAGCGCGGCGCCTGCCGCGGTCATACTTATCGTGCGCTTCAGCATGTCTTGACCCTACTTTTAAGTTTCCGGGTCATGGCGCCTTCCCCGCACAATTCGGGGAAAACCCAGGGTTCTCCCCCACAGGCTCTGCACAATCCCCACACAACTCGCTGATCGCCCGGCTGATCCGGTCCACGTCGAAGCGTTCCGCCGCAGGCAGCGGAGCCTGCGCGCGCTCCCGCAACTCGCCCGCCGCCCGCAGCAGCTCCGCCGCCTCACGCGCCGCCCCCTCCAGGAGCCGCGCGCCCGCCAGTCCCTCCAGGGCGAGGGCCTCGGCACGGGCGTCGCCGTCCGCGCGCGCCACGTCGAGGCTGCGCGCGTGCAGCTCGGCCGCCGTTGCGGCGTCCCCGCGCCGCTCGGCGACGAAGCCCAGCTCCGCCAGCAGCAACGCCACGGGAGCGCCACCGCCGCCGATCCGGCGCAACCACTCCAGTCCGGTACGGAAGTAGCGCTCGGCCGCGTCCAGGTCACCCCGGCGCCGGGCGGCCAGACCGAGACCGATCCTCGCGAACTCCTCCATCGACTTGTCGGACTGCTCCACCGCCCGCCGCCGGGCCCGCTCGTGCAGCTCGTCGGCCCGTTCGAGATCGCCGGCGAGCAGGGCGATCCGGCCCAGGCGCGAGGTCAGCAACGACTCCTCCGACCGCAGCCCCAGCCGCTCGGCCACCCGCAGCCCCGCCGCGAGGTGCTCGGCGGCCTCCTCGTACGCCCCGGCGATCTCGGCCAGCACCCCCAGTGGCTCGGCCGTCTGCAACATCCCCCACTGGTCCCCCAGCTCGCCGAACAGCTCCGCCGCCCGCTCGCCGCCCCGCCGGACCGTCTCGAAGTCGCCGCGCAGCGCGGCATAGCGCGCCAGCCCGGCCAGCGCCGCCGCCGTCCCCCATCGATCACCCACCGCTTCGAACGTCCGCAACGCCCCCTCGATGTACCGGACTCCGTCCCCCTGCTCTCCCACCCCGCACAACGCAAACCCGACAAACCACCGCAACCGCGCCCGCGTCCCCGGCTCGACGACGCCGTCCAGCACCGCCTCGAACCTGTCTCCCAGAGCCACCCCGGCACCCTCCGGGGCCCTGCCGCCGCCCTCCCCGTCCCTCTCCTGTGCCGCCCCGGCAGGGCTCTCGCCAGCGCGCAGCCCGATGACTGCGGCCCAGACCCGCGCCTGCGCCCGCGCCGACGGCTTGCCTCCGCCCAGCGACAGCGCCCGCCTGAGCGCCTGCCGGGCCTCGCTCAGGCGGCCGGTCATGAACCAGTACCAGGACAGCGCGTCGACCAGCCGCAGAGCATGATCGGCCGCCCCCTGCCCGACCGCGTGATCCAGCGCGGCCCGCAGGTTGGCGCCCTCGGCCCGCAACCGGGTCAGCCACATGTCCTGCTCGGCGCCGCGCAACCCGGCCTCGGCCCGCTCGGCGAGCGCGACGCAGTAGCCGAGGTGCCGCTCCCGCATCATCCCCAGCTCGCCCGCCGCGCCGAGCCGTTCCAGGCAGTACTCCGCGACCGGCTCCAGCAACCGGTACCGCCCATCGCTCCGCACCACCATCGACCGATCGACGAGCCGCCCGAGGACGCCCATGACCTCGGAGACCTCCACCCCGCCCCCGGCGCAGGTCCGCTCGGCCGCCTCCAGCGTGCACCCGCCGGGGTGCACCGCGAGCCGGGCCAGCACCACCCGCTCCGGCGGGCTCAGCAGCTCCCAGCTCCAGTCGATCATCGCGGCGAGCGTCCGCTGGCGGGCCGGCGCGTCCCTGGGCCCGTCGTCCAGCAGCCGCAGGCTCAGCCGCTCGGCCAGCTCCCGCACGCCCAGCCCGCGCACCCGGGCGGCGGCCAGCTCCAGGGCCAGCGGGATCCCGCCGAGCCGCCGGCAGATCTCCGCCACCGCCTCCGCGTCGTCCACCACCCCGCCGGCCGCGGCGACCCGCTCGCCGAACAGCCGCGCCGCGTCCCCCGCCTCCAGCGGCGGCACCGGGATCACCGTCTCCCCGGACAGGCGCAACGGCTCCCGGCTGGTGGCCAGCACCCGCAACCCCGGCACGCTCCGAAGGGCCGGCCCCACGACCCCGGCGACCTGGTCGAGCAGGTGCTCGCAGTTGTCGAGGACCAGCAGCAGCCGCCTGCCGTGCAGCACCTCGTGCAGCGGACGCCCGTCGTCCCGCACGCCCAGCGCCTCCAGCACCACCTCCGCCCCGAACCGCCGCACCTCGCCCAGCTCCACGAGGTACACACCGTCCTCGGCCCAGGTGGCGGCCACCTCCAGCGCGAGCCGCGTCTTGCCGACGCCTCCCGGCCCGGTCAGCGTGACCAGCCGCGCCCCCTCCAGGGCCGAGCGAACCCGGCCCGTTTCCGAGTCGCGCCCGACCAACCGGGTGACCGGCACCGGCAGGACCGGGCCCGCCAAGCCGGGCAGCAGGGTCTCGCCCTGGCCGGACGTCAGCCGCGCGTCCTGGCGGGATGCCCGGCGCGCGTCCCGCCCGAGCGTCAACGGCGGGTCCTCGCGGGGCGTCAGGGACGCGTCCTGGCGGAGCATCGCCGTGTGCAGGGCGGTCAGCAGCGGTCCCGGGTCGGCGCCGAGTTCGTCGGCCAGCAGGCGGCGTACCCGCTCGTAGGCCTCCAGCGCCTCCGCCTGGCGCCCGGCCCCGTACAAAGCACGCAGGTAGGCGGCCTGCAGTCGCTCGCGTAGCGGGTGGCGGGCGGCCAGGGCGCCCAGCTCCCCGGCGAGCCCGCGGTGCTCGCCCAGCTCCAGGCGGGTCTCCGCGCGTTCCTCCAGCGCGTCCAGGCGGGCCGCCTCCAGCCGGGCGATGGCGGGGGCGGCGAAGGCGGCGTCGGCGAAGTCCGCCAGCGCCGGTCCCCGCCACAGCGTGAGGGCGTCGGCGAGCAGGTCCGCCCGGGTACGGGGGTCGGCCGCGGCGCGCGCCCGGGACACCAGGACGTCGAAGCGCCCCTGGTCCACCGCGTCGGCCTCGACGGCGAGCCGGTACCCGGCCGGCCCGGAGGCGACGAGGCCGCGCGCGCCGGGCTCGGCGTCGTCCAGCACCCGGCGCAGCTGGGAGACCTTCTGCTGCAGCGCGTTGGCGGGATGCCGGGGCAGGTCCCCTTCCCACAGGTCGTCGATGAGCCGGTCGGCGGAGACCGGCCGCCCTTCCTGGACGAGCAGGTCGGCCAGCAGGGCGCGGACCTTCGCCTCGGGGACGCGGACCGGCTCGCCGGCCTCCGTCAGGACCACGAGCGGCCCCAGCACCCCGAAACGCACCCGTCACACGTTAGGTGAACTCCTTCCCGAAATCGAACGTCCGCCACCGTTCTGGGCGGATCCGGAAGGTCACCCAGCCGCCCAGTTCGTCCTGGACGGCGGCGAAGAACCGTTCGCCCTGTTCCGGGCCGAGGTACCGGATCGACCATTCCCGGTACTCGGCGGGATCGACCGGCTCGTGGCCGGCGACGGGGCCGTCCACGGAGACGTACCGGTAGGGCATCGCCTCCTGCTGCACCGCGAACCCGACGGCGGGGGCCGTGCGGATCAGGTCGTACTTGCGGGTTCCGGACGACGTGCTGATCCGGACGTCGCCGCCGGGCGTGTAGGCGTACCAGATGGGGATCAGCAGCGGCGCGCGCCCGTCGGGGACGCTCAGGACGCCGATGTGCGTGCCGGCGAGGAACTCCTCGCGCTCGCGGACGCTCATGCGGGTGGACACGTTCCTGCCTCCCTCAGCCGAGCCGGACGAGCATCTTGCCGGTGTTGGCGCCGCGCAGCACCCCGAGGAACGCCTCCGGGGCCCGTTCGAGACCCTCCACGACCGTCTGCTCGTAGCGCAGGGAGCCGTCGGCGATCCAGGCGGCGCCGCGCTCGATCCATTCGGGGAACAGGTCGAGGTGCCCGGGGATGTAGATGCCGCCCAGCGTGGCGTTCTTGGAGGCGAGCCGGAACAGGTTGTCGGGGCCGGGCACCGGCTCGGTCGCGTTGTAGGCGGAGATCGCGCCGACCATCCCGATGCGGCCGCGCTCGCGCAGCGCCGCGATCGCGGCCCTGAGGTGGTCGCCGCCGACGTTGTCCACGTAGACGTCGATGCCGCCGGGCGCGGCCTCGGACAGTTGCTTGGCAATCGGCCCGGCCCGGTGGTCCAGCCCGGCGTCGAAGCCGAACGTGGTGACCAGCTTCTCCGCCTTCTCCGGCCCGCCGGCCGAGCCGATCACCCGCGCGGCGCCCAGCTTGCGGGCCACCTGCCCGGCGATGCTGCCGACCGCGCCCGCGGCGGCCGACACCCACACGACGTCGCCCTCCCGGACGGGGGCCACCCGGGTCAACGTCGCGTACGCGGTCAATCCGGTCGTGCCCAGCGGCCCCAGGTAGACCTCGGCGGGCACCAGGCTCGTGTCCACGACGGTCGCCTCCGCCGCGTCCAGCAGCGCGTACTCGCGCCATCCGAGAAAATGCGTCACGGTGGCGCCCACGGGGACCGCCGCGGACCTCGAGGCGACCACCTCGCCGACCGCGCTGCCCAGCAGCGGCGCGCCGAGCTCGTACGGCCGCGCGTACTCGACGTCCTCCCGCATCCACTCCCGCATGTACGGGTCCACCGACATCCACGTGTTGCGGACCACGATCTGCCCCTCGGCGGGCTCGGGGACGCGGGTCTCGGCCAGTTCGAAGATCTCGGCCGTCGGCTCGCCCACGGGGCGGGCGGCCAGCCGGATCTCACGGGTCATCAGTTCGTCGCTCATGCCCCCACGGTGCCGCCCGCCGCTTTGGGTTTCCTTTGGGTCGGCGAGCAGCAAGCAAAAGGGGCCTGTGAGCGGAAAGCAAAACGCCCCCGCCCGGACGAACCGGGCAGGGGCGAAGAGGCTTGCTGAGGCTCAGGCGTCGAGCTCGGCCGTCAGCCCACGCGTCAGGTTGGGGTCGACCGGAACGCCCGGCCCCATCGTCGTGGAGAAGGTGACCTTCTTCAGGTAACGGCCCTTGGCCGCCGACGGCTTGAGACGCAGCACCTCGTCGAGGGCGGCGGCGTAGTTCTCGATGAGCTGGCGCTCGCCGAACGACGTCTTGCCGATGATGAAGTGCAGGTTGGCCTGCCGGTCGGTGCGGAACTCGATCTTGCCGCCCTTGATCTCCGTCACGGCCTTGGCGACGTCGGGCGTCACCGTGCCGGTCTTCGGGTTGGGCATGAGGCCACGCGGGCCGAGCACGCGGCCCAGGCGGCCGACCTTGCCCATCAGGTCGGGCGTGGCCACCACGGCGTCGAACTCGTTGAGCCGGTTGCCCTTGGCGATCTCGTCGATCAGCTCGTCGGCGCCGACGATGTCGGCGCCCGCCTCGCGGGCCGCCTCGGCACGGTCACCGGTCGCGAAGACCAGGACCCGGGCGGTCTTGCCGGTGCCGTGCGGGAGGTTGACCGTGCCGCGCACGATCTGGTCGGCCTTGCGAGGGTCGACGCCCAGCCGGAGAGCGACCTCGACGGTGGCGTCGAACTTGGTGGTCGACGTCTCCTTGGCCAGCCTCGCGGCCTCGACGGGCGAGTAGAGCTTGTCGCGGTCGACCTTGGCGGCCGCGTCTTTGTGCGCCTTGCTGCGCTGCATTCTTGACTCCTAGTGGTGTCCGGGCCGCATGCGGCGGCCCTCCCACGAACTGCTGGGAAAGGTCTTACTCGGCGATGGTGATGCCCATCGACCGGGCGGTGCCGGCGATGATCTTCTCGGCCGCCTCGATGTCGTTGGCGTTGAGGTCGGGCATCTTCGTCTCGGCGATGCTGCGCAGCTGCTCGCGGCTGAGCTTGCCCACCTTGTCGCGGTGCGGGACCGCGCTGCCCTTGTCGAGACCCAGGGCCTTCTTGATCAGCTCGGGCGCCGGGGGCGTCTTCGTGACGAAGGTGAAGCTGCGGTCTTCGAAAATGGTGATCTCAACGGGGATGATGTTGCCCCGCTGGGCCTCCGTCGCAGCGTTGTACTGCTTGACGAAGTCCATGATGTTGACGCCGTGGGGACCGAGGGCGGTACCCACCGGCGGAGCCGGCGTGGCCTGGCCGGCCGGCAGCTGCACCTTGACGAGTGCGGCGATCTTCTTCTTCGGAGGCATTAGTCCTTCTCCGGGTCCTGATTGCGATGCGCCCGGCCCGTGGGATTGCGGCCCGGACATGTCGGAGGCCGCCCCTCGCGATGAGGCGGCCGGCCGAACGTCTAAGTGTATGTGATCGTCTTAGATCTTCGAGACCTGGTTGAACGAGAGCTCCACCGGAGTCTCGCGGCCGAAGATCGACACGAGCACCTTGAGCTTCTGCGACTCGGGGCTGATCTCGCTCACCGAGGCGGGCAGCGTGGCGAACGGGCCGTCCATGACCGTGACCGACTCGCCGATCTCGAACTCGACGGTGGGGCCGCTGGCGGCCTTCGTCGTGGTCTTCTTGGCCTCTTCGGTCGGCTCGGGCGCCAGCAGCTTGGCGACCTCGTCGAGGCTGAGCGGGCTCGGCTTGTTGGACAGGCCGACGAAGCCGGTCACGCCGGGCGTGTTGCGCACGGCGGCCCACGACTCGTCGGTCAGCTCCATGCGCACCAGCACGTAGCCGGGCAGCACGCGCTCCTTGACCGGCACCTTCTTGCCGCTCTTGAACTCCTGGACGGTGTGCGTCGGCACCTCGACCTGGTAGATGTAGTCCTCCATGTTGAGCGAGACGTTGCGGCTCTCGATGTTGGACTTCACGCGGTTCTCGTAGCCGGCGTAGGAGTGGATGACGTACCACTCACCGGGCAGGCCCCGCAGCGAGCTCTTGAACTCCTCGACGGGATCGACGTCGGGAAGCACTTCACCGTCCTCGACGGTGGTCGCCTCTTCCTCGGCGGCCTCGTCGCTCTCCTCGACCTCGGCCTCTTCGAGAGCCGCCTCGGCGGACTCCTCAGTGGCCTCTTCCAGCTCGTCGCCCCACTCGTCGCGGGACTCGTCCGCCGGAATTGAAGACTCGGACACGGTGACTCTTCCTCTTTCGTGGTTTCGAATGGCGACTCCGTCAGGCGACCCACCCGGCGGCGTCTCGGTCAGGATCCGCCGAAGACGCGGAGGACCGCCCATCCCAGGGCGCTGTCGAGCCCGTACACGATCGCAACCATGATCAGAACGAATACCAGAACGACCGTGGTGTAGGTGATGAGATCCTTGCGTGTCGGCCAGATGACCTTGCGGAGCTCGTTGACGACCTGCCGGTAGAAGAGGGCAGGAGAAGTGCGGGTCTTCTTCTCGCCACTAGGCTTGTCTGCGGTCTCGCCGCGCGTGTCGATCGCCACAGTCCTCACCTGATCCGTCGTATCCAACGCAGTCTTGCGGCGCGCTTACACGCCAATTGTTGCGCGGACCGCACTCGCAGGGCACGAGGGACTCGAACCCCCAACCGCCGGTTTTGGAGACCGGTGCGCTACCAATTGCGCCAGTGCCCTATGTCGTAGACCAGACTACCCTGATCGACTCACTGCCTGGACCGAACCGCTCGCCGACATGCGGCGGAAGGACCAGGCGAAAGCATACGGGTGATTGCCCGCCACGTCGAACCAAAACCTGATCGCCCAGGTCACGCGCACGCGAGGGCCGCGTGGGAGCATGGAGTCATGTCCACCCGATCCCGCATCTCCGCGAGAATTTCCGCGATTTCCGAGTCCGCCACGCTCGCCGTGGACGCCAAGGCGAAGGCGATGAAGGCGGCCGGGCGCCCCGTCATCGGCTTCGGCGCGGGCGAGCCCGACTTCCCGACGCCCGGGTACATCGTCGAGGCGGCGATCGAGGCGGCTCGCGACCCGCGCTTCCACAAGTACACGCCGGCGGGCGGCCTGCCCGAGCTGAAGCAGGCGATCGCCGCCAAGACGCTGCGCGACTCCGGCTACGCGGCCGAGGCCGGGCAGGTGCTGGTCACCAACGGCGGCAAGCAGGCGGTGTACGAGGCGTTCGCGACGCTGCTCGACCCGGGTGACGAGGTGCTGGTCATCGCCCCCTACTGGACCACCTACCCCGAGGCGGTCAAGCTGGCCGGCGGCGTGCAGGTGGACGTCGTGACCGACGAGTCCACCGGCTACCTGGCGAGCGTCGACCAGCTGGAGGCGGCGCGCACTGAGCGGACGAAGGTGCTGCTGTTCGTCTCGCCGTCCAACCCGACGGGCGCCGTCTACTCGCGCGAGGAGACGGTCGCGATCGGCCGCTGGGCCGCCGAGCACGGCCTGTGGGTGGTCACCGACGAGATCTACGAGCACCTCGTGTACGGCGGCGCCGAGTTCACCAGCATCGCCACGGCCGTGCCGGAGCTGGGCGACCGCGTGGTGATCCTCAACGGCGTGGCCAAGACGTACGCGATGACGGGCTGGCGGGTGGGCTGGATGATCGGCCCGTCCGACGTGGTGAAGGCGGCGACCAACCTGCAGTCGCACGCCACCTCCAACGTCTCGAACGTGGCACAGATGGCGGCCCTTGCGGCGGTGTCGGGCGACCTGTCGGCGGTGGCCGAGATGCGCACGGCGTTCGACCGGCGCCGCCAGACGATGGTCAGGATGCTGAACGAGATCCCGGGCGTGTTCTGCCCGGAGCCGAAGGGGGCGTTCTACGCGTACCCGTCGGTGAAGGAGCTGATCGGCAAGGAGCTGCGCGGCAGGCGGCCGCAGTCGTCGGGCGAGCTGGCGGAGCTGATCCTGGAGGAGGCCGAGGTGGCCGTGGTGCCCGGTGAGGCTTTCGGCACCCCGGGTTACTTCAGGCTGTCCTACGCGCTGGGTGACAACGACCTGGCCGAGGGCGTCAGCCGGATGGCCAAGCTCCTGGCCGAGGCCCGCTAAGTGGTGATGTCGGCGGCGATGGGCCTGATGTCGTCGGCGAGGCCGGGCGTCGCGCCGACGTAGACGGCGGTGCCGGGCCGCTCCAGCCACATGAAGCTGCGCACGCCCGTGCGGGTGGTCCAGCGCAGCGCCGGCTTGCCCTTGTACGCCGTCAGCGTCGATCGGGCGACCAGCGTGGCGAACTGCTCGGCGGTGCGCACCCCGCAGACCACGCCGACGTACATGCGCTCGTCGTTGTCGCTCCAGATGCGGCCCTCGACCTTGAGCGGCCGGGTGAGCGAGTCGAGGCGGCCGAACGCGCCCGCCGGGGTGAGTCCGGCGGGCGAGGCCGGCACGCGCACGTCGGTGCCGTCGCAGGACAGCGAGATCGAGTCGCTGCCCGCGCCGGCCGGCTCATGTGAGGGCGAGGAGGACGGAGAGGGGGACGGCGGGGTGGTCGAGCTGCCCTGCACCTCGCCGCCGTCACCGCCAGCGCCGCCGCATCCCGTGAGCGTGAGCATGAGGAGAACCGCCGCCAACCGCCGCATCGACCCCCCATGAGGTGTGTGGAACCAGGGAAAAGGCTCCTAGTCTCCTACAGGAGCCTTGACCGAGGCGGCAATTGCGACGAGTTCGCGGCCGAACGAGTCGCTGACGCGGACCAGCGCGCCCGTGCCCGGCCGTTCGAGCCAGGCGAGCACGCGGCCGCCGCCGGGGTACCTGCCGGCCACGGCGGGCCTGCCGCGCACGGTGGTGGCCCGGGCGTCCAGCACGGTGAGCCGGTGGCGGTAGCCGTCCCAGTCGGCGGCTACCGTACCGTGCTCCACCTGCACCTCGGCGAATCCGCCCGGGGAGCCGAACCGGGCGCGGGCGCCGGTCGCGGTGACCTCGCCGCCGCTGCGCGCCAGCCCGTCCGGCAGGTACGACAGCCAGAAGTCGGCGGCGACGACGGCGAGACCGGGCGCGCGGGGCGGGGCGGGCTGCCCGGCCCCCGCGCCCGCGGGCCGCTCGGGTTCGGGCTCGGGCTCAGGCTCGGGTTCGGGTTCGGCCAGGACGGGCTCCGGCGTCGGTACGGCCGCCCGCGGCAGGCGCCCGAAGCCCGAGGAGAACAGGGCGTAGATGATGAAGGCCGTGACTCCGAGCGCCAGCACGGCGAGCGCCGCGCGCCATCCCTGGCCGGTGTGGTGCCCCTCGGGGATCATGGTGACTTGATCCCCCACGGGGCCCCTTCCGTACCGTGGAGCCCAGCGGCCGCGTGAGGTCGGGTGGCAAGATATGCAGATGCTCCGGCCCCTGCACGCGCTTCCCAAGGCTCACCTGCACCTGCACTTCACCGGCTCGATGCGGCACTCGACCCTGATCGAGCTGGCCAGGGAGCAGGGGCTGACCCTGCCCGACGCGCTGGAGCAGGACTGGCCGCCCAAGCTGCGGGCGACGGACGAGCGGGGCTGGTTCCGGTTCCAGCGGCTGTACGACATCGCCAGGTCCGTGCTCACCCGCCCGGAGCACGTCTACCGGCTGATGCGGGAGACCGCCGAGGACGAGGTGGCGGCCGGGTCGCGGTGGCTGGAGATCCAGGTGGACCCGTCGGGGTACGCGCAGCGCTTCGGCGGCCTGACGGCGACGCTGGAGCTGATGCTGGACGCGGTGGAGCAGGCGTCGAGGCACGCGGGCGTCGGGATGGCGGTGGTCGTCGCGGCCAACCGCACCCGCCACCCGCTCGACGCCAACACCCTGGCCAGGCTCGCCACCCAGTACGCCGGCAAGGGCGTGATCGGCTTCGGCCTGTCCAACGACGAGCGGCGTGCCCAGGCGAGAGACTTCGAGCGGGCGTTCCGGATCGCCAAGCGGGGCGGGCTGCTGGCGGTGCCGCACGGGGGCGAGCTGCTCGGGCCGCGCAGCGTCGCCCAGTGCGTGGACGACCTGGGCGCCGACCGCGTGGGGCACGGGGTGCGGGCGGCCGAGGACGAGTGGCTGATGCAGCGGCTGGCCGACCGGCAGATCTGCTGCGAGGTGTGCCCCACCTCGAACGTGGGCCTGGGCGTGGTGGAGGAGGCGGCGGACGTGCCGGTGCGGCGGCTGTTCGACGCGGGGGTGCCGATCGCGCTGGGCGCCGACGACCCGCTGCTGTTCGGCACGCGGCTGCTGCGCCAGTACGAGCTGGCCAGGGAGGTGTACGGGTTCAGTGACGCGGAGGTGGCGGAGCTGGCCCGGCAGTCCGTACGGTCGTCGGCGGCGCCGGAGCCGGTGCGCAAGGAGCTGCTGAAGGGCGTGGACGACTGGCTCACCGGAGCCCTCCACTGACCCCGTCTACTTGATCGACGAGGCGATGCGGACGGCCTCCTTGAGGCTGCCCGCGCCCTCCAGGCGGAGGTTGACGCCGTCCTGCTGCCAGATGAGCGTGGCGGCGGCCTGCCGGAGCGGGACCTGCGTGCCGTCCTCGCGCGGGATGTAGCCGAGCGGGTGCTCTCCGGGGATCCACCAGGCCTCGCGGCCGTTCACGCGGGTGTACTCGGGGGCGGGCGGGCCGAGCTTCTTGAAGAAGAACGGGGCCATGGTGCCGTCGAACTGGTCGAGCCTGATCCCTCCTGGCCAGAACATCGAGGCGACCCGGCCGTTCTCGGACACGGTGACGCGTTGCGGCTCGCCCAGTGCCGCCGGGGTCCGTACCGGGAACCTGACCTGGGCGGGGAGGTCGGCCCTTGCGACCTCGTGCTCGCCCGGCAGGCCGGCGGTGGTGGTGACGGGCGGCGGCGTGGTGTCGCCGACCTCGATCTCGATGCCGGCGAAGCGCAGGATCTGCGCCACGGCGGCGCGGCCCTGGGGGGTGGCGGCCGTGACGGTGATCACGGCGACGACCACGGCGGCCACGACCGCCCACCGCGTGCGCCGTCGCCGCCGCGCCGGCCGTACAGGCTCGTTGTCTTGGGAGAGGCGGGCGCGGACGGCGGCGGCCACGTCGGCCGGCGGCGGCGCGGCGGGGACGTCGAGGAGGTCCCCGAGGGCCGTCAATTCAGACTCGATCGCGTCCGAAGGCTCATTTGAGCTCATCCCCCACCTCCTCCCTGAGCCGGGCCAGCCCCCGGTGCGTGCTGGACTTGACGGTGCCGACGGGCCAGCCGAGCACCTGCGCGGTCTCGGCCTCGCTCAGTTGTAAGAAGTACCGGCACACGACGGCCTGGCGTTCCCGTTCGGGCAGGGCGCGGACGGCGGCGAGCAGGCGGGTGCGGCGGTCGGTGGCGACGGCGGTGTCCTGCGGGTCGTCGGGGACGCGGGTCTCGGCGGTGCCGCCGAGCCGCAGTTCGAGCGAGGAGCGCCGACCGCGCGAGCGGGTGAGGTTGTGGGTCTCGTTGGCGACGATGCGCAGCAGCCACGGCCGGAACGGCGCGCCCTCGCGGAAGCCGGACAGGTGCCGGTAGGCCTTGACGAACGCCTCCTGCACGACGTCCTCCGCCTCGTTGCCCGCCCCGAGCAGGAACGCGGTACGGTGGGCGAGCGCGCTGTAGCGGGCGACCAGCACCTCGTAGGCCGTCAGGTCGCCTCGGGCCGAGCGCGCGATCGCCTCGTCGTCGTCCATGGCGAGTCAGATTCCACCGCATACGGGTCGCGCGGGGAAGGGCGATCCGCGGATCGTGTCATCCTGGTGACTGTCCAGGGCACTAGACTCTGGCAATCCATGAGCCCCTCGAAGGAACGGGATTATGTCTTCTGGGTATGACCGTGTAGTTCAACCGGCGGCCGGTGACGAGGCCCTGGAGAACCACCTGGGTGGGGACGAGGCCAAGAACTATCGGCAGTACGAGTTCGACATGGTCGCCCCGCACGTGGGCCGTTCGATGCTGGAGATCGGCTCGGGGCTGGGTCACTTCGCCGAGCAGTTCCTGCCGCGTCTCGACCGGCTCGTGGTGAGCGACTTCGACCCTTACTGCGTGGAGCAGCTGGAGAAGCGCTTCGCCGACCGCGACGAGATCGACGTCCTGCAGTTCGGGCTGCCGACGGACATCCCGCTGGAGGACAAGGTCGACACGGTCGTCCTGATGAACGTCCTGGAGCACATCGAGGACGACGCGGAGGCGCTGCGGTCGCTGGCGCGGGTGACGCTGCCGGGCGGGCGCATCATCATCTGGGTGCCCGGCTACATGCAGCTTTATGGAGACTTCGACCGCAAGGTGGGGCACGTCCAGCGCTACACGCCGAAGACGCTGGGCACGACGGTCGCCAAGGCAGGGCTCGACGTCGAGGTGCTCAAGCCGATCAACTTCCTGGGCGGCATCGCCTGGTGGGCGGCGGTGCGCCGGGGCGGCGTGGGCTACCCCGACCCGCGGCTGGTGAAGATCTACGACCGCACGGTGGTGCCACTGACCAGGCTCATCGAGCGGTTCGTGCGCCCGCCGTTCGGCCAGACGGTGTTCTGCGTGGCGCGCGTGCCGCAGGAGAAGCAGCGGTGACCCGCCCGGGCCACCCCAAGGGTTGCGGGGTGGCCCGGGCGGTCACTTGATGGAGCCGGCGGTCAGGCCGCCGACCACCTTCCGCTCGATCAGGGCGAACAGGATGATCACCGGGATGGTGGCGATCACCGAGCCGGCGAACAGGTTCTGCCAGTCCACCTGGTACTGCCCGATGAACGAGTTGAGCGCCACGGGAAGCGGCTGGTTCGCGGTCGTGGTGGTGAGCGTCAGCGCGACCACGAACTCGTTCCACGCGGCGATGAACGTGAAGATCAGCGCGGTGATGACGCCGGGCATGGCCAGCGGCAGCGTGATCCTGAACAGCGCGCCGAAGCGCCCGTTCCCGTCGATGAAGGCGGCCTCCTCCAGCTCGCGCGGGATGGAGGAGAAGTACGCGTTGAGGATCCACACGGCGAAGGCCAGGTTGAAGCCGCCGTTGACGAGGATCAGCGACCAGATCGAGTCGACCAGCCCGAACTGGAAGAACTCGCGGTAGATGCCGACCACCATGGCGGTGGGCTGGAACATCTGGGTGATCAGCACGAGGATCAGGAACGCGGTGCGGCCGCGGAACTGGTGCCGGGCCGAGTAGTACGCGGCGGGCAGCGCGACCAGCAGCACGAGCAGCGTCGAGCCGGCCGCCACCTTGATCGTCACCCACAGGTTGCCGGCCAGGCCGCTGCCCCAGAAGTCGACGAGGTTCGACCACACCCACTCGTCGGGCCAGAACGTCACGTCACGCAGGGACTCCTGGGAGCGCAGCGAGGTCAGCAGCATGACCACGTACGGGAACAGGAACAGCAGCGCGACGACGTAGGCGGTGGCCGCGACGAGCACGGTCTTGACCTTGGGCATGGCGCGGCGCGCGCCGCCGCCGCCCGCGCGGGCGTGGTGGTGATGGGGCTGGGCCGGCGCCGGCATGGTCTTGACGGCCATCAGGCCACCTCCTTGTTCCACCGGGACACCTTGAGGAAGACCACGGTGAGCACGATCACCATGCCGAAGTTGACGACGGACATGGCGGCCGATTCGCCGATGTCGGAGCCCTTGAGGATGTACATGAGGATGGTCGAGGTGGCGGTCGAGTAGCCGGGCTGGCCGTGGGTCATGGCCCAGATGATCGGGAAGCTGTTGAAGACGTTCATGACGTTGATCAGGGCCGCCACGGTGAGCGCGGGGCGCAGCAGCGGCAGCGTGATCGACCAGTACGTCCGCAGGCGTCCCGCGCCGTCCATCCTGGCGGCCTCGTACACGTCTGCGGGGATCGTGGCGAGCCCGGCGAGCAGCGCGTACGTGGTGAACGGCACCGAGACGAACACGGCGACGAACACCAGCCACGGCATGGCGGTGGCGGCGTCGCCGAGCTGGTCGGCGGCGGCTCCGCCCATGGCGTCGATGAGCCCGAGCTTGAGGCGGATCTGGTTGATCACGCCGACCTCGGGGTCGAGCATCCACTTGAAGATGATCGCGGTCATCAGCACCGACGCGGCCCACGGCGCGATGAGCGCCCAGCGGGCCAGCTTGCGCAGCGGGAAGCGCTGGTTGAAGAGCTGGGCCAGGGCGAGCGAGATCAGCACGGTGAGCGCGACGACGGCGACCACCCAGATCACGCTGCGCAGCATGACGTCGGCGAAGTCCTTCTCGGCGAAGAGCTTCTCGTAGTTCGAGAGTCCGGCCGAGCCACGCACCACGCCCAGCCGGCTGATCTCCAGGAACGACGACCTGATCATCTCGACCACGGGCCAGAGCACGACCAGGGCGATCAGCACGATGGCGGGCCCGACCCAGGCGAGGGGTTCGAGGGCGCGCAGGCCCCGCCGCCGCCGCACGCGCGGCTCTTTCACGTCCAGCGTTGTCACTCAAGCACCTTTCGACAGGCCGGTACGGCCGGCGCGGGGCCGGCCGTACCGAGGTCCTGCTGGATCAGCCGGCCGCTTCCGCGGTCTTCTGCAGCTCACCGAGGACCTTGGCGGGGTCGTCCTTGACGGCGCCGCCGATGGTCTGCTTGATCGCCGGGTTCAGGGTGGCCCACTTGGGGTCCTGGAAGGGGTAGAAGCTGGCGTTGGGCAGGGCGTCGAGGAACGGCTTGAGCTTCTCGTCGCCGGACAGCTTCTGGATGCCGCCGTTGGTGACGGGCAGCAGCTTGTACGTGTCGGAGATCTTCTGGGCGGCGGTGCCGGTGTAGAAGAAGTCGAAGAACTTCTTGATCTCGGCGGCGTGGCCGTTCTTGTTGAACGCCATGATCCAGTCCATGACGCCGAGCGTGGTGTCGAGCGGGCCGGTCTTGCCGGGGATGGGCGCGACGCCGTAGTTCTTCAGCCCGGCCGCGTCGAAGATCGGGATGGACATGGGGCCGCCGTTGACCATGCCGACCTTGCCGGCGCCGAAGTCCTCCCAGACCGTCTTGCGGTCCTTGGTGCCCGGGTTCGGGGTGGTCAGGCCGGCGTCGACGAGGCCCTTCATGTACGTGAAGGTCTCGATGTTCTGCGGCGAGTTGATCGCCCACTTGCCGGAGGCGTCCTTGTAGCCGCCGCCGTTGCCGAGCATCCACAGGAACGACTCGGCCTGGGCCTCCTCCTGGCCGAGCGGCAGGCCGAACGGCTGCGTCACGCCGGCCGCCTTCAGCTTCTCGGCGGCGGCCTTGAGCTCGTCCCACGTCTTGGGCGGCTCGGCGATCTTCGCCTTCTCGAACAGGTCCTTGTTGTAGAACAGGGCGCGGGCGGAGGAGACGAACGGGATGCCGTACGCGGTGCCGTTCACCTTGCCGAACTCGGCGAACTTCTGCAGCATGTCGCCGGAGACGTTCGGGGACAGGACCTCGTCCACCTTGTAGAGCAGGCCGTCCTCGACGAAGCCGGAGTAGTCGCCGGTCTGCAGGATGTCGGGGATCTGCCCGTTCTGCACCATGGTGGCGACTTGCTTGTCGATGTCGTTCCAGTTGATGACCTGGACGTCGACCTTGATGTTCGGGTTGGCCTTGGTGAACTCGTCGGTGACGCCCTTCCAGAACGTCTCGCCGGAGTTGGGCTTGCCGGGGCCGTCGCCGTAGTCGGCGGCGACCATCTTCAGGGTGACCTGCCCGTCGCCGGACGCCTGGGTGTCACCCCCACCGCCTGAGCCGCCCGACCCGCAGCTGGACAGGACCAGCATGGTGGCAAGGCCGAGAGCGGCGCCGCCCACAAGCTTCATGTTCACTGGAGATACCGCCTTCTCGTCGGACGGGCCCCGCTGGTCCGTACCAGCCGGCGGAGCCCCGCCCAGGGGGATGTGCGCGCGAGCCGACACGCGACCGCGTTTGCGCAAGCGTAAGCCGGAGTTCAGCAGCCGGTCTATACCGGCCTGTCTCGGTTTGACAACATCCAGGCGGCGATGAGCGCACAACCGGTCTAGACCGGATGTCAGGGAATCTTGCGGCGGACGTTCTCCCCGCCCTCCGGCGTGCCGATCCACGGGCCGTCGATGGACGGATCGAGGATGCCCTCCTCGACGAAGGTGTAGCGGCCGTCGAGCACGTAGCCGGCCACCCGGACGTCGTGGCTGTCGCTGTTGTCCCACAGGCGGTCGAACAGCGCGTCCACCCGGTTCCTGGACTGCCGGCAGAAGGTGTCGGCCAGCTCGTACGGCCGGCGCCCCAGGTCCTTGGAGTCCTCCTCGGCCTTGAGGCAGGCGGCGGTCATGGCGTACAGCTCGGCCCCGATGTCGACGATCCGGCCGAGGAACGACTGCTTGTGCTCCAGCCCGCCCTGCCAGCGGGACATGCCGTAGAAGGTGGACCTGGCCAGCTTCCTGCTGGTCCGCTCCACGAACCGCAGGTGCCCGGCCAGGGGGCCGAAGGCGGCGTACGCGGTGGGCAGGTTGCCGGTGCCGGCCACCAGCGTGGGCAGCCACTTGGCGTAGAAGCCGCTGGCCCGGCGCAGGGCCTGGGCGCGCTCCTGGCGGCTGGCGTCCGGGTTGATCAGCTCGCCGGCGACGGACAGGTGCGCGTCCACCGCCTCGCGCGTGATCGCCAGCCGCATGATCTCGGAGGAGCCCTCGAAGATGCGGTTGATGCGGGAGTCGCGCAGCATCTGCTCGGCGGGCACGCCGCGCTCGCCCCTGGCGGCCAGCGACTCGGCGGTCTCGTAGCCGCGCCCGCCGCGCACCTGGACCAGCTCGTCGAGCACCTTGTACGACAACTCGGAGGCGAACAACTTGGCCAGCGCGGCCTCGATCCTGATGTCGTTGCGCCGGTCGTCGGCCAGGCGGGCGGTCAGCTCGCAGACGGCCTCGACGGCGTACGCGGTGGCCACGATGAAAGCGATCTTGGTGGCCACGGCCTCGTGCTGCCCGACCTTGCGCCCCCACTGCACGCGCTCGTTGCCCCACTCGCGGGCGATCTTGACGGCCCACTTGGAGCTGCCGGCGCAGGTGGCGGGCAGCGAGAGGCGGCCGGTGTTGAGCGTGGTGAGCGCGATCCGCAGCCCCTCGCCCTCCTTGCCGATGAGGTTCCGGACGGGCACCCTGACCTGGGAGAACTCGGTCACGCCGTTCTCGATGCCGCGCAGCCCCATGAACGTGTTGCGTCGCTTGACCGTGATGCCCGGCGTGTCGGCCTCGACGACGAACGCGCTGATCTTCTTGCCGGTCCTGGCCATGACGACGAGGAGGTCGGCGATGACGCCGTTCGTGGTCCACAGCTTGACGCCGTCGAGCACGTACTCGTCGCCGTCGCGCACGGCGGTGGTGGCCAGCCGCGCCGGGTCGGAGCCGACGTCCGGCTCGGTCAGCAGGAACGCCGAGATCTCCCCGGCCGCGCACCTGGGCAGGAACTCCCGCTTCTGCTCCTCGGTGCCGAACAGCTTGAGCGGCTGCGGCACCCCGATCGACTGGTGCGCCGACAGCAGCGTGGCCAGCGCCGGGCAGTACGAGCCGACGAGCGTCAGGGCGCGGCAGTAGTACAGGTACGGCAGGCCGAGCCCGCCGTACTCCTCCTTGATCGTGATTCCGAACGCGCCCAGCTCCGCCAGGCCCTTGACCACGTCGTCCGGGATCTGCGCGGTCCGCTCGATGAGCGCCGGGTCCACCCGCGCGTCGAGGAAGCGGCGCACCGCCCTGACGAACTCCTCGCCCTTCTTGGCCGCCTCGGCGGGCGGCACGGGCGCCGGATGCACCAGGTCCATCCGGAAGTCGCCGAGGAAGAGCTGCTTGGCGAAGCTCGGGCGGGCCCACTCCTTCTCCCGCGCCTGCTCGCCGACCTGCCGGGACTCCGCGTACTTGGCGTGCTGGGTCATGGCACCTCCGGACGTCGCGCCGCCTGTGCTCATGGGTACTGCCCGCCTGACGGCGCCCTGTCGCCGTTTATAGCCCGATTTTGTAGGAACGGCGAGGCTTGACGTGGAGTGCGGCGATCGCCACCGCGCCCAGCACGGCCGGGACCAGCAGGTACACCCCGCAGAACGCCAGCCCCAGCAGCGACATCCCGGTGCCCACGACGGCCACGGTCCGGTGGCGGCCCCGCGGCAACATCCGCACCGCCGCCGCCACCCCCGCCGACGTGACCGCCGCCAGGCACGCCGAGGTCGCCCGCATCAGCACGTCCAGGTCCACCGCCGCCACCAGGACGGGCACGCTGAGCACCAGCACCAGCCCGAGACTCCGGTACGGCGTGCGCCCCGGCGCCCCGCCCCTGGCGAACCAGCGCGGCAGCGCCCCGTCCGCCGCCAGCGCCGCACCGAGCCTGGAAGCCCCCGCGATGTAGGTGTTGACCGCGCCGAACGTCAGCAGCACCGCCACCACCCCGGTCACCGGCCGGGCCGCCGGGCCGAGGCCGAGCTGCAGCATGTCGGTGAGAGGCACGGCCGACATGTCCGCGCCGAGCACGGCGACCGAGGTGACGGAGACGCCCGCGTACAGCACGCCGATCACGGCGAGCGTGACCACGGTGGCGCGCAGCAGGCCGCGCCGGTCGGCGAACTCGGCCGACAGGTGGCTGGCCGCCTCCCAGCCCACGAAGGCGAACATGAGCACCCCGGCCGCGCCGGCCACGCCCGCCGGGCCGTACGGGGCGAAGGGGGTGAAGCTGGCAGGGTCGGCGTGCGGCGCGGCGGTGATCACGGCGGTGGCCAGCAGCGCGACGAGGAGGGCGACGAAGCCGATCTGCAGCCCGCCGGACGTGCGCAGCCCGGCTGCGTTCGCGGCGAAGGCGGCGGCCAGGATCAGGCACGCGGCCACGGTGGCGTTCACGCCCAGGCAGGCTTCGACGTACTGGCCGCCGACCAGCGCGCCGGCGACGGTGCCGATCGGCACGGCGCCGTAGAACCACCAGCCGGTCACGGCGGCGGCGTGCCGGCCGAACGCCAGGCCGACGACCGCGGCCACGCCCCCGCCGCCCGGGTAACGCGCGCCGAGCGCGGCGAACGTCAGCGCCACCGGCACGCTCAGCGCCAGCATCCCCGCCCACGCCAGCACCGACGCGGGCCCGGCCGCGGCGGCGGCCAGGTGCGGCAGCACCAGCATGCCCGGCCCGAGCACAGCGCCGACGAGCAACGCCGTGCCGTGCCGTACCCCCATATGTCCATTCATGGGGCCGAAAGTAGCCCGTCCATTCGGCGTCTCCGGGTGCTGGCCGAACGTTCGGCCGGAAAGCATGGAAACCTTGCCCCATGGACGAACTTGATTCGGCGATCATACGGCTGCTCCAAACGGATGCTCGGCAGTCCAACCGCGAGCTGGCCAGACAGCTCGGCATCGCCCCCTCCACCTGCCTGGAGCGGGTCAGGTCGCTGACCCGGCGCGGCGTGATCCGCGGCTACCACGCCGACATCGACCCGGCCGCGCTCAACCGGGGCGTGCAGGCCATGGTGTCGGTGCAGGTGCGACCGCTCAGCCGGGCGGTGATCAACGCGTTCAAGGCGTCGGCGGCCGAGATGCCCGAGGTGATGAGCGTGTTCGTGCTCGCGGGCGGTGACGACTTCCTCCTGCACGTGGGCGTGCAGGACCTCGACCACCTGCACGCGTTCCTGCTCGACCACCTGAGCAAGCGCAAGGAGATCGTCGGGTTCCGCACGTCGGTGGTGTTCCAGCAGGTGCAGAAGGCGGTGCCGACCCGGCTGGAGGACGCCTGACTTTCGTCAGGGGTGATCCCTGACGGTCGGCGGATCCGCGGAGTGGGGTCGCTTTCCTAGGTTCTTCCTCGTGAAACTCCTTCTGGCCCTCGCCCTCGCCGTCTCCCCCACCTCGGCCCCCTCCCTCTCGCCTGCCGCCATCGACGCCTACCTCCAGGACGCCATGGAGGCCACCGGGGTGCCGGGCCTGTCCGTGGTCGTGACGCACGGCGGCAAGGTGGTGCACGCGGCCGGGTACGGGCACGACTCCGAAGGACGCCCCGTCACCGAGGACACCCCCATGCGGGTGGCCTCGGTGAGCAAGTCGTTCACCGCCATGGCCGTCATGACGCTGGTCGAGCGGGGCAAGATCGAGCTGGACTCCCCCGTGGCCGCGCAACTGCCCGGCTTCGCGATGGCCGACCCGCGCGCGGCCCGGATCACCGTACGGCAGCTGCTCAACCAGACCTCCGGCCTGTCCGACACCACCGTGGACATCGCCGCCACCGAGGAGGCCACCTCGCTGGCCCACTACACCGCCCGCCTCGCCGGCTCCCGGCTCGCCGCCGACCCCGGCACCCGCTACGAGTACTGCAACGTCAACTACGACCTGGCGGCGCGGCTGGTGGAGGTGGCGAGCGGCCGGCCGTTCGGCGACTACCTGCGGGACAAGGTGTTCGGGCCGCTCGGCATGACCACCAGCGCCGTCTCCGCGCAGGTCGTGCGGCCCGCCGACGGCTACAACTCCCTCTTCGGGGCCTGGCTGCCCCGCCCCGAGCTGGACGGCTTCCTCGACGGCGGCGGCTCCGGCGGGGTCGTCACCACCGCCGCTGACATGGGCAAATGGCTCATCACGCAGTCGGGCGACGGCCGGCCGCTGGTCAAGCGGGAGAGCCTGGAGACCATGCACCAGCCGTCGAAGATCCGCCCGTACGGAATGGGGTGGGGCATCGAGGACGGCGGTCAGCTCGTGCACTCCGGGAACCTGTTCACCTACAACGCCGTCGAGGCCGTCTCGCCCAAGACCGGCTACGGGTTCGCGGTGATGGCCAACAGCGCGAGCCTGTACGACCCGACGTACGACATCATGCGCGGGCTCACCGCGCTCAGCGAGGGCCGGCAGCCGGAGGCGCTGGGCAGCGACCGGCAGCTCTTCGAGGCGGTGCTGGCCGCGCTCGCGCTGCTCGCGGCCGGGCTGGGCGTCCTGGGCGGGGTGCGGGCGCGGCGCTGGGCCGCCCGGCGGTCGGGGCGCCCGTGGTGGCGGATCGCGCCGCGCATGGTCCCCGCCCTGGTGCCGGTCGCGGTGCTGGCCTGCTACCCGGATCTGGTGTCCGTGCTGATGAACGGCCGGACGGTCACCTGGGCGCAGCTCACCTACTTCCCGGCGCCGCTGTCCGTCACGGTGCTGGCGGCGGCGCTCGCCGGCCTGGGGGTGACCATCGCCCGGCTTGGTGCCCTGCGTAACCTCACAAGGCGCGCGAACCGCCGCCATCGTCGTGCGGCTGAACGCCGTGGTGACGCCCTCCGACGGCAACCGGTGTGACCCACCGCTTCGTGGCTTTGTAAGCCTTCGGCCGGTTCTCACCAAGTACGGGTGTAGATCGACGAAGGGAGCAAGGCCGGTGCGTCTCAGACGGGGGAAGCTCGCCACCGACCCCGTGGCGTTCGAAGCCTTCTACCGGCGGCACATCGACGCTGTCACGCGGTTCCTGTCCCGCCGGGTCGACGACCCGCACACGGTCGCCGACCTGGCGGCCGACGTGTTCCTCGCGGTGTTCGACTCGGCGCACACCTACCGCCCCGGCAAGGGCAGCGAGATCGCCTGGTTGTACGGCGTCGCACGCAACACGCTGTCGTCGGAGCGGCGGCGGGCGCTGCGGGAGTCCCAGCTCACGTACCGCGTGAGCGGGCGGCGTCCGCTCGACAGTGACGACGTGTCCCGGCTGGAGGAACAGATAGACGCGGAGCAGCCCGCCAGAGCGGCCTTCGAGGCCATGGCCGGATTACCCGACGGGGAACGCGCCGTCCTGGAGCTGGTCGTCCTGGAGCAGCTCACGCCGTCGGAGGCGGCGATGGCGCTCGGGATCCGGCCGGGGACCGCCATGGTGCGGCTGCACCGCGCTCGGAAAGCGCTGCGCGACCTGCCCTTCGTCATGGAAGGAAATCCACGATGAGATTCGAGGAGCAGTTGCTGATGGACCTCAAAGCCGAGATGACCGCGCGCAACGACCGTAGTCGCCGCATCGGCCGCCGCCTGCTCGCGGGGGCGGCGGTGGCCGGGCTCGCGGCCGTGGCGGCGGTCGCGGTGCCGCTGCTGAGCGGGCCGGAGCCGGCGTACGCGGTCAGCAAGAACCCCAACGGCACCCTCACGGTGGAGCTCAAGGAGTTCAGGGACTCCGACCAGCTCGAGCAGGACCTCAAGGACCTCGGCGTGACCGCCGACGTCACCTACCTCAAGCCGTACACCAAGTGCCAGGACGGTCGGGGCGCGCTCGTCGGCGGCGGATACGACACCCCTGAGGAGTGGCGCGAGTCCGTGCACTACAAGGTCGCCCGGCCGGCGAACAAGGCGTTCGTCATCGACCCCCGGCAGGTCGGCAAGGGGCAGACGGTGCTGCTGGAGTTCACCGAGAACCCGGACGGGCCTTACAAGTCGCAGCTCAAGGCGGAGGTGATCGAGGGCTCCGTCAAGCCGTGCGTGCCTGAGCACGACCCGACGCAGGTCGGCTGACGGTTCCGTCCCGTCCGGGCCTGGTCATAGGCCCGGGCGGGACGCTTCAGGCGGGGACGCTCGTCAAGGAATCGTGGCTCCTAGGAACGGCGGCATAACTGATCACCAGAGCACCGAGGCTCAGCGCCGCGCCGACCAGCCCGAGCCACCGCAGCCCGCCGTCCACCGCGACCAGCCCACCCCCCAGGGCCGATCCCGCCGCGATCCCGATGTTGAACGCGCACACGTTCACCGACACCGCCAGGGTGGGCGCCCGCCCGGCATGCCGCAACACCAGGCTCTGCAGCACCGGCGTGGTCGCCGACGTCAACATCCCGAGCACCAGCACGGCGGGGACCGCCGACCAGCCCCGCGGCACCGCGAACGGAAAGATCGCCAGCACGACGGCGAGCCCGGCGAACGTCCCCCGCACGGTGGCCCCCAGCGACCGATCGGCCAGCCGCCCCGCGACCAGCCCTCCGGCCAGGCTGCCCACCCCGTGGACGAGCAACAGCGTCGACACCGCCGTGGCCCCGAACCCGGTGATCTCGGTCAGCGCCGGCGCCAGGTAGGTGAACACGGTCGAGGTCGCCGCCAGCCCGAACGCCGTAGTGGCGATCACCACCAGCACCCGCCGCCCCAGCACGGCGGCCACCTCGTCCCGCACGCTCGTCGCGGGCGCCTCCTGCCGGGGCAGCACGGCGGCGAGCACCCCGGTCACGGCCAGCGCCAGCCCCGCCAGCACCGCGAACGGTGTCCGCCACCCCGCATCCTCCCCCAGCAGCACGCCGAGGGGTGGCTGGGATGCGCATCGGCGAATTGGTCCGGCGCACGGGCGTGAGCGAACGACTCCTGCGCTACTACGAGGAACAGGGCCTGCTCAACCCGTCCCGCCTGCCGAGCGGCTACCGCTCGTACACGGAGGCCCACGTGGAAACCGTCCGCCGCATCCGCTGCCTCTTGGCGGCCGGCCTGAGCACCTCGACGATCGCCACCGTCCTGCCCTGCTTGGAAGCGGACGGCGAACGCCTCGCCCCCACCTGCCCGGACGTGGTGGGACAGCTCCGCGCGGAACGCGACCGCATCGACCAGGCGATGCGCGACCTCCACGAATCCCGCCAGGCCCTGGACCTGGTCATCTCGGCCGCACGCGGGTAATCACCGAGCCTTGTCTTTCATCAGCCACTCACGCAGCTCATCGTCATCACTGAGACCGACCAACCGCACCAGCTCCCGGCTCTCCCGATGGTTCGGGGCATCGAGCAAGTGGTCGTGCCAGTCGTCGGCATACTCCCGCAACGCGGCGATCAGCTCGGTAACGGCCTCATGGACGGTCGGGCCATCGGCCGCGATCGGCAGCCCGGGGATGAACACGGACCATCCATCATCCTCGGACAGCATGCGGACCTCGTGGGTGAACGTGAGGACACCTCTCCCTGTCGCTAGTCGCCGGTCTCAGGCTGGGCCGGCTGCTGATACAGCACCTCGAACAAATGGCCGCCCTTGATCAGAACCGAAGCCTCAACAGGCCGCCCGTCGTCGCTGCGGATCACACGAAACTGCCGGATGACCGGTACGTCCGCCGGCAGGTCCAGCATCACGACCTCTTCGGTACGCGGTTGCCGCACAGAAACCCGATCTTCAAAGGTCCGCTGAGGAAACCCCAGATCAGCGAGCACCTTGGGAGCACCACCCTTGATCTTCGCACGCCTGGCGAGGGGCGATCCCGAAGCGATGTCCAGAGGGTAGTACGACCACGAGAGCTCGATGGGATCACCGTCGTGCAGCAGAACGCGATGCCGCTCCACACACTGCTCACCCTCATCGAGGTCGAGCGCCTGCGCGATATCCACCGGCGGCTCCACCTCGTTCACGTGCAGGAGATCGTAACTGTAACCACCAGGCGCGGGAGTCTTGTACGCCGTCGCGGTGACGGTGAACGGCTGCCGCTGCCGCACGAAGACGCCTCTGCCAGGCTGCCCCTCCAGGAAACGCTCCTCCTTGAGAAGCTTCATCGCTCCCTGGATGGTGGCGGGCGCACACCCGTACTGCTCCGCGAGCTGCGGCGTGGAGGGCAACTGCGCACCTGCGGGCAGAACCCCGGACATGATCTGAGCCCGCAGGTCCGCCGCCACCTGCTGATGCCGAGGGCGGCTGTCGACGCGTCTGGCCATGTCAGCCTTCCTCGTACTCGTAGCGCAGCTCACGCCCACTGGCGACCATCGTCATCACGGTGCTCTCGTACGGAGTTCCGGCGCGGTCCCGGGTGACGCGGCGAAGCTCCAGAACCCAGTCCGTCGCATCGAGCTTGAGCAGGTCCCGCTCGTCCGTCGTGGCCGGTCTGGCACTCACCGTCTCCTCGACCTTGTACGCCCGATAACCCAGCTCGGCGAGCAGCTTCACCGCACCGCCACGGATCTTGCCCGGATGCGCGAGGGGCGTGCCGCCCGCGATGGAGACCGGGTAGTAGGAGTCGGCAAGTTCGATCGGCGTGCCGTCGAGCAATACGATGCGGCGACGTACCACGACCTGCTGCTCGTCCTCGAGGTTAAGGTCACGGGCGATGCCCGGCGGAGCTGGGATTTCACCGACTTCGCGCAGTTCGTTCGTACCCACACGCCCGCCCTGTGCGGCTTCCTCGGTCCACGCATCGGGCTCCCCGTCGCGGCGCGGCCGGATATAGGGCGCCGAGGTGTTGCTCCAACCTGACGGTCGCACGTCCCATCCCCTCCGGACGACTCGTCCTACTTCATCACCTTACTCGTATGCCAGTAAGGTGTGCGACTCGGAAACCTTGCTGCCATTTGAATATGGCAGTACGGTGTGCGTCATACACGCTCGCGAAGCTCGAAGGAGGAGCAAGATGACCGATCTGTACGGCAGCGACCTCGGCGAGGTGCCGTTCACCAGGCTGTGCGGCGGCAACCAGCAGAATGAGGACGGCGAGAGCTGCGTCCTGATCGCCGCGATCCCCGGCCTGACGGACGCCTACGCCGTGCGTGACTCGAAGAACCCCGACGCCGGGACCCTCCGCTTCACCGGTGACGAGCTGCGCGCCGCCGGGCTCGCCATCGTCTGAGTGTCACCCCGATAGGACGGCGGCCCCTGCCTGATCCAAGCAAGCAGGGGCCGCCACCCCACCAGAACCCTACGGGAGCGCCCGACCATGCATTGGCACGCCTACCAATGGACCGGCCCCGGAGCCGACCGGGGCAACGAGGCCGAGCGCCGACCGGCCTCGCCCGGCTTTCCCTCCTCGCTGGTGCCGCCCATGCGGACGGGTGACTGGCTGGCCAAGCCCGCGTCGCGGATCGCCCGTACCTTCGACAACCCCGGCCAGGCGGCCGGGTGGATGGCCGCCGAGTACGGCAAGGCGCGCGGGGTGCTACTGCTTCCCGAGCGGGTGCCGCTGGAGGAGCGGCTGGAGACCGCCGTCGACCTGCTGTCCCGGGGTGTGGACGTGCAGTGGGGCGAATGGCTGCAGGGCGGCCGGTTCGTCACGATCGGCGTGATCTGCTGCCCGAACCGGCACGTCTCCCACCCCTGCCCGGTACGCCGCCCCACCCGCTGACAGGCTCGACCTGCGATCGGAGACCGGCATGTGCATCGAGGACTTTCACGGCCCGCACCCGGACCCGCCCGACAAGGGCTGCACGCGGATCGACTGGCGCGAGCCCGAGGGCAGGGCCGTTTCCATCCGCGTGCGGGCCCACACCTGCGATCGAGAGCCGACCAGGTACGAGCTGTGCGTGGCGGGCGGACTGAGCCACATTCGCCGCACGCGCCGGACCTCCGCCGGCGACCAGGTCCGGGAGAGCCCGTGGGTGCGTATGCCGGAGGGACAGCGGTTGTGGGACGACCTCCTGAGCGGGCGCGCCAGATAGGGCTTGGCATCCCAGACGAGTCACATGCGAGTCTGTCCGCATGGGTCCTTCACGGATGGGCGGACTGCCTCCGCCCGTCCCTCTTCGCGAGCTGCTGGCCGCCGTCGTCTCGGGAACGGTCGTAGAGGACGGGCCGCGGGTACGGCTCGATGGGGACCTCGCCTCGACGCCCGCGTACATCAGGGACTTCCCTTGGAGCGGCAACCGGGCCGATGCGGTCAGGGCCGGGCGGCGCGTCACCGCTGAGGTCGTCTCCGTCGATGAGGCCAAGGGGCGGATCTGGCTGTCCTTGGCGGCGACGGAGCATCCCGAGCTCTGGGCGTTCCTGAAGAAACTGCGGGCGGGGGACGTGCTCACCGGACGCGTCGCTGACGTGCGGAGCTTCGGCGTGTTCGTCACCCTGGATGAGGGGCCGCCGCATCCCACCTACCCCGGCGTCGGGTTCGTGTCGATCCCTGAGCTGTCCTGGACCCGCTTCGAGCAGGTCACCGACGTCGTCCAGGTCGGGCAGCGGGTCCGTGGCGAGGTGCTCGCCTTCGACACCTACAACGGCGAGGCCAGGCTCTCCCTGCGCGCTCTGCAGCCGGATCCGTTCCAGATGTTCGCCGAGCGGGCCGAGGTCGGGCAAAGGCTGTCGGGCACGGTCACCAAGGTCGTCCCGTTCGGGGTGTTCGTCAGGGTCGCGGACGGCATGGAGGGGTTGGTCCGCGAGGCCGCCGGCCGGCCTGGTGACATCGTCCAGGTCGTCATCGTCGGCCTGGAGCGGGAGCGGCGCCGCCTGCTCCTCGCACCTGGCGATTAATTCGGTTGCACCCTCACCCAGCGCCCCCATAGCCTCTTGGACATGCGCCTTTACCTGTAATTCGCGAACGCGAAGCCCTGTCCCCCGTCCAGACATGTGACGCGGCACGCAGCCGAGCTCGCCGAGCGGCCCACCCTGTGCGGAGCCGCGTCCCCGAATTACGTAGAGGAGCGTTGTATGTTCATCCGCGCCAGCAACAAGAAGGGCCGCCCCGGCATGCCGGTCGTGCGGCCGATGCCCAAGATGCCGCAGCGGCCGATCGCGCCGCCGCGCCGCATCCCGTCCAAGGGCAGATGAAGCAACTACCGGGATGGTAGTTAGGCGAGCGCCGCCCCCCTGTTACGCCCGGGGCGGCGCTCGCGCCTTCCTCAGAGCCGTTCGATGATGGTGACGTTGGCCTGGCCGCCGCCCTCGCACATCGTCTGGAGGCCGTACCGGCCGCCGGTGCGCTCCAGCTCGTGCAGGAGCTTGGTCATCAGGATCGCGCCCGTGCCGCCCAGGGGGTGGCCGAGGGCGATGGCGCCGCCGTTGGGGTTGACCTTGGCGGGGTCGGCGTCGAGCTCGTGCATCCAGGCCAGCGGCACCGGCGCGAACGCCTCGTTGATCTCGACCACGTCGATGTCGCCGATCGACATGCCGGCCTTCTTCAGTGCCCGCTGCGTGGCGGGGATCGGCGCGGTCAGCATGTAGACGGGGTCGTCGCCCATGAGCGCGAGCTGGTGGATGCGGGCCCGCGGGGTGAGGCCGTGGTCGCGTACGGCCTGCTCGGAGGCGATCAGCACGGCGCCGGAACCGTCGGAGATCTGCGAGGAGGTGGCGGCGGTGATCTGGCCGCCCTCCTTGAGGGTCTTGAGGCCGGCCATCTTCTCCAGCGTCGTGTCGGCGCGCGGGCCCTCGTCGTCCTCGACGCCGTTGATGGGGGCGATCTGGTCCTTGAAGTAGCCGTTCGCGATGGCCTTGGCGGCGCGCTGGTGCGACTCGAACGCGTACTGCTCCAGCACCTCGCGCGTGTAGCCCCACTTCTCGCACATCAGCTCCGCGCCGCGGAACTGCGAGATCTCCTGCCTGCCGTACCGTTCCACCCACTTGTCACCGAACGGGAACGGCATGCCCTTCTCCAGGGCGGCCGTGATCGAGGAGCCCATGGGCACGATGCTCATCGACTCGACGCCGGCGGCCACCACGAGGTCCTGGGTGCCGGACATGACGCCCTGCGCGGCGAAGTGGATCGACTGCTGCGAGGAGCCGCACTGCCGGTCGATCGTGACGCCGGCGGTGGTCTCGGGCAGACCCGCCGACAGCCAGGCATTTCTCGCGATGTCCATGCTCTGGGGGCCGAACTGCATGACGCACCCCATGATGACGTCCTCGACCGCCTCGGGGTCGACGCCGGTGCGGTCGATCAGCGCCTTCAGCGTGTGAGCGGCCAGGTCAGTGGGGTGGACGGTGGACAGGCCGCCCTTCTTCTTGCCGACCGGGGTGCGGACCGCCCCGACGATGTACGCCTCTGCCACAGTGCCTCCTGGAAACCGAGCATTATTCGGTTACTAAGGGCAGCGTACAACAGAACGTCATTCGGGCGCAGGTTCCGTGGGGGCTACGAGCTCCTCCTCGGCCTCCTTCCCGGCCTCCTCCTCGGTCTCCTCCTTGGCCGGGGCCACAAGATCTTCCGGCGCGTCGATACGGAAGCGCCACCGATCCACGGGGATCCCGTTCAGCGCCTCCGACAGCTCCAGCGCCAGCGCGCCCAGCTTCAGCGGATCGTCGCCCCGCAGCTCGACCGCCGTCAGCTCGGTCGCGAAAGGCAGCAGCTCCTGTACGGCCGGCGGCTGCCCCTTCTGCGGCACCAGCGCCGCCTTGACCTCCCCGGCCGTGAACAGGAACTCGTCCTCCTCGTCCTGCTGCAACAAGGGTGCCAGCTCCTCGGCGGACGGGCGTACCGGCAGGATCACGGCGGGCCCGCTCTCAGCCCCGTCGTCGGCCGGATCGCTCACCTCGCCCCGGCACACCGCGAGCCCGCCCAGCCGGAACGCCAGCCCCTCCGCCAGGTAACGGTCGAAGAAGTCGAGCGGCAGCGGCCCCTCGGCGGCCACCCGGACCGCCCACACCCGCTCCAGCTCGCCGCCCGTCAGATCCTTGTCCGCCTCCACCGGAGCGCACACGCGGACGTCCACCGCCACGATGTCGTCGCCGTCCCGCCTGGCGTTCGGATCGGCGAGCTGCACCAGCCGCAGCAGCTCGCCGGGGTCCGGTTTGGCGGGCAGCGCCGCCGTGGGGCCAGTACGCAGTCTCCGCTTCGCCAACCAGCCCATGCCCGCCTCCGCGCTCAGCTTCTGTAAGAGCTCGTCATCGTCGCGTACACGATGACGTTGTCGGTGTAGTGCCCGGTGGTCCGATCGTAGGTGCCACCGCAGGTGATGAGGTGCAGCTGGGCGTTCTGCTGCTCCCCGTACACGCGCTGCGTCGGGAAGGTCTTCTTGTCCGCCTGCTCCACCCCGCCGACGGTGAACACCGCGGTCGTCTTGTCCTGGCGCTTGACCTCGATGGTGTCGCCGTTCTTCAGCTCCGGCAAGCGGGCGAAGACGGCGGCCGTCGTCCGGGTGTCCTTGTGGCCGAGCAGCACCGCCGGGCCCGCCTCACCCGGGGTGGACATGTTCCGGTACCAGCCGACCAGGTTCGCGTTGTTCGACGGCGGCACCTCGATCGTGCCGTCCTTCCGCAAACCCACCGACTTGATCGGCGCGTTGATCCCCAGCCGCTTCACGACCAGCCTGATCGGCGTCGAAGGCAGCATGGGGGGCGCCGGGGTGATCTGCGGCAGCGGCGGCGGCACGTTCGCCGGCGCCTGGAACCACGCCTGCTCCGGCTGACCACTCTGCTTCGGCTGCGCCTGCAGATTCAACGTGTCCCTGCTGCTGCTCTGCAGGCCGTACTCCTCGGGAGACTTCAGCACGATCAGCAGACCCGCCACCACCGTCACCACGCCCGCTATCGCGGCCGTGATCAGCACCGCCCTCAGTGCCGTGCTGCCCTTGTCCTGGGGCGGTTGCGGGGTGGGCGCTTGGCCGCCGTACGGATAGTAGCCCGACACGTCGCCTCAGCCCTTGATCGAACGGCGTCGCATGACCAACCCACCCACGGCTGCTGCTCCCACCAAGGCCGTGCCCGTCAGGATGAACAGCCGCCCGTCAGGCCCCATCGTGCCACCGGCACCGGTGTCCGCACCCGCCTTCGGGGTCGTGGACTTCCTGGTGGTGGTGCTCCTGGACGGGGTGATCGTCACCGTCGAGGTGCGGGTGGTGGTAGGGCGGGGGCTGGTGGTCGTCGGGCTGGGACTGTTGCTGCTGGTCGACGTGCTCGTGGCGCTGGCCACCGTGAAGCTGTACGTCTTGAGCCCGGTCGTCGGAGCGGCGCACTTCAGCAAGAGCGAGCCGGTGGTGCCGAAGGCGAGATCGCCTGCGGTCAGCGACACAGTGCCCGTCGTGGTGGGCTTGACCTTGAGCGTGACGTTGGGCAGCGCTGCGAGAGTCGCACCGACCGTTACGTTGCTGAGGGTCGCCTCGCCGCTCGGCGCGGTGGGGACACCGGCGCCGGTCGCCTTGACCGTGACGAAGACCTTGGCGCCCGTCGTCGGGAAGCCGCTGGGGATGACCAGCGGGTCGCCGGTGCTCTGGATGGTGCCTGTCCAGGTGAGCGTGGCGTCGGTGTTGACCGTGGCGGTGGGGGTCGACAGGGCGACCTTCACGTAGATGTCAGCGGGGTAGTTGGTGTCGGTGTTGGCGGGGTCGGTGACGTCGCAGTCGTAGAGGACGACATCGTCTCCGTCGGTGCCGCCGCCATTGCCACCACCTGTCTGCACCGGAATCGTGATGCCGCCGGTGGCGGGCACTGCTGACACGTAGGTGCAGTTGGTCGTCGCGCTACCGATCTTGATGGACAGCAGCGTTGTGTTGGGGGTCGTCACCGGTGTCAGGTTCAGGTTGCCGCCCGTGGTGGCGGTCACATTGACCATCGCCGTCATCTCCGGCGGTGTGAAGTTCTGTCCGGATGTGACCCCACCAGCGATGACGGAACCACTGCCATTGCCCTTGAGCGGGTTCGACGTCCCCCCTTGAGGGGTCCCTCCTTGAACCGTCAGGTCGCCTCCGGTCGTCGTGACCGTAGTTTGAGCAGTCAAAGCCGCCGTGGTCCTGATAGGCGGGAAGGTCCACTTGACGGAAGCTGTCCCACTGGGCGCCACAGTCTCAGGGGCCGCGACTGTGACAATGACGTTGCCAGGCTGAAGCGAACCTCCTGTGCAGGCGTAGGTGACCTGCATCGTCTTGTCGGCAGCCTGCGCCGGCGACGACAGAGCGAACACCGAGCAAACAAGGAGGACAAGCGCACTTGCGAGCCCCAACGCAGACGCCATGTGGGCAAGGCGAAGCCTCACCTGGGACATAAGCACGGGTCCTTCTCCGTTTCGAAGCCAGTGTCAACAGTCGTGCCAGAATTCCAGCCGTTGGTCACGGTTAGGTTGAGATCCTACGAACTGTCCCTGTCAACTTCCCGTAAACCGCCAAATCCACCCCAACTTTCCCCTCAGCCCTTCTTCTTCGACAACGTTGCGTACACGACGATGTTGTCCGTGTAGTGATGGGTCGTCTTGTTATAGACCCCGCCGCAAGTGATGAGCCTGAGCTGAGAGTTGCTGGTGTTGCCGTACACCCGCTTCGTCGGGAACGAGTTCTTGCTCGCCTGCTCGATCCCGCTGACGGTGAACCGGGTGACCTTCCCGTCCGACCGATACACGTAGATCTGGTCGCCCTTGGCCAGCTCCCGCAGCCGATCGAAGACGGCGGGGCCGGACCGGGTGCTCACGTGGCCGTTGATGACGGCAGGGCCGAGCTCGCCGGGCACCGGTGAGAGCTTGTACCAGCCGGTCTGGTTGGGCTTGCTCAGCGGAGGCGTGCCGAGCACGCCCTTCTTGTTGACGGTGACCGAGCCGATGGGCGCGTTCACCTTGATCTTGGGGATCTTGATCCGGGTCGGCCGGGGCGCCGCCTTGCCGGCCTTGGGCTTGGCCTTGGGGATCGCCGGCACCACCGGCACGGCCGCCAGCGGGGGCGGGGCGTCCAGGCGGGCCGGGGTCAGGGGCACGTCCTTGCCGCCCGGGCCGACGGTCGGAGGCAGGACGAACGCGCCCGCGTTCGCCATCTCGACCGTCGACGGCCCGTTCTGCGGCGCGGCGAGCGGCACCCCCGCGCCCGAGCCGTCGTCCACCGGGGGCGCCAGCGAGAGCAGGCTCACCATGACCAGCCCGACGCCGCCGAGCGAGCCGGCGATGAGCAGCCCGGGCAGCGCCCGCTGCATCGGCGTCCTCTGCTGCGGCTCCTCCATCACTGCGCTCCTCCCGCATGCTCGGCCCTGCGCCGCCGTAGCAGCAACCCGCCACCGGCGGTCCCCATCACCAGCGCCATCCCGCCGGCCATCAGGCTGTACGGCGGCCTGTCCTCGTCAGGGGCGACACCCGTCTCCACGCCGCCGCTCGGGGTGTTGGCCACCTGGGCGCGGTAGTACTTGGTCGCGGTGGGGCCGGTGCTTCTCGGGGTGACGGTCGTCGTGGCGGTGGTCGTGGTGGTCGGCGTCACCACCCTGACGAAGTCACCGCCTACGGTGGCGTGCGAATCGACGTCGTTGTCGTCGTCCGGATCCGGGTTGTTCGGGTTGGGGTTGTTCGGATCGTCGGTGTTGGTGTTCGAGGGGTCCGGGGAGTTCGTGTTCGTGGGGTCGTCCGTCGGCGTCGTGGTACCGCCGGGAACGGTGACGTCGATGGCGCCCGGGTCGTTCTGCATGGTGCAGGTCGCCTTGTCGTGCTCGGGCGGCTCGGGCACGTCGCTGATGAACACCTGGAAGGCGTCGAGGTAGGCGCGCTTGCTCTCGGTGTTGATGATCTCGATGGTGTGCGGCCCGTAGTCGAGCTGCGGCGACGTCCAGAGCACTTCCTGGCTCTTGGTGCCCGTCATGGGGTTGCCGCTGCTGTCCTTGCCAGGCTCGACCAGGCCCGAGGTGACCTCCTGCCCGTCGATCTTCACCCTGATCTTGCTGAGGTCCTGCTCGCGCCGGCCGATGTAGGACACCTTGGTGCCGAGGAACGCCAGCTTGGCAGTAGCGTCCAGGCCCTCGGTCCAGCGGATGTCCTTCTGGTAGTCGTCATACTTGGCCGCGGTGTAGTCCCACTGCCACGACCCGGTGTACTGGATGTCTGTGGAGTCGTCGCTGTTGACCTTCACGTCGCCCTCGGCGGGCGTGAACTTGAGGCTCAGCCCGGCGGGCTCGAAGCGGATCGTGCCCGAACGGTCGAGCGCCGCGCCGTCGGTCAACCCTTCAGGCAGGTCCAGGTAGGTTCCCGGGACGAGTTGTCCTTGAGTCTTGTCGCCGCGAGGTTCGAGCTGGCCGTTCCAGGCGCCGCTGGCTTTCACCACGCCCTCAAGGCTCAGGATGGAGCCCTCCGGGAAGAAGCCCGGCGAGCCGAATCGTTGCAGGCTCTTGTAGGACATGTCCCAGCGCACGTCCATCCGCCCAGCCGTGACCTGCGGCGTCATGCGCGCTTCCAGATCCACGCCGGTACCGGCGATGCCCCCTGTGCATCGGTATTTGATCACGAGCGACGTCGCCGCCTGGCCGGGGATCGAGGATGTCACGACCAACCCAGCTGAGGCCGCCATTCCCAAGGATGCAGCGAATAACGCTCTGTGCCACCGTCTCACGGAGACTCCGATCCCCCACATACCAGACCGAGGGTAGATCTTAGAGTCGAAACACCCACAACACATGCCGAAAATCGCTTCTCCCGGCACTTGTGATGAACCCGTGTCCCCAGCCTCCCCCACCGGGTATACCTACCGGTAACAGAATTGCATTCTGCAAGCGGAGGCGACTGATGCAGCGAGACCTCTTCGACGACGAGCACCTCCTCTTCCAGGAGACCGTGCGCGACTTCATGACCCGCGAGGTCGTCCCGCACCACGCCCAGTGGGAGAAGGACGGGATCGTCCCGCGTGAGGTCTGGAAGAAGGCCGGCGAGCTGGGCATGTTCGGCTTCTCCGTGCCGGAGGAGTACGGCGGCGCGGGGGTGAAGGACTTCCGGTTCAACGCCGTGGTCGTCGAGGAGATCATCAGGCACGGCGCCACCGGCCTCGGCTTCTCGTTGCACAACGACGTCATGGCCCCGTACGTCGTGGATCTCACCAACGACGAGCAGAAGCAGCGCTGGCTGCCCGGCTTCGCGGCCGGTGAGCTGATCACGGCGATCGCCATGAGCGAGCCCGGTGCCGGCAGCGACCTTCAGGGCATCAGGACCACCGCGATCCGCGATGGCGACCACTACGTGCTCAACGGCCAGAAGACGTTCATCACGAACGGCATCAACGCCGATCTCGTGGTCGTCGTGGCCAAGACCGACCCCGAGGCGGGCGCCAGGGGCACCACGCTGGTCGTGGTGGAGCGGGGCATGGAAGGCTTCGCGCGGGGCCGGAACCTGGACAAGGTCGGCATGAAGGCGCAGGACACGGCCGAGCTCTTCTTCGACCACGTACGCGTCCCCCTCGCCAACCGCCTCGGCCCCAAGGACGGCGAGGGCTTCTTCCAGCTCATGCACAACCTCCCCCAGGAGCGCCTGTCGATCGCCGTGGCGGCCGTCGCCGCGGCGGAGACGGTGCTGGAGCAGACCATCGAGTACTGCAAGACTCGTCAGGCGTTCGGCCGGAACATCGGCTCGTTCCAGAACACCCGCTTCGTCCTGGCGGAGCTGGCCACCGAGACCGACATCGCCCGCCACTACGTCGACAAGTGCATCCGCGCCCTCAACGCCGGCGAGCTGACCGCCGTGGACGCCGCCAAGGCGAAATGGTGGACGACCGAGCTGCAGACCAAGGTGATCGACCGCTGCCTGCAACTGCACGGCGGGTACGGCTACATGACCGAGTACCCCGTGGCCAAGGCGTGGCTCGACAGCCGCGTCCAGACGATCTACGGCGGCACCACCGAGATCATGAAGGAGATCATCGGCAGGTCGTTCGGTTTCTGACAACCCGCCCGCGGGGCCGGATCGGGCCGCATACTGGACGATATGGACGGCGGCCTGATCCTCCTGATTTTCCTGGCGTTGCTGTTCGCCTGGCTGCTCAACCGCGTCCGCCGGGCGATCCGCCTCGGGCCGGTCGGCTACGCCGGTGTGGTGATCGTCTTCGTCATCGTCATGCTGCTGCTCTGGGGCCAGACCAAGATCTAGC
>NZ_JAATEP010000074.1:0-47423 GCF_012034275.1 Nonomuraea composti | reverse complement strand
CCTCGACCGTCAGCTGCATCGACAGCGGCCCGCGCGTGGCCTTGCCGCCGAGGATCTGCAGCAGGCCGGTGTTGACCGCGACGATCCAGACCAGGCGGACGCGGGAGGCGGGCAGGCCCAGCTCGCGGGCGGCGGCCTCGGCGTCGGCCTCGGGCAGGTGCCCGTCGGGCGTGACCTGCCGCTCGCCCGTCCACGTGGTGAGCCTGATGGCGTCGGCCACGAGCGGCACCGCGGGCACCGCCCTGGCCAGCTCGGCGTCGGGCGCCAGCAGGACCGGCGGGAACGTCAGCGCCTCATGCTCCACGCGAGTCTCCTCAGGAGGCCGTGGAGGGACGGCGGCCTGCTCATCGATCAGCTTCCGCAGCTCGGCGAGGTCGAAGACGTTGTTTGCCACCCACGAAACTTACTGCACAGCGGTCACATGAGCGTACTCAACGGATGCTCCGGGAACGGGCTTTGAACGCCGCCTTGCGCGCCGCCTTGGCCACCGTACCGTCGGTGATGGAGCGTCCGAGCAGCTCCAGCACCTCGACGACGTCGGGGTGGTCGACCCGCCACATCTCCTCGATGAGGTGGGCGGGCGGGCCGGAGGCGGCCATGTTCTCGGCGAAGTTGTCGGGGTCCTCCTCGGCGGCGGGCATCGCCAGGGCCAGCATGTCGACGCTGACCCACAGCAGCTCCTCCTGGGTGAGCGGCGGCGCGGGCAGCTTCCTGGCGGCCAGCCAGTGGATGGCGTGCGGGCGCAGCTCCTGGTCCTCCAGGTAGTCGCGGACGGCGGGCTCGGCCTCGGGGCCGAGCCGGTCGACGATCGTGATCGCGATGCCCCGGGCCACGGCGGGCGCGCCGGAGGCGGCGGCCAGCAGCTCGGCGGCGGCCTGCGCGGGCTCCCTGACGGACAGCCAGCGGTTGATGTCGTCTTCGGCGATCTCGGTGGGGACGCCGTCGAGCAGCCCCTCGATGAGCCCGCGCGCGTCGGCCTCGGCCAGGTCGGGCGCCTGGGGCGCGTCGATGCCGAGCGAGAGGTAGTGCTCGCGCAGCGCCCACACCCCCAGGGGCGTCAGCTCGGCGCAGTCGCCGTCGACCCGCAGCAGCCCCGTACGCTCCAGCCGGCCCAGCACGGCGGCCAGGTCGACCTCGCCCTCGCCGCCGAGCTCGTCGAGGTAGTCGCCGATCACGCCGACGGGCACCCGCACCTGGAGGCGGTAGATCATGTCGAACAGGTCGTAGAGCCCTTCGTCGAGCTCGGCCGAGCCGGTGACCGCGCCCCCGGTGTCCTGCTCCAGCAGGTGGGCGACGCGCCGTGCCCACGCCTCCAGCGGGTCGCCGTCGCCGGGCAGCGGCTCCTCGGCCAGCATCGGGACGTGCTCCAGCGCCGCCAGCAGCTCCTCCGGCGCGGCCAGGCGCACGGCGGGCAGCGGGGTGCAGCCGGGGCAGTCGCAGGGCGCCTCGCCCAGGTCGGGCAGCTCCCCCGACGGGATGGCGATCGACTGCTCCAGCGACTCGGGGCCGATGGAGCTGAACAGGCTCTTCGCCATGCCGAAGTTCGAGGTGTCGGCGAGGGCCTCGGCCATGCGCGGCCCGATGGCGTCGAGCCGCTCGCGCATCCGCGCGGCCGTCTCGCCGCTCACCTGGGCCGCCTCGTGCAGGTAGTCGACGAGGGTACGGGCGGCGGCGACGGTCTCCGGCGCGCTCTCCGGCGGGGCGATGACCTTGCGCGGGTAGATGGAGAGCAGCAGCTCGTCGAAGGTCTCGGGGGTGAAATCACCCAGTTCGTTGACGTTGAGGTAGTCGCTGGCGTAGTCGCAGAGCAGGCGGACCTCGTCCGCGTCCACTTCGACTTCCCGCGCGCGCCCCCAAGCGCGCAGGTCGTCGATGGCCTGGTTCACCCATTCGATCGACACAGGGGCACGCTAACGGCTGACCCACGGATGAGCGAATCGGGGAAACGGTCTAAATCAGGTCGAGCGGGTCGACACTCACCCTCACGACATCCGGCGTCTTTCTGGCCGCACGCACCCCACTGGCCCCTTTGAGCGCGGCGGCCAGCGCCGCTCCGCCCGCCCTCCGTACGCGGATCATGGCGCGTTCCTGGCCCGACTCGTCCACCGGCACGGGACCCAGCACCTGCGCGTCGGGCGGCAGGCGTACCTCGTCCAGCATCTGCCGGACAGCCGCCGCCGCGCCCGTCAGCGTCGCCATCCGCACCGCCGGCGGGAACCCCAGCTCCGCGCGATCCGCCAGCTCCCGCTCCGCGTGCGTGACCGGATCCCACCTCAGCAGCGCCTGCACGGCCGGCAGCGCCGCGTCCCCGAGCACCACCAGCTCGGCGGCCGGGCGCAGGAGGGCGGCGGCGTTCATCCACCGGCGCACCGTCTCCTCCCCCGCCCGCAGGTCGGCCCGCCCCAGCAGCGCCCACCCGTCCAGCAGCACGGCCGCCGCGTAACCGCCCTCCGCCACCGGCTCCGCGCCGGGCGTGGCGACGACCAGCGCGCGAGCGGCCGGCACCGAGGCCAGCACGCCGTCGCGCCCCGAGGTTTTGACCGGCACGGACGGGAAGGCCCGGCCCAGCTCCTCCGCCGTCCGCCTCGCCCCCGTGACCACGGCACGCAGGCGCGGGCTGCCGCACGACGGGCAGCGCCAGTCGGCGTCCACGCGGCCGCACCAGCGGCAGTACGGGGCCGCGTGGCCACCCCTGAGCGCCAGCGGACCATGGCAGAGCGGCCCCTGCCCACCCTGCGTCGTCTGGGCACCCGCCGGAAGCTGCGTCGGGGCACCCGCCGCGTAGTGGCCGTGGACGCCCGACGGAAGCTGCGTCTGGCCGCCCGCCGCGTAATGGGCATGGGGGCCTGCCGGGAGCTGTGTCTGGGCGCCGCCGACCGAGGGCTGGGTGTGGCCGCTGGGCGGATATTGGGCCTGGGCCGGGTCGCCGTGCGCGGTGCGGGTGGGCGGCAGCACGCAGCGGGCGGGGGTACGGCAGTGCTGGCAGGCCAGGGCGGGCAGATAGCCACGCCTCGGCACCTGCACCAGCACCGGGCCGCTCTCCAGCCCGGCCCGCAGGGCGCGCCAGGCGATGCTGGGCAGGCGCGCCTGCCGCGCGGCCTGGTCCTTGGCCAGCTCGGCATCCTCACCCGCCGGCCGCACCCGCGGCGCCAGGCTCCTGATCGTGGTACGCGCCGCCACGATCGGCCGGGCCCAGCCGCTCGCGACGAGCTGGGTGGCCTCGGCGGTACGGGCATAGCCGCCGATCAGCATGCCCGCGCCGCTCCTGTGCGCGCGCAGCCCGAGCACTTCGCGAGCATGAGGGTAGGGGGCCAGGCGTTCGGCGTGCAGGTCGTCACCGTCGTCCCAGATGACCACCAGGCCGAGATCCGCGACGGGGGCGAACATGGCAGCCCTGGTGCCGACCACGGCCCGCACCTGACCCCTCAGCACCTTCAGCCACCGCCGGTACCGCTCCGCCGGCCCCAGGTCGGCGGTCAGCGCCACGTGCCTGCCGGGCCCGAGCACCCGGCCGAACTCGGCATCGGCCAGCGCCACGTCCTTCCCGTCGGGGACCACGACGACCGCCCCCCTGCCGCCGTCCAGCGTCGCCCGCACGGCCTCCGCCACCGCCCCGGTCCACCCCCTCGCACCGGGCAGCGCCGACCACACCGCCCGCGGCGCCCGCCCGTCACGCAGAGCACTGAGGAACGACGGCCCGGCCGGATACACATCCCAGGCACTCACGGGCCGTTCCCCGGCATCCGGGCTCGCGACCGCCGGACGCCCCGGGGCGGCATCCGGGCTCGCGGCCGGGGCGCTCTGGAACGACGGGCGCACCGGCGCGCCGTCCGGGCCCTGCGGATCAGCGGACGGGCCCGTTTCCGGTGGGGCGCCCTTCGGCGCGTCCGGCTTGGGCGCCTCCGCCTCGGCCTTGGCGTGGCGGGGTGGGACGGCCAGGCGGAGCACGTCGGTCAGGGTGCCCGCGTACCGGTCGGCCACCGCCCTGGCCAGCCCCGCGATCTCGGGGGTCAGGACCCGCTCGGGCGAGACCACCCGTTCGAGCGGCGTGAGCTTGCCCTCGTGCTCACTCTCGGACACCCGCTCCAGCAGGAAACCGTCCACCAGCTTGCCCGCGAACCGCACCCGCACCCGTACCCCCGGCTCGGCCGTCTCGTGCATCGCCTCGGGGATGAGGTAGTCGAAGGGCCGGTCGAGGTGCGGCAGGGGGCTGTCCACGACGACCCTGGCCACGGGGTTCTCAGGAGCGGGGACGGGCGCGCCCTTGGTGTCCTTCGACGACTGCGCGGGCCGCACGGCTTCGAGCGGCAGGAGGGCGTCGTCGGAGGATCGGGTCACGCATAACGTCTACCAGACCCCCACCCTCCCCCATGCCCACCAGCCCAGCGGGGCCACCACGCACACCTCGCCGGCCCTGGTACGGGAGCACGCCAGGTCGGCCGCCGATGACGTGCGCCGGCCTCCACCGCACCACGTCCCGCCGACGCGGCGCCTCAGGCGCGCCCGACGCGGCGGCGGACGGGATCCGGGCGCGCCGTGTGGCAGGCCCGCAACGGCTCCTGAACGCGCACCACGTGCCGGAAGCGGACCTCAGCACGCGCACCACGTGCCGGAGGCGGATCCGAGCACGCGCGAATCGCGGGCCGGAGCCAGGGCCGCTTTCACAGGCGGACGGCGGCGGGGCCGGGAGTGGGCACGGGCCGAGTCAGGGTCGCGGCGCGCCCGCACGCAGGGCCAGGCAGGCTCCGGGCACGCCCGATGCCCCAGGCGAGGGTCCGGACTGCCCCTTGGCATGCCGAACCGGCGCCACTCCCAACAAGGAAGGCGGCGCCGGTCAGCGAGTGTGAGCCGTCAGAGGCCCGCGGCGGTGCGGAGGGACTCGGCGCGGTCGGTGGACTCCCAGGAGAAGCCCTCGCGGCCGAAGTGCCCGTAGGCGGCGGTCTCCGAGTAGATCGGCCGCAGCAGGTCGAGGTCGCGGATGATCGCGGCGGGCCGCAGGTCGAAGACCTGGAGGACGGCCTCCTGGATCTTCTCCACGGGCAGCTTCTCGGTGCCGAAGCACTCGACGAACAGGCCGACCGGCTGGGCCTTGCCGATCGCGTACGCGACCTGCACCTCGCACCGGTCGGCGAGCCCGGCCGCGACGACGTTCTTGGCGACCCAGCGCATGGCGTAGGCGGCCGAGCGGTCGACCTTGGACGGGTCCTTGCCGGAGAAGGCGCCGCCACCGTGGCGGGCCATGCCGCCGTAGGTGTCGATGATGATCTTGCGGCCGGTGAGGCCGGCGTCGCCCATGGGGCCGCCGATCTCGAAGCGGCCGGTCGGGTTGACCAGCAGGCGGTAGCCCTCGGTGTCGATCTCGATGTCCTTGAGGACGACGTCGACGACGTGCTCCTTGATGTCGGGAGCGAGCATCTCCTTGAGGTCGATCTCGGCGGCGTGCTGGGTGGAGACCACGACGGTGTCGAGGCGGACGGGCGTGTCGCCGTCGTACTCGATGGTGACCTGGGTCTTGCCGTCGGGGCGGAGGTAGGGGACGGTGCCGCTCTTGCGCACCTCGGACAGGCGCTGGGCCAGCCGATGGGCGAGGGTGATCGGCAGCGGCATCAGCTCGGGGGTCTCGCGGCAGGCGAAGCCGAACATGAGGCCCTGGTCGCCGGCGCCCTGGCGGTCGAGCTCGTCGCCGTCGCCGTCGACGCGGTGCTCGTAGGCGTCGTCGACGCCCTGGGCGATGTCGGGCGACTGCGCGCCGATGGACACCGACACGCCGCAGGAGGCGCCGTCGAAGCCCTTGTGGGAGGCGTCGTAGCCGATCTCCAGGATCTTCTCGCGGATGACGCCGGGGATGTCGACGTAGGTCTCGGTCGTGACCTCGCCTGCGACGTGAACCTGGCCGGTAGTGATCATCGTCTCGACGGCGACCCGGCTCTTGGGGTCGTCCTTGAGCATGGCGTCGAGAATCGCGTCACTGATCTGGTCGGCGATCTTGTCCGGGTGGCCCTCGGTGACCGACTCGGATGTGAACAGGCGACGTGACAACTCAGTGGCTCCTCATGCAGCGGCTGCTGACGGATTTGGGACCCGGCGCGCTTGGGCGCGGCTGGGCCTCGGGGAAGTCTAGCCCTACCCGGCGCCAGGTCGCGAAACTGTCCACCATATGTCTCCCATCACAGCTCGGGCAGGGGATCGGCCGGCAGGATCTCCGGGGTGAAGATCTCCGCGTCGGCGGCCGACACCACAGCGGCGTACTCCTCATCGAACTCGAAGACGATCGAGCCGAGTTCGAGAACGTGTCCAGGCATGATGGGGCCGAGTCTGGTGCGCCTCGGGAACTCGGCGAACACCGACACCGGCCTGTCGGTCCTGAGCGTCCTCGTGGCCAGGACGGATATGGCCGTGTCGGTGACCACGATCAAGAAGTTGCCCGTCCCCGCGGGCCCCTCGGAGAACGCCGGGAAGACGTAGTGGATCTCCCCTTGGTCGCCGAGCAACGTTCTACAACGTTCCCTGACAGCAGAACCCACCGGCATTCCATCCCCCTTCGCCCCAAGTATCCGCAGGCGAGGAGGAATGTTGCAACAGGTGATCGGGTAATCGCGACTGTACGCTTTGTACGATTTCCGCCGTATCCGGGATCCGCCTCAGGAGAGGCGTACGGCCACCAGATCCCACACGGCGTCGGCGAGATCCTCCTTGGGCCCGAACGGCACCTCGACCGGCTCGCCGTCCGCCACCAGCACGGTGGCGGCGTTGTCGGGGGTGCCGAAGGCCAGCCCCTCGCCCACCTGGTTGACCACCAGCAGGTCGCACCCCTTGCGCGCGAGCTTGGCCTGCCCGTTGGCGAGCACGTCGTGCGTCTCGGCGGCGAAGCCGACGATCACGCGGGGGCCGGGCTCGTGGCGGCGGCGCTCGCCGAGCTCGGCGAGGATGTCAGGGTTTTTGACGAGGTGGATGGCCTCGGGCTCGCCGTCGGTCTTCTTGATCTTGGCGTCGTGCCGGGTGGCGGGACGGAAGTCGGCCACCGCGGCCGCCATGACGACCACGTCGGCGTCGGCGGAGGCGGCGAGCACGGCGTCGCGCAGCTCGGCCGCGGACTCGACCCGCACCACCTTGGCGCCGGCCGGGTCGGGGAGCGTGACGTTGGCCGCCACGAGCGTGACCTCGGCGCCCCGCGCCGCGGCCGTGCGGGCCAGGGCGTAGCCCTGCAGCCCGGAGGAGCGGTTGCCGATGTAGCGCACGGGGTCAATGGCCTCGCGGGTGCCGCCGGCGGAGACGACGACCCTGCGGCCGGCGAGGTCGCGGGGCCGGCCGCGCAGCACGCGCAGGCAGAGCTGGAAGATCTCGGCGGGGTCGGGCAGCCGCCCCGGGCCGGTGTCGGCGCCGGTGAGCCGGCCCACGGCCGGGTCGATCACGACGGCGCCCCGCTCGCGCAGGGTCGCGACGTTGGCCCGCGTCGCGGGGTGCTGCCACATCTCGGTGTGCATCGCGGGCGCGAACACCACCGGGCACGTCGCGGTCAGCAACGTGTTGGTGAGCAGGTCGCCCGCCAGCCCGTGCGTGGCCTTGGCCAGCACGTCGGCGGTCGCGGGCGCGACCACGACGAGGTCGGCCGACTTGCCGATGCGCACGTGCGGCACCTCGTGCACGTCGTCCCACACCTCGGGGGACACGGGGTGGCCCGAGAGGGCGGCCCAGGTGGGCGCGCCCACGAACTTCAGGGCCTCGCGGGTCGGGACGACCCGCACCTCGTGACCCGACTCGGTGAACAGCCGCAGCAGCTCACACGCCTTGTACGCGGCGATGCCGCCGCTGACTCCCAGGACGACTCGCATCGAAGGGGTCAGGCCGCGCCTTCGATGGGCTCGGCGTTGAGCAGGCCCTCGGAGACCTCTCGCAGCGCGATGGACAGCGGCTTCTCCTGGGCGTGCGTCTCGACCAGGGGGCCGACGTACTCCAGCAGGCCCTCGCCGAGCTGGGAGTAGTAGGCGTTGATCTGGCGAGCGCGCTTGGCGCCCATGATCACCAGGGAGTATTTGCTGTCGACGATGTCGAGCAGCGCGTCGATCGGCGGGTTGGTGATGCCCTCCGCGGCCGGGGTGGTGCCTGCCACGATGTCAGACCTCTCGGTTGGTGGTTGTCGTGACCCCCTGAGGGTCAGTCATCAAGGCTATCAGTCGCAGGCACACGTCCTGGACACTCGTGTTCACCAGTGTCAGGTCGAACTCCGACTCGGCGGCCATCTCGACCCGCCCGGCCTCCAGCCGGCGCGCGATGACGTCCTCGGGCTCGGTGCCGCGGCCGCGCAGCCGCTTCTCCAGCTCCTCCCACGTGGGCGGGGCCAGGAACACCAGCAGCGCCTCCGGCATGCTCCTGCGGACCTGCCGGGCGCCTTCGAGGTCGATCTCGAGCAGGGTCGGCACGCCCTCGGCCAGTTTCTTCAGCACCGGCTCGCGGGGCGTGCCGTAGCGGTTGCCCGCGAACTCCGCCCACTCGAGCAGCTCTCCCGACTCCACGAGCCGGTCGAACTCCTCGCCGTCGACGAAGAAGTAGTGGACCCCGTTCACCTCGCCGGGACGGGGCCTCCTGGTGGTCACCGAGACCGACAGCCACACCTCGGGGTGTGCCCGCCGGAGCTCGGCGACGACCGTGGACTTGCCGACGCCCGACGGCCCTGACAGGACCGTCAGCCGCCGTTCGCTCAAGGGCGGGAAGCCGACCTCCACTTCCGGTCCGACCGCCTCGTAGGCACTGACTTCGCCGGACCAGGACCTGTCGGTCACTTCCTACCCCCCGTTGAACCTGCGCTTTCGTGTGGAACAGAGATTAGCTCTCGTTGCCACCGAACTCGCGCTCGAGGGAGGCCCTCTGGTTCGCGCCGAGACCCCGCACGCGGCGGGACTCGGCGATGGCAAGCCGCTCCATGAGCTGCTTGGCGCGGACCTTGCCCACGCCGGGGAGCGATTCCAACAGGGCCGACACCTTCATCTTGCCGATGACGTCGTCGGTCTGCCCATCCTTGAGCACCTCAGCCAGAGAAACCGCGCCATGCTTGAGCCGGTTCTTGACCTCGGCACGCTCTTTACGGGCCTTGGCAGCCTTTTCCAAAGCTGCGGCGCGCTGCTCAGGGGTCAGGGGAGGAAGAGCCACGCCGGGTCACCTCGAATTTCTGTCGATGTACTCGGACGGGAAGGGAAACTAGCTGGTCATCGCCCCCTAAGCAACGTCAAGAGCGGTTTCTCTCGCGACAAAATCCACTTCATCACTCTCCGTGTTCGTAAAATCACCTTGTGCTGATCAAATCGCCCTCACTTCCGCCTTCGCGCGTCGGCTCGCGCCGGTGTCGCGAAACGCAAGGACGCTCGCCTCCGGACCACTCGCCGATGTCCGAAACCCGGCCCGCACCAGGGCCGAAACCCGAGTCGCAAGATCGTCCAGAGTGCCTTATGATCTTGTCCAGGCAGGCGGTGCGGGCGCGCGGCCTCAGCCCGCGCGGCGGAGCGAGGCCGCGATGGCCGCCGCGGCCGCTCCCGGGTCGGGCGAGCCCGTGATGGGCCGGCCGATCACGAGCAGGTCGGCGCCGTCCGCGAGGGCCTGCTCGGGCGTGGCGACGCGCATCTGGTCCTGGGTGGCGGCTCCGGTGGGCCGCACGCCGGGCGTGATGAGCGTGATGTCCGGGCCCACCTCGGCCCGTACGGCCGGCACCTCGTTGGGCGAGCACACCAGCGCGGTGGCCCCGGCCTCGACCGACAGCGCTGCCAGGCGGCGCACGGCCTGGTCGGCCGGCCCGGAGAGCCCGATGCGCTCCAGGTCGCCCTCGGTGAGAGAGGTCAGGACGGTCACGGCGGCGATCTGGGTGTGCGGCGCGGACTCCACGGCCGCCCTGATCATGGCGGGGCCGCCGGCGGCGTGCACGGTCAGGATCGAGGGCCGCAGCCGCGCCACCGCCCGCGCGGCGCCGGCGACGGTGTTGGGGATGTCGTGCAGCTTGAGGTCGAGGAACACGCGCACGCCGCTGGCCCCCCGCACGGAGGCGATCACGTCGGGCCCGTAGCGCAGGTAGAGCTCCAGGCCCACCTTGACCGTGCTGACATGGGGCGTGACCAGGGCGGCCCACCGGGCGGCCGTCTCCAGGTCGGGGGCGTCGAGAGCGACGGCGATCGGTGCGGGGGTCAAGACGTGCTCTCCTGGGATTCGGGAGTCAAGGCGTGCTCTCCTCGGTGTCGACCAACAGGTGCCGGGGGGCGCTCCCCGGCGGGCGGTGGGCCAGGCCGACGGCGTCGGCCAGCCGCTGGAAGCCGCGGGCCCTCAGGAGCTCCTCAAGCTCGCGTTCGATGCGCAGGCAGGCGTAGGGGTCGTGGAACAGCGCCGTGCCCACTCCGACCGCGCAGGCGCCCGCCAGGACGAGCTGGAAGGCGTCTCTGCCCGTCATGACGCCGCCGACGCCGATCAGGGGCACCCCGGGCAGCGCCGCGTGCACCTGCCAGACGCACCGTACGGCCAGGGGCAGGATGGCGGGCCCCGACAGCCCTCCGGTGACGGCGGCGAGCGAGGGGCGCAGCGCCTCGGTGTCGATGGCCATGCCGAGCGGGTTGTTGATCATGGACAGGGCGTCGGCCCCGGCGTCCACGCAGGCGCGCGCGACGGAGACGATGTCGGCCACGTCGGGGGCGAGCTTGGCGACGACGGGCACGTCGTAGCGCATGATGGAGCGCACGGAGGCGATCACCTCGGCCGCGGCGCTGCCCTCGCGGGCGAAGACGCGCCCGCGGTCCTCCATGTTGGGGCAGGAGAGGTTGACCTCAAGCGCGGTGACGCCGGGCGCGTCGGCGAGCCTGCGGGCGAGCTCGGAGTACTCGGCGACGGTGCCGCCGCCGATGGAGACGATGGTCTTGATGCCGCGCTGGGCCAGCCAGGGCAGCTCGCGCTCCAGGAACGCCTCGATGCCCGGCCCCTGGAGCCCGACGGCGTTGAGCATGCCGGAGGGTGTCTCGGCCATGCGGGGGGTGGGCCGGCCGGCGCGCGGGGCCATGGTGATCGAGCGGGTGGTCAGCGCGCCGAGCCGGTGCAGGTCGAAGAACTGGGCGAGCTCGCGGCCGGAGGCGGCGCAGCCGGCGGCGGTGGTGATGGGGTTCGCCAGCTCCACGTGCGCCAGAAAAGTCCGCATATCAACTGACATGTCGTGCACCGCCTCCGGGGGCGCCGAGCGCGTCGAACGGGATCGTTCCCACGTCCTCGAACCGCACCCGCTCCCCCCGGAACACCGGCCCCTCCGCGCACGCCCTGACCATCCTGGTCGCCCCGTCGTCGCCGATGACGGGCAGCACGCACGTCATGCACACCCCGATGCCGCAGGCCATGGCCTCCTCGACCGCCACCTGCACCGGGATGTCGAACTCCATCGCCACCGCCGTCACCGCCCGCAGCGTCTCCATGGGCGCGCACGCGTACACGGCGTCGGCCCGCGTGTCGGCGATCACGGACGGCAGCGCGTCGGTGACCTTGCCGCGCAGGCCCAGCGAGCCGTCCTCGGTGGTCAGCGTGGTCGTCTCGGCGATGCGGCGGGCCCGCATCGCCCCGAACACCCGCTCGGCCCCCGCGCCGCCGAGCACGAAGTCGACCCGGCAGCCCCGCGCCAGCAGCGCGTCGGCCAGCGGGAACAGCACGGCCGAGCCGTACTCGGAGCCGACCAGCACGCAGTGGACCGGGTCGCGCGGCAGCGGGAAGGGCCGCCCGAGCGGCCCCACCAGGTCGAGCGTGTCACGGGCGCGCCGCTCGGCCAGCCACGCCGTGCCCGAGCCGCGCACGGTGAAGACCAGCTCCACCGTGCCGCCGTAGTCGGACTTCACGTCGTGGATGGACAGCGCGCGGCGCGTCACCATCGACGAGTACGGCCCGCCGACCGCCACGGAGACGAAGTGGCCGGGGCGGTAACGCTCGGCGATGCCGGGCGCCACCACCGTCAGCGCATGGTAGGCGTCGACCCGGCGCGTCGTCAGCACCGTGCCCGTCACCTGCACCGGTGTGCCGGCCAGTCGTCTTCACCTCCTGTGCGGGGTCAGCCCCGGAGTGCCTGTGCGTGCTCCTGGAGAGACCGTACGCCGACGTCGCCGCGCACGATCGCCTGGATGCCGGCCGCCGCGGCGGCCAGGCCCGAGACCGTGGTGATGCACGGGATGCCGCGCAGCACCGCGGCCGTACGGATCTCGTAGCCGTCGAGCCGCGGCCCCGACTGCCCCGGGCTGCCGAAGGGCGTGTTGACGATCAGGTCGACCTCGCCGTCGAGAATGGCCTGCACGCTCGTGGGCTCACCTCCGGGACCCGTCCCCTCGCTGTGCTTTCGCACGATCTTGGCATGGACACCGTTGCGGCGCAGCACCTCGGCGGTGCCCTCGGTCGCGAGGATCTCGAACCCGAGATCCGCGAGCGCCTTCACAGGGAAGATCATCGCACGCTTGTCCCTGTTGGCCACGGATACGAACGCGCGTCCCTTCGTCGGGAGCTGCCCGTACGCGCCCGCCTGCGACTTGGCGAAGGCGATGCCGAAGAACTCGTCGATGCCCATGACCTCGCCCGTGGAGCGCATCTCGGGCCCCAGGACGATGTCCACGCCGCGGAAGCGGTTGAACGGCAGCACCGCCTCCTTGACCGCGATGGAGGCGTCGAGCGGCAGCGTGCCGCCGTCGCCTTCGGCGGGCAGCATGCCCTCCTCGCGCAGCGAGGCGATCGACGCGCCGAGCATCACCCTGGCCGCCGCCTTGGCCAGCGGCGTGCCGGTGGCCTTGGACACGAACGGCACGGTGCGGCTGGCGCGCGGGTTGGCCTCCAGGACGTACAGGATGCCGGCGGACATGGCGTACTGGACGTTCAGCAGGCCGCGCACGCCCACCCCGGCGGCGATGGCCTCGGTGGCGGCGCGGATGGCCTTGATGTCGGCGCTGCCGAGCGTGATCGGCGGCAGGGCGCACGCCGAGTCGCCGGAGTGGATGCCGGCCTCCTCGATGTGCTCCATGACGCCGCCCAGGAACAGCTCCTCGCCGTCGTAGAGGGCGTCGACGTCGATCTCGATGGCCTCGTCGAGGAACTTGTCCACCAGCACCGGGTGGCCGCCCTCCTGGGCCGCCATGTACGTGCCGAGCGTCTCCTCGTCGTAGACGATGGCCATGCCGGCCCCGCCGAGCACGTACGAGGGGCGGACGAGCACGGGGTAGCCGATCTCCTCGGCGATCTCCAGCGCCTCGGCCACGGTCAGCGCGGTGCCGTGCTTGGGCGCGGGCAGCCCGGCCTCGGCCAGCACCCGTCCGAACGCGCCGCGTTCCTCGGCCAGGTGGATGGACTCGGGCGAGGTGCCGACGACGGGCACGCCGGCGTCCTTGAGCGCCTGCGCGAGCCCGAGCGGCGTCTGGCCGCCGAGCTGCACGATGACGCCCGCGACCGGGCCCGTCTGCTGCTCGGCGTGCACGACCTCCAGGACGTCCTCCAGCGTGAGCGGCTCGAAGTAGAGCCGGTCGGAGGTGTCGTAGTCGGTGGAGACGGTCTCGGGGTTGCAGTTGACCATGACGGTCTCGAACCCGGCCCGCGACAGCTCGAACGAGGCGTGCACGCACGCGTAGTCGAACTCGATGCCCTGCCCGATGCGGTTGGGCCCGGAGCCGAGGATGATGACCTTCTGGCGCTCCCCGGTGGGGACCTCGCTCTCCTCGTCGTAGGTCGAGTAGAGGTAGGGCGTCTTGGCGGCGAACTCGGCGGCGCAGGTGTCGACGGTGTTGTAGACCGGCCGCAGCCCGAGGGCGTGCCGCAGGTCGCGCACCCTGGCCTCGTCGATGCCGCGGATCTCGCCGATCTGCACGTCGCTGAACCCGAGGTGCTTGGCCCGCTCGAGCACCTCGGCGGTCAGCTCGGGCGCCTCGGCGACCGCCTGGGCCTCCTCGTGCAGCAGGAAGAGCTGGTCGAGGAACCACGGGTCGACGCTGGTGGCCTCGTACAGCTCCTCGGCGGTGGCGCCGGCCCTGATGGCCTGCTGCATCGTGCGCAGCCGGCCGTCGTGCGGGGTGCGGCAGGCCGCCAGCAGCTCCTCCTTGGGCGCGACCTCGCCGGCCCAGGTGAAGGAGGAGTCCTTCTTCTCCAGCGAGCGCAGCGCCTTCTGCAGCGCCTCGGGGAACGAGCGGCCGATGGCCATGGCCTCGCCCACCGACTTCATGTGGGTGGTGAGGGTCTGGTCGGCGCCCCTGAACTTCTCGAACGCGAAGCGCGGGACCTTCACCACGATGTAGTCGAGCGTCGGCTCGAAGGAGGCCGGGGTCTCCTTGGTGATGTCGTTGGGGATCTCGTCGAGGGTGTAGCCGATGGCCAGCTTGGCCGCGATCTTCGCGATGGGGAAGCCGGTGGCCTTGGAGGCCAGCGCCGACGAGCGCGACACGCGCGGGTTCATCTCGATGACGATCATGCGCCCGGTGCGCGGGTCGACCGCGAACTGGATGTTGCAGCCGCCGGTGTCGACGCCGACCTCGCGGATGACCGCGATGGCGACGTCGCGCATGTTCTGGTACTCGCGGTCGGTCAGGGTCAGCGCGGGCGCGACGGTGACGCTGTCGCCGGTGTGCACGCCCATCGGGTCGATGTTCTCGATGGAGCAGACGATGACGACGTTGTCGGCCTTGTCGCGCATGACCTCCAGCTCGTACTCCTTCCAGCCGAGGATCGACTCCTCCAGGAGCACCTCGGTGGTCGGCGAGGCGTCGAGCCCGGCGCCGGCGATGCGGCGCAGGTCGTCCTCGTCGTACGCGAAGCCGGAGCCGGCGCCGCCCATCGTGAACGAGGGCCGCACGACCAGCGGGTAGCCCAGCTCGCCCGCGGCGGCCAGGCACTCGTCCATGGTGTGGCAGATCAGGGACCGGGCGGACTCGGCGTTGAGGCCGTGCTCGCGGGCGACCTTGGCGACGATCTCCTTGAACTTCTCGCGGTTCTCGCCCGACTGGATCGCGTCGAAGTCGGCGCCGATCAGCTCGACCTCGTACTTGTCCAGCACGCCCGACTCGTGCAGGGCCACGGCGGTGTTGAGCGCGGTCTGGCCGCCCAGCGTGGGCAGCAGCGCGTCGGGCCGCTCCTTGGCGATGATCTTCTCGACGAACTCGGGGGTGATCGGCTCGACGTACGTGGCGTCGGCGAACTCCGGGTCCGTCATGATCGTCGCGGGGTTGCTGTTGACCAGGATCACGCGGAACCCCTCGGCCCGCAGCACGCGGCACGCCTGGGTGCCGGAGTAGTCGAACTCGCACGCCTGGCCGATCACGATCGGCCCCGAGCCGATCACCAGGACCGACTGGATGTCCTCACGCTTTGGCACGGGTCATGACCTCGCAGAACTCGTCGAAAAGATAGGCGGCGTCGTGCGGCCCGGCGGCGGCCTCCGGGTGGTACTGGACGCTGAAGGCGCGGCCGTCGAGCAGTCGCAGCCCCTCCACGCAGCGGTCGTTCAGGTTGACGTGGCTCACCTCGGCCGGCCCGTACGGGGTCTCGAACGGCCCGTCGAGCGGCGCCTCGACCGCGAAGCCGTGGTTGTGCGCCGAGATCTCCACCTTCCCGGTGCGCACGTCCTGGACGGGCTGGTTGACGCCGCGGTGGCCGTAGCGCAGCTTGTAGGTGGACAGCCCGAGGGCCCGCCCGAAGAGCTGGTTGCCGAAGCAGATGCCGAAGAACGGCACCCTGGCCTCCAGCACCCGCCGCAGCGCCGACACGTCGGCGGTGGCGGGGTCGCCCGGCCCGTTGGAGAAGAACACGCCGTCGGGCTCGACCGCCATGATCTGCTCGTAGGTGGCGTCGGCGGGCAGCACGTGCACCTCGCAGCCGCGCTCGGCCATCCGGTGCGGGGTCATGCCCTTGATGCCGAGGTCCACGGCCGCGACGGTGAACCGCTTGGCGCCGATGGCGGGCACGACGTACGCCTCGCCGGTGGCGACCTCGCGGGCCAGGTCGGCGCCCTCCATGAGGGGCGAGCGGCGCACCCGCTCGACGAGCTCCTCGACCGGCGCCTCCGGCGCGCTGAAGATGCCGGCGCGCATGGCGCCGCGCTCGCGCAGGTGGCGGGTGAGCGCGCGGGTGCCGGGGATGGCGATCCCGACGACGCCCTGCTCCTTGAGGTAGTCGTCGAGCGAGCGGTTGGCCCGCCAGTTGGAGACCACCCTGGACGGCTCGCGAACGACGTAGCCGGCCACCCAGACGCGCTTCGACTCGGGGTCCTCGTCGTTGACGCCGGTGTTGCCGATGTGGGGCGCCGTCATGGCGACGATCTGCCGGTGGTAGGAGGGGTCGGTGAGGGTCTCCTGGTAGCCGGTCATGCCGGTGTTGAAGACCATCTCGCCGAACGTCTCGCCTTCGGCGCCGTAGGACGTTCCATGGAAGACCCGGCCGTCTTCCAGGACGAGCACCGCAGCGTTGGACGCAGTGTTCAAACCAGCTTCCCTTCGAGAACGGTCGGCCTGCCGCGCAGGAACGTGGCCACTACCCGGCCGGGCAGCGTCATCCCCTCGTACGGGGTGTTCCGGCTCTTGGAGGCGAAGGCGGACGGGTCCACCTTCGTGCGCGCGGACGGGTCGTACAGGGTGATGTTGGCCGGGGCGCCCACGTCGAGCGGCTGCCCCTGGCCGCCGAGCCGCCCGATGCGGGCGGGCACGACGGACATGCGCTGCGCGACGCCCGCCCAGTCGAGCAGCCCGGTCTCGACCATGGCCTCCTGGACCACGCTGAGCGCGGTCTCCAGGCCGACCATGCCCATGGCCGCGGCCGACCACTCGGTCTCCTTGTCCTCGACCGGGTGGGGCGCGTGGTCGGTGGCCACGATGTCGATCGTGCCGTCGGCCAGCGCGGCGCGCAGCGCCTCGACGTCGGCGCGGGTGCGCAGCGGCGGGTTGACCTTGTAGATGGGGTTGTAGGCGCCCACCGGCGACTCCTCGACGAGGTCGTCGGTGAGCAGCAGGTGGTGGGGGGTCACCTCGGCGGTGACGTTCCAGCCCTTGGACTTGGCCCAGCGGATGATCTCGACCGAGCCCGCCGTGGAGACGTGGCAGACGTGCAGCCGGGAGCCGACGTGGGCGGCCAGCAGGCAGTCGCGGGCGATGATCGCCTCTTCCGCGACCGCGGGCCAGCCGGTCAGGCCGAGCCTGCCCGAGACGACGCCCTCGTTCATCTGGGCGCCGGCGGTGAGCCTCGGCTCCTGGGCGTGCTGGGCGACGACGCCGTCGAACGCCTTGACGTACTCGAGGGCGCGGCGCATCAGCACGGCGTCGTCCACGCACTTGCCGTCATCGGAGAAGACGCGCACGCGGGCGGCGGAGTCGGCCATCGCGCCCAGCTCGGCGAGCTGCTTGCCCTCCAGCCCGACGGTGACGGCCCCGACCGGGTGCACGTCGCAGTGGGCGAACTCGCGGCCCAGCCGCCACACCTGCTCGACGACGCCGGCGGTGTCGGCGACGGGCGAGGTGTTGGCCATGGCGTGCACGGCGGTGTAGCCGCCGCGGGCCGCCGACTGGGTGCCGGTCTGGACGGTCTCGGCGTCCTCGCGGCCGGGCTCGCGCAGGTGCGTGTGCAGGTCGACCAGGCCGGGCAGCGCGATCGCGCCCGCCCCGTCGACGACGCTCTCGCCGGGCAGGTTCGGCCCGATCTCGGCGATCGCGCCGTGCTCGATCCTGATGTCGGCGGGCTCGCCGCCCAGGATCCTCACGTTGCGAATGATCATGCGGTCTCTCCCCCGAGCAGCAGGTACAGGACGGCCATGCGGATGGTCACGCCGTTGGCGACCTGCTCGACGATCGTGGATCGCGCCGAGTCGGCCACTTCGGCGGCGATCTCCATGCCCCGGTTCATCGGACCCGGGTGCATGACGATCGCCTCATCGGGCATCTTCGCGAACCGCTCTCGATCCAGACCATAACGACGGCTGTATTCGCGCTCACTCGGGAAGTACGCGGCGTTCATCCGCTCCTTCTGCACCCGCAGCATCATCACCGCGTCGGACTTCGGCAGCACCGCGTCGAGGTCGTAGGACACCTCGCACGGCCAGGTGCCGACGGAGACGGGCAGCAGCGTGGGCGGCGCGACGAGGGTGACCTCGGCGCCGAGCGTGTTCAGCAGCAGCACGTTGGAGCGGGCGACCCGGCTGTGCAGCACGTCGCCGACGATGGTGACCTTGCGGCCCTCCAGGCTGCCCAGGCGGCGGCGCATGGAGAAGGCGTCGAGCAGCGCCTGCGTGGGGTGCTCGTGGGTGCCGTCGCCGGCGTTGACGACGCTGCCGCGCACCCACGTGGCCAGGCGGTGCGGCGCGCCGGAGGCGCTGTGGCGGATGACGACCGCGTCGGCGCCCATGGCCTCCAGGGTGAGCGCGGTGTCCTTGAGCGACTCGCCCTTGGACACGCTCGACCCCTTGGCCGAGAAGTTGATCACGTCGGCGGACAGCCGCTTGGCCGCCGCCTCGAACGAGATGCGGGTGCGAGTGGAGTCCTCGAAGAACAGGTTGACGACCGTGCGCCCGCGCAGCGTCGGCAGCTTCTTGATGGAACGTTCCGAGACCCTCGCCAGCTCCTCGGCGGTGTCGAGGATGAGCAGCGCGTCGTCCTTGGTCAGGTCTCCGGCCGAGATCAGGTGCCGCTTCACTGGGCGCCCCCCTTCATGAGCAGGACGGCGTCGCGGCCGTCGATCTCCTCCAGGTAGACCTTCACCTTCTCGCTCTTGGCGGTCGGGAGGTTCTTGCCGACGTAGTCGGCGCGGATGGGCAGCTCGCGGTGGCCGCGGTCGACCAGGGTGGCGAGCTGCACGGCGGTGGGCCGGCCGAGGTCGTTGAGCGCGTCGAGCGCGGCGCGTACGGTGCGGCCGGAGTAGAGGACGTCGTCGACGAGCACCACGACCTTGCCGTCGATGCCGTCGGGGGGCAGCTCGGTCGGGCCGAGCGGACGCACGGGCCCGCGCCGCAGGTCGTCGCGGTACATGGTGATGTCGATCGAGCCGACGGGGGTCTTGACGCCTTCGAACTGCTCGATGCGGTCGCCGAGCCGGCGGGCCAGAGTGGCCCCGCGGGTGGGGATGCCGAGGAGGACGACGTCGCCCGCCCCCTTGGTGCGCTCGAGGATCTCGTGCGCGATCCGGGTGAGTGCCCGGTGGATGTCGGGGGCCTCCAGGACGGCCCTGGAATCGCCCACAGGTGTGGACATGACGAAGCTCACCACCTTTCCCGCCTCACGGGACGGGTCTTAAAAGGGTGTTGGTCGGGACACACAGTACCAGGGGCTACCAGGTACAACGCGAGCACCCTCCCGCAGGGCCCGCACGGGGAGCGACGGCCCGGTCGCGGTCCCGGATCAGGTAATTTCCCCCGCCCCGCCGTGTGGGAGGCCGCTCCGCAGGGCAGGTCGTCTACCCGGTGCGGGGCGTGACTTCTGCGTCCGGGAGGGGGATGAAGGACAGATGACGTTCCATGTCGATTCCGAGGTCGGGCGCCTGCGGCAGGTCCTGCTGCACCGGCCCGACCTGGCGCTGAGACGGCTGACCCCCACCAGCAAGGACGCGTTCCTCTTCGACGACGTGCTGTGGGTGCAGCGCGCGATCGAGGAGCACGAGGAGTTCGAGCGGGTGCTGACCGATCGCGGCATCCAGGTCCACCTGCTGGCCGACCTGCTCAGGGAGACCGTCGACATCCCCGAGGCGCGCAAGCACATCCTCGACGCGGTCATCGACGAGCGCTGGCTGGGGCCCGGCGCCATCGACGACATCCGCAACACGCTCGACGGCATGGACTCCGCCACGCTGCAGGTCTACCTGACCGGCGGCATCACCAAGCGCGAGCTGGTCGCGATGGGCTGCGACCCCAAGTCGGTGACCTTCCACGCCACGCACGACGACGACTTCATCCTGCCGCCGCTGCCCAACCACCTGTTCACGCGCGACACGTCGTGCTGGATCTACGACGGCGTGTCGATCAACGCGATGAAGAAGAAGGCCCGCATGCGCGAGACGGTCAACATGGAGGCCGTCTACATGTACCACCCGACGTTCGCCGGCGGCTTCGACCGGCCCGGGCAGGGCGGCTACCACTGCTGGATGCCCGGCCAGCCGGTCGCCCCCGCCACCATGGAGGGCGGCGACGTGCTGGTCATCGGGCGGGGCGCGGTGCTCGTCGGGATGAGCGAGCGCACCCAGCCGCAGGCCGTCGAGATGCTGGCGCAGCGGATGTTCAGCGCCGGGTCCGCGCGCCGGATCGTGGCGCTCGACATGCCGAAGGCGCGGGCGTTCATGCACCTCGACACCGTGATGACGATGCTCGACGTGGGCGTGTTCACCAAGTACGCCGGGCTGGGCATGCTGCCGGCGTACACGATCGAGCCGGGCGAGACGTCCAAGGAGCTCAAGGTCACCGACCACCCGCCCGAGGACATGCACAAGGCGATCGCGCACGCCCTCGACCTGCCCGACATCAAGGTCCTGACCCCTGCCCAGGACGTCTACGCCGCCGAGCGGGAGCAGTGGGACGACGGCTGCAACGGGCTGGCGCTGGAGCCCGGCGTGGTCGTCGCCTACGAGCGCAACGCCACCACCAACAACTACCTGCGCGACAACGGCATCGAGGTGATCACCATCAGGGGCAGCGAGCTCGGCAGGGGGCGCGGCGGTCCGCGCTGCATGAGCTGCCCGCTGGAGCGCGACGCGGTCTGAGGAGAGGGGGGCGGCATGCGGGTCATCGTGGCGCTGGGGGGCAACGCGGTGCTGCGGCGCGGGCAGCGTCCTGACGCCGACGCGCAGCTCGCCAACGTGCGTGCCGCCGCCAGGACGCTCGCCAGGCTGGCCGGCGAGCACGAGCTGGTCATCACCCACGGGAACGGCCCGCAGGTCGGGCTGCTGGCCATGCAGAGCGCCGCCGACCCCGGCCTGACCGGCCCGTACCCGTTCGACGCGCTCGGCGCGCAGACGCAGGGCCTGATCGGCTACTGGATGCAGCAGGCCCTGCAGAACGCGCTGCCCGGCCGCCAGGTGCTGGCCATGGTCACGCAGACGCTGGTGTCGGCCGTCGACCCCGCCTTCGCGGAGCCGTCGAAGTTCGTCGGCCAGGTCTACGAGCGAGAGGAGGCGGAGAAGCTGGCCGCCGAGCACGGCTGGACGGTGCGGCCCGACGGGCGGCACTGGCGGCGCGTCGTGCCCTCCCCCGCCCCGCAGCGCGTCGTCGAGACCCGGCTGATCCGCCGCATGGTCGGCGAGGGCGTGATCGTGGTGTGCGCGGGCGGCGGCGGCGTGCCCGTCGTCCGCGACGAGCGCGGCCGGCTGACCGGCGTCGAGGCCGTCGTCGACAAGGACCTCACCACGGCGATGCTGGCCGAGGCGCTGGAGTGCGACGCGTTCCTCAGCCTCACGGACGTGCCGCGCGTCATGCGCGGCTTCGGCACGCCCGCCCAGAGCGGGATCGGCCACACCACGCCGCACGAGCTGCGCGCGCTGGACTTCCCCGCCGGGTCGATGGGGCCGAAGGTCGAGGCGGTGTGCCGGTTCGTGGAGACGACCGGCGACATGGCGGCCATCGGCCGGCTGGAGGATGCTGAGAGCATCCTCGGCGGGTCGGCCGGCACCATCGTCACGCCCAACGGCCGCTGGCCGCTGACGAGCACGTTGTGAGGGGTGTGCGATGACACTGGCCCGGCGGCTCCTCCGCACCAAGCCCACCGAGCGCATCGTGGCCGAGGGCGGGCACGGCGAGGGCGGCGAGCTGCGGCGCACCATGTCGTTGTGGCAGCTCACGCTGTTCAGCGTCGGCGCGACGCTGGGCACCGGGATCTTCGTGATCCTCGGGCAGGCGGTGCCGAAGGCCGGCCCCGCCGTGGTGCTGGCGTTCGTGCTGGCGGCCGTCACGGCGCTGTTCTCGGCGCTGTCGTACGCCGAGCTGGCCGGCACGATCCCCGTGTCCGGGTCGTCCTACTCCTACGCGTACGCGACGTTGGGCGAGCTCGTCGCCTGGGTCTGCGGCTGGTGCCTCATGCTCGAGTACGCGGTCTCCGTGGCCGCCGTGGCGGTCGGCTGGGGCGAGTACCTCAACGCGTTCCTGCGCGCCGTCTTCGGCTTCGCGCTGCCCGACGCGATCACCCGCTCCCCCGGCCAGGACGGCGGCGTGGTCAACGTCGCCGCCGTCGTCATCGTGCTGCTGGCCACCTGGCTGCTCCTCCACGGCGCCTCCGAGAGCGCCAAGGCCAACGCCTTCTTCGTGCTCATCAAGATCGCGGTGCTGCTGTTCTTCTGCGCGGTGACGTTCACGGCGTTCCGCTCGGGCAACCTGGCGCCGTTCGCCCCCATGGGCGTGGCCGGCATCACGGCCGCCGCCTCCCAGGTCTTCTTCTCCTACATCGGCTTCGACGCCGCCTCCACCGCCGGCGAGGAGGCCAAGAACCCCAAGCGCGACCTGCCGCTGGCCATCATCCTGTCGCTGGCCATCGTGACGGCCGTCTACGTGCTCGTGGCCCTGGCCGCCGTCGGCGCCATGCCGTACACCTCGTTCGAGGCCGGCGGCACCGAGGCGAGCCTGGCGCACGTCGCCGACCTGGCCGCCGGAGCCACCTGGCCCGGCCTGATCGTCTCGTTCGGCGCGGTCGTCGCCATCGCCAGCGTCGTGCTCACCGTCATGTACGGCCAGACCCGCATCCTGTTCGCGATGTCCCGCGACGGGCTCATCCCCCGCGTCTTCCAGCGAGTCGACCCCCGCCGGCAGGTGCCGGTCGCCAACACCCTCATCGTGGCCGCGTTCGTCTCGGTGCTGGCCGGGCTGGTGCCGCTCGGGCAGCTCGCCGAGGCCACCAGCATCGGCACGCTGTTCGCGTTCGCCATCGTCAACGTCGGCGTGCTCGTGCTGCGCTACCGCAGCCCCGAGCTGCCGCGCAGCTTCCGCACGCCGCTCTTCCCCGCCACGCCGGTGCTGGGCGCGGTGCTGTGCGTCGTGGTCATGGCCGGGCTGGCCGGGGTGACCTGGCTGGCGTTCGGGTTGTGGATGCTCGCGGGCCTGGTCTGCTACTTCCTGTACGGGTACGGCCATTCGCGGCTGAATGCCGAGGTGGAGTGAATGAAGCTCGACGACGTGCTGGCCGGATACGTCTCCGGCGTCCGGGGCAGGGACGCGCTGGCGCTGGCCGTCCTGCTGGCACGGCAGGCGCACGCCCGGCTGACGGTGGCGACCGTGCGGCCGCCCGCCCACTCCACGCCGGGGCCCGCCCGGGCCGAGGAGAGCGCGTGGCGCGCCTACCTGCGCGAGCAGGCGGAGGCGACGCTCGCGCAGGCCCGCGAGCTGGTCGCCGAGCTGGGCGGCGGCGACGCCGAGTACGTCACGCACACCCACAGGGGCAGCGGGCGCGGGCTGGTGGAGCTGGCGCGCCGGCGCGGCGCCGGCGTCGTGGTGATCGGCTCCGCGCCCGGCGGCTCCGGGCTCGGCGCGGGCTTCGGCGGCGGTCCCGGTGGCGGTAGGGGGCGCATCTCGGTGGGCAGCACCGCCGACCAGCTCCTGCACTCCTCCTCCGTTCCCGTCCTGCTCGCGCCGCGCGGCTACGGCGAACGGCCGCCGGCCGCCTTCGACCGCCTGACCGTCGCCTACCGCCGCGGCCCCGGCTGCGACGCGGCGGTCAAGGACGCGGCCGGGACGGCCGCCGCGCTCGGCGTGCCGCTGCGGCTGGTCACGCTCGTGATCAGCAGCGGCAGGCGGGCGAGGATCGAGGAAGAGATGCTCGTACGCCTGCGCGACCGGGCCGCGGCCGACCTGGAGGCGGCGGCACGGGCCCAGCGCTCGCCGGGACGGCCGGCGGGCAGGCCCGTGGAGGTCGAGGTGCTGGAGGGCCGCAACGTGGCCCAGGCGCTCGGCACGACCTCGTGGCTGCCCGGCGAGATGATCATATGCGCTTCGAGCGACACCGGGCCACTCAGGCGGGTCTTCCTGGGGGACACCTCGATCAAGATCGTCCGGGCTTCCACCTGCCCTGTCATGATTCTCACCCGCGAGCCCTGATCCCCCGAATTTCTCGTCAAAACCTGACGAAGTCACCGTTCCCAGTGGGACATGAGGGGCGATTGTGGCGATCCCTACCGGACCGGATTCGGCATCTTTTTTCCAATCAGCTTGACCTTAGGCGTCCACCCCTTTACCGTCACTGTGCGTAACCACACCGCGCGGCGTTCTGGGGTAAACCCAGAGCCATGGCTACCGATGGTGCCTAGCCTGGCACCACACCCCCCGGTGGCCCGGGCATACGCCGCAAGGGAGCACAATCTACTGAGAGCGATACATACGAGAGCCGGGGGGCCACACGATGCCGTCTGAGTACGCAAAGTCGCTGGGTGCACGACTCCGCGCCATCCGCACCCAGCAGGGCCTGTCCCTGCATGGAGTCGAAGAGAAGTCGCGTGGCAGGTGGAAAGCCGTGGTCGTGGGCTCCTATGAGCGTGGCGACCGAGCGGTGACCGTGCAGAAGCTTGCCGAGCTTGCCGACTTCTACGGGGTGCCCGTATCCGAGCTGCTGCCGGGCGGCGCCGCCCCCAGCCCGCTCGGGCCGACACCCAAGCTTGTGATCGACCTGGAGCGGCTCGCCACACTGCCCAAGGAGAAGGCCGGCGCCCTCGCCCGGTACGCCGCCACCATCCAGAGCCAGCGTGGCGACTACAACGGCAAGGTGTTGTCGATCCGCCAGGAGGACCTGCGCTCCCTGGCCGTGATCTACGACAAGTCGCCGAGCGAGCTGACCGAGGAGCTCATCAGCTGGGGCGTCCTCGACGCCGAGGCCCGCCGGGCCGTCGAGTCGTTCTGACCCCCTGACACCACCCACCCTCCGGGACGGTCCCCCGTCCTGAGGGGTGGTCATTTTCGGGCCCCGGTCCCGATCGAGGACCGGTCCGGGTCGACGCCGGCTCGTTGAGCCCGACCCGCCGCTCAAGGTCGCCTCGCCCCGTCGCAGCCGCCTCCTCGAACAGCTTGTCGAGGCCGGCCCGGCGGTCGAGGCCGCCCTGGTCGTGCACCCGAGGCCCGTGGTTTTGAGGTCATCCGCTCCCCCCGAGGGGCTCGCCGCACCGTCGGCGAGCCCCTCGGCCTTTCCCCCGCCTCCGCCCTCCTCACCGTCCCCACCGGCGCCCTTTCGCCTTCCCGGCCACGTTGGCGCGCGGGTGCGCCCTCGGTCCTCCCGCACACGTTGCCGCGCGGGTGCGGGCTCAGCCCCACGTGCTGGCCGCCGCACACGTCGCGCCGACCACCACCGCACCACATCCCGCCGCACCGGCGCCGGAGCGGGCGGCGGAGGGCCGCACGCAAGGCTCGGCCCTCACGCACGCCCCTGAGGACGTGGGCGGCGTACCTGGGCGAGCCAGCGCGAGCAAGACAGCCTCAGCGACACGGCCCGGCGGCACGGCCTGGGCGGATGCGCGCGACAGGCTTGCGTGGGCGACATCGCAGCGCGATCAGCGGCACGAGCCGTCCTGCGGGGCCACGACTGACAGGCACGGGCGTCAGGCGGCATCGCGGCGGCATGCCAGCCGTCCACGCACCACACCCGCCCCGCAACAGCGCGCACTTCGAGGCGTCGGGGCTGCGTCACGTGGCGCGCGCAAGCAGCGTGACCGCGACGAGCGCGGCGCAGCCACTCACCGCACGGGGAAGCTCGCACCCGCACGATCGCGCCGACGCGGGAGGACGACCGCGTCGGGCGGCAGGCGGCCGTCTCAGTCACCTCGACGGCCCTGGGAGGGCGGTGCGGGAGCGCGTGGCCGTGGGGCCCGGGCTCCCTTGGCTATCCCGCCAGTGGCACGTTCACGTCCACCGGCAGCTGGGGCTGGGACGGCACGCCGAGGATGCTTTCGACGGTCGTCACGAACGTCTCCGCCTCGGCGAGGATCTCGTCGGCGTCGGCGGCGCTGACGCGGCGGACCATGCCCGCCTCGGCGGCGGCCCGCTTGGCGGCGGTGGTGGAGAAGTAGCCGGCCCACTCCGCCAGGTCGGGCTCGGCCTCGGGCAGGAGGTCCCAGGCGCTGCGCAGCCGGCGGCGGCGGCCCTCGGTGGGGCGGGGGTGGGCGGCCAGGATCGCCGCTGCGGCTCGCAGTGCCGCCAGGTGGGCGGCCACATATCGGGATGCCGGGGTGCGAGCGGCGCTCGCCTCCGCCAGGCAGGAACGTGAATCGGTCAGGTGTGCCCGAACCGCAGGCGACAGCCGGGGCCCGGGCGTTTCTCTAGGCCGTGGTGCCATCTTGCGCGCCTCCTTTGGAGTCGTGGGCGGCGGCCGGCTTCTGCGCCGATGGAGCCAACAATCGCAGACGCCACCGACATTTCCGCCGGGCAGGCCGGACGAGGAGCTTCCCCTCTCCCCGTCCGGCCAGGACACGCCCACTCGTCTCCGCCGACGACGAGGACGCGCCCTTCGCCCGAGAACCTGGCCGCGGGAATCGCTTGGGGAAGCGAACGGCCCGCGACCAGGCTCTAGTGACGTTGAGCCGCGAGCCTCACCGTCACTAGGTCGAACATAATTTCGATCACGCCCCGTTGTCAACCGATCCACGAACACAGGTTCGATGACCATGAACGAAAGTGCCGGTGAAAGACGAAAAGCCGCCGCCGCGGGTTCGGATGCGGCGACGGCGAAGCGGTGCTGTCAGGGCGGTGTCAAGGCACGGCCCCCGCCGGGGAGCGGCTCAGACGACCGAGATGGCTCCGGACGGGCAGAGGGTGACGGCGCGGCGGACGGCCTCCTCCAGCTCCTGTGGCGGCTTGTCCTGAAGGACGACGACCGTGCCTTCGTCCTCGCTCTGGTCGAACACCTTCGGCACCGTCAGCGCGCACATGCCCGCGCCGATGCACACCGTCGTATCTGCCTTGATTTCCATCATGACCTACCAAGTGACAGGGAGGCGGTGCACCCCGTAGATGGTCATGTCGGAGCGCATCGGCACCTCCTCGGGTGTTACCGCCAAGCGTAGGCCAGGCAGGCGCCGCAGCAGTGCCGGGTAGGCGATGCGCATTTCGGCGCGGGCGAGCTGCTGGCCGAGGCACTGGTGGATGCCGTGGCCGAAGGTGAGGTGCCCGCCGGCGGGCCGGGTGACGTCGAGCCGTTCGGCGTCGGGGAAGCGGGAGGCGTCGCGGTTGGCGGCGGGCAGGTGGATGGTGACGGACTCGCCGGCCTTGATGGTGACGCCCTCGATCTCGACGTCCTCCAGCGCGGTCCGTACGGGGCCGAGGTGGATGATCGTGAGGTAGCGCAGCAGTTCCTCGACGCCGTTCTCGACGACGGAGGGGTCGTCGCGCATGGCGGCGAGCTGGGCGGGGTTCGTGAGCAGCGCGTACGTGCCGAGGCCGAGCATGTTGGCGGTCGTCTCGTGCCCGGCGATGAGCAGGAGCACCCCTACGCCGGTGAGCTCGTCGTCGGCCAGCTCGCCGCTCTCGGCGAGCCCGCTGAGCAGGTCGTCGGCCGGTTCCTTGCGCTTGCGCTGGATCAGCCCGTGCAGGTACGCCGAGACGCGCCCGAGCGCCGCGACGGCGTCGTCGACCTTGGTCTCCAGGTTGACCAGCAGCTTGCTGTCCGCCTGGAACCGGTCGCGGTCCTCGTACGGCACGCCGAGCAGCTCGCAGATCACCAGCGACGGGATCGGCAGCGCGAACTCCTGCACGAGGTCTGCGGGCGGCCCCGCGGCCTCCATGGCGTCGAGGCAGGTCTCGGTGATCTCCTGGATGCGCGGCTCCAGCATCTTCATCCGCCGCACGGTGAACTGGCCGGTGAGCAGTTTGCGGTAGCGCGTGTGCTCGGGGGCGTCCATGCGCAGGAAGAAGCCGGGCGGCACGCGCATCAGCTCGGGCCGCATGGCGGCCTCCATCCTGGCGGAGCGGATGGGCGGGTGCACGTTGTTCTCGGGCCGGTTGCTGAAGTGCGGGCCGGCCAGCACGGCGCGGGCGGCGGCGTAGCCGGTGACGAGCCAGCCCTGATGGCCGTCGGCGTACGTCATGCGGTGGATCGGCGCCTGTTGTCGCAGCGCGGTGACTTCGTCGGGCGGGTCGAGCGGGCGCTGGCGGGCGGTGGGCAGGGTGAGTTCTGACATGTTCCGCTCCCTTCCGAGCTCTCCCTCCCAGAAAACATCAACGGATGCAAAGTTTCAATGGATGAAAACAATAAGAGTGTGCAGTATAGTTCCGGCATGGTGGAAGGACTCCGTGAGCGCAAGAAGCAGCGCACGCGGCAGGCGCTGATCGAGGCGGCGCTGCGGCTGTTCGAGGAGAAGGGCTTCGAGGAGACGACACTCGCGGAGATCGCCGAGCAGGCCGACGTGTCGACCCGCACGTTCTTCAGCTACTTCGCCAGTAAGGAGGACGTGGTCTTCTACGACACCACGGCCCGCCTGGAGGCGGCGATCAGCGCCATGGAGAGCAGGCGGCCCGGCGAGACGGTGACCGGCGTGCTGCTGCGGATCATCGAGGAGAGCTTCGAGCAGGCGGCCTCGTACCAGGACCTCACGCCCGCCGACGCGGCGCTGCGCATGCGGCTGATCCTCACCGAGCCCGCGCTGCAGGCGCGGGCCCTGCTCCTGCTGTTCGACAGCCAGCTCAGGCTCGCCAAGGGGCTGCACGACGCGTTCCCCGGCCTGACGATGGCCGACGCGGCGGCGGCCGTCGGGGCGCTCATCGGGGCGATCAAGCTGACCGTGATGGCGACGCTCGACGACGAGCAGACGCTGGAGGACATCCTGGCCACCGCGCACCGCGCCGCCGAGGTCGCGATCTCCGGCCTGCGCACCCTCGGGTAGGGAATGCCCTTCCCCCGTACGCTCTCGCGTGGAAAGCGCCCGGCACTTTTGAGAAGCTGTCCCGCGGAACCTCGGGGGAAGGAGAGCGGATGGCGACCTCCCAGGGGCGCGGCGGCCGCGTGGGCCTCGTGCTGCTGGCTCTGGGGCCGGCCCTGGTGGCGGCCTACGCGGGCGCCGGTTACGTGGCCATCAAGGCGGCGGTGCGGGCGCAGGTCACGGGGCCCGAGTGGGCCGGCCATAAGGCCGACACGGCCGAATTCACCTCGCTGGGCGTCGACACCTGGCGGCTGACCTGGTGGACCGCCCTGGTGGTGGGGCTCGTGGCGGTCCTCTACCTGCTCTTCGGGGTGCTGCTGCGCCGCGGGAGCAGGGGTCGCACGCTGATCCTCGTGGTGTCGGGGCTGCTGATCGTGCCGTACGCGCTGGGGTTCGGGGTCGCGCTGTTCAACCCGCCCGCCATGCTGGCGAACCTCTACGACAATCCCGACTTCCTCGCCGGCCTGCCCGCGTGGCAGCCGTTCACCGCCTGGCTGCTGCTGGCCGCCGGGCTGGCGCAGGCCGTGGGGATGGTGCTGGCCACCACGCGGATCGGGCGCGCGCCCGCTCAGCCTCAGGTCGGCAGCCCGAGCTGACGCCCGCCCCAGGTCAGTGGCTCGCGCCGACACCCGCCCGTACGACTGCCGCGATCAGGTCGCGGGCCGAGCGGGGCGCGTCCAGGAACGCGGGCAGGTCGCTCCTGCGGGCCTCCAGCAGGCCGGCGCCGATGTTGGCGAAGGTCGACATCGTGTGACCCGCCTGGTACGCCTCCAGCCCGGCCAGCCCCGCCCGCGCGGCCCCCAGCGGCACCGGAAGGTAGCTGACGGGCCGCCCCAGCACCTCCGACAGCACCTCGGCCAGATCGTGCCCGCCGACCGCGCTCAGGCCCTCCAGCTCGTACGTCCGGCCCGCGTGCCGCCGCTCGCCCCCCGACACGACGTCCTGCCACGCCTCGGCCGCCACGCGCACGGCCACGGCCGCCAGGTCGTCCCGCGCCACCACCGACACCCGTCCCGCGCCGAGCGGCGCCGCGAACACCCCGCTCTCCGCCGCCGCCGCGGCACCCATCAGCGCCAGCCCGGCCGGGATCTCGGCGTACAGCCCGTTGCGCAGCACCGTGACGTCGAACGGCGCCTCCGCCAGCCGCGCCTCGGTCCACCGGTGGGCCAGCGCGATCGTCAGCCGCTCCCCCGAGGCCGCCAGGCTGGTGTAGATCACGTGCTCCACGCCCGCGTCGGCCGCGGCCCGGACGGCCGCGCCGTGGCGGGCGAGCACGACGTCGTCCTCGGCGTACCCGGCCGACACGAACACCAGCACCCGCGCCCCCTCGAACGCCTCCTTCAGCGTGTCGGGGCGGTCGAAGTCGGCGTGCCGCACCGCCGTACCGTCGCCCGACCTGCTGGCCCCCGCCACCTCCAGCCCGCCGGCGGCCCGCAGCCCGCCGAGGATCGCCCCGCCCAGTGCCCCGGACACGCCCGTAACGACAATCATGAGTCCCCCTAGTGTGATGAGTGCGAGGAACCCAGGATGGGCGAGGCCGCGCGCCCGCCGTAAGGAGGCACTTTCATGTCAGTCGCGCACACCGAGGTAACCCCTCAGGTCGAGGGGCAGGTCACGGGGCCCTGCGGGGACGACGACTGCGGCATCAGGGACGTGCTCGACCGCATCGGCGACAAGTGGACGGTGCTGGTGCTGGTGGAGCTGTCCAAGGGGGTGCGGCGCTTCAGGGAGCTGCACCGGGCGGTGCCCGGCATCTCGCAGCGCATGCTGACGCTGACGACCCGGCGGCTGTGCCGGGACGGGCTCGTCGAGCGCACGGCGTACCCGACGATCCCGCCGCAGGTCGAATACCGGCTCACGCCCATGGGCCGCAGCCTCGCCGAGGCCGTGCGGCGGCTGGCCGACTGGTCGCGCGAGCACAAGGACGCCATGGACGACGCCCGCGCCCGCTGGGACGCCGGCCACGGCCTTGACAGTGACGACTGAGTGAGGACTAGCAGCGGGACCAGGTCGCCCAGCCGTGGCGGGCGCCGGTGACGGCCCAGCCCTCGGGCGGCGGCCCGGCGTCCTCTTGGACGACGGCGGTGCAGGCGCCGGCGGGAGGCGTCGTGCCGTGGAAGCGCTCGATCCCGGTCCACCACACCCGGTACGACAGCGGGACCCACACGTTCCACCGCACCCCGGCCTCCACCGCCACCCGCCCGGGCGGCGCGGGCGCGGGCAGCCGGTCGGGGCCGGGGGCGGGCGGGCTGGGCGCCAGGTGCGCGATGAACGCGAGGTGGATCAGCGCCAGCACACCCACGACCGCCGTGGCGGGCCGCCGAGCGAAAGCCGCCGTCGCGGACCGGGACACCGTCGAGGGCCTGAACGCCGTCGCGGGTCTGGACGCCGTAGCGGCCTTGAGCGCCGTCGCGAGCCGCTGGATCGGGGCCGTCGCGGGCCGGCCTGCCGGAGTCGCCGTCGCCGGCCGTGCGAGCAGGGCCGCGGCCGTCAGGCAGGCCAGCAGGGCCAGGGCCGACAGGGAGGCGGTGACCAGGTCGAGCGCGTCGAACGTCCGGGTGAGGAAGATCACTTCGGGGAAGTCGAAGGCGATGAACGCGTGCCGGTGCAGCCGGTCCCCCGCGTACCAGGCCGTCACGCCGCCGGTCACGGCGAGCAGCCCGACGGCGGCGAGCGCGCACCGGGCCACCGCGAGCCGCCGGGCGCGCAGGAGGGTGAGCAGGCCCGCGAGCGTCCAGGCCACGGCGACGCACGACAGGTAGCGGCCGTAGGCGAAGTTGCCGACCCGGTGCTCGTCCGGCAGGGCGGCCGAGGAGGCGTACGCGATGCCCAGGGTCGCCGCCAGCAGCGCTCCCGCCAGGACGCGCGGCGCGAGCGGCGCCGAACGGCGGGCGAGCAGGGCCGCCGCGCCCGCGAGCCCGACCCCGGCCAGGCCCCACGTGCCGGTGACGAGGTACCAGAGCTGGCCGGCCGCGCCCGACAGGGCCCACGCCTGGCCGTCCACGCTGGTGAGCCGCTCGACCAGCAGCGCCGACAGGTCCCGCGGTCCGCCGGGGTAGAGCGCGGCCCGCAGCGCCACGTTGAGCGCGTCCCCCGCCACCGCGCCCGCGACGGCGCTGGCCAGCGTGGCGATCAGCGCGGCGCGCGGCAGCCTGCGCCAGAGCGCGACGGCCACGAGCAGGCACACCGCCACGATCACGGTGCCGCGCAGGTGCGTCGCCATCGCGTACGCCGCCAGCCCGCCCGCCACGGCCCCGGCCACCACCCGCCGCCGCTCAGCCCCGCCCGCGACCAGGTCGTGCAGGGCGGTCAGCCAGGCGAGCACGACCACGGGCAGGATCGCGTCGGCCAGCGCGAACCCCGAGAACACCAGCAGCGCGGGCGACAGCCCCGCCACGAAGGCGGCGACCAGGGCCGCCCGCCGGTCCAGCCGCAGCCGGCGCAGCAGCACGTACGCCATCGGGTACGCGCTCGCCGCCGCCATCGCCCCCACCCCCACGGCCAGCCGGTACGCCAGTGCCGGGTCCGAGGTGAGCCAGAAGATGGGGACGAGCAGCAGCGCGTACCCGGCCTGGTAGAAGGTGGAGCCGGACAGGTCGGCCCCGGCGCCGCCGGCCAGCCATCGGGCGGCCAGGAGGTAGCCGGTCTCGTCCGGGTTCGCCACGGGCATGGTGTGGTAGCGGTTCAGCCACAGCCGCAGCGCGACCTGCGCGAGCCAGCCGGCGGCGAGCAGCCACCACACCCGGGCCCCGGCCGCGCCGCTCCGTCCGCGGACGGGCGGAGCGGGCGCGTCCACCATGAAAGCCGTCATCATGAGTTCCCCCCAAGGTCCGGGGGAAGCTCACCAGAGGGCGGATAACCGGCCTGTCACCGTTTCCGGTTATGCGGAGGTTATGCGGGGACGGGCAGGCTCGTACGGGCTCAGGCGCGCTTGTACGCCCCCCTGACGTGCACGGGGACGCCCTTGCCGAGCAGGCCGGGCAGTTCCTCGGCCACGTTCATGGGCATGCGCACGCACCCGTGGGAGGCCGGGTAGAGCGGCACCGACAGCGCGCCGTGGAAGGCGATGCCGCCGTTGAAGAAGATCGGGTTGTACAGCTCGCCGAGGTACGACTTGTGCCAGCCGCTCGCCCGCCACGTGGTGCGGTAGTTGCCCGTGGGCGTGCGGGCCGAGCCGCAGAAGCGCTGCTCCTTGCCCTGCCAGGTGGTGGTCTCGCAGTAGGGGATGCCGCTGCCGGAGGAGATGTGGGTGATGAGCTTCACCTGGCCGCGCACGTACAGGACCATGATCTGCTTGGTGAGGTTGACCTCGGCGCGGGTCGCCTTGCCGCCGGGGACCAGGACCTTGGGGGCGCGCGGCGCTTCCAGCGCCTCCCAGGTGCGCTTGGCGATCGTGCTGGTCGGCTTGATGCCGTTGACCTTCTGGAACGCCCACACGGCGGCCAGCGTGGTGCCGCCGTACTGGCCGTCGGCCTTGCCGGGGCGGTAGCCGAGCTCGGTCAGCCGCTGCTGCATCCAGGTGACGGCCTTGCCCTTGGCGCCCAGCCTGAGCGTCTTGCGCGGCGCGGTGACGGCGGCCTCGGAAGCGGCCTCGGAAGCGGCTTCGGGGGCGGCGGCCGGGCCTTGCTGGGCGGCCGCGGGCGGGGGGACGGGTGGGAGAGGCGTTTGCGCCGGACGTTCCATGTGCTGCGTGCCGCAGCCCGAGACGACGACCGCACCGGCCGTCAGAAGAGCAGCCACCCCGGGCAGCCGTTGAACCCGCACCCGTACCACCTCTCCTAAAGATCGGATCTGGGGACCCTACACCACTCCCCCAGAATGGGTAATAGAGGCGTCAACCTGTTTAGAGTGTCTCCATGCCTGAGAAGTTGCCCGCGAACGCCGTCCTCGTCGAGTCCGCCCTGCGCGCGCTGGGGGCCGCCGGTGAGATCGTGGTCCTGCCGGAGAAGGCGCCCACGGCCGCGACCGCGGCGGCGCAGCTCGGCTGCGAGGTGGGCGCGATCGCCAACAGCCTGATCTTCGACGCCGACGGCGCGCCGCTGCTCGTGCTGACCAGCGGCGCCCACCGCGTCGACGTCGAGCTGATCGCCCGCACGGCGGGTGTGCGGAAGGTACGCCGGGCGACGCCGGAGTTCGTCCGGCAGGCCACCGGGCAGCCCATCGGCGGGGTGGCCCCGGTGGGGCATCCGGCGCCCGTGCGCACCCTGGTCGACAACTGGCTGGGCAAGCACGAGGTGGTGTGGGCCGCGGGCGGGCATCCGCACACGGTGTTCCCGACGACGTTCGACGAGCTCGTGCGCATCACCGGGGGCACGCCTGCGGACGTCGAGTAGTGTGCGACGGGTGATCGAGTTTCGCGGGGCCGGTCCGGCCGAGTTCGCCGAGCGGCTGGATACGGTGATCGACATTTACACGGCGGCCATGAATCCGCCGGAGGATCAGATCACCGGCCGCAAGACCATCATGCGAAATCACGCGACATATCCCCATTTTCAGTGCTATTTCGCGGAATTGCGTGAATCATCCCCAGATGCGCCTGCCCCGGAACCTCTGACCGTCGGCTTCGCGTACGGATTTCGCGGCGTACCCGGGCAATGGTGGCACGACGTCGTCCTGCGGGGCCTGGAGGACCGGCTGGGCACGGAGGCCGCCAACGCCTGGATGGGGCACGCGTTCGAGCTGGCCGAGATCCACGTCCACCCCGACTACCAGGGCAAGGGCATCGGCCGCGCGATGATCCGGACCCTCTGCGCCGGCCGCCGCGAACGCTCCGCCGTGCTGTCCACCCACGACCAGCCCACCGCCGCCCGCCACCTGTACGCCAGCATGGGCTTCACCGACCTGCTGACCAGGTTCGTCTTCCCCGGCGGCTCCGAGGAGTACGCCATCGCGGGCCGGCCGCTGCCTTTGTGAAGCCATGACCTGCGGGTTTGCCGTCGCATGACGCAGGGCATGCTCGAGGACAGCACGTGACCGGCCCTTTACCCGCCGGCCGACGGCCCCTGCCCGTCACCCGCCCGGTCCCCCTGCGGACGGGTGGCGGGCGCTCACCTCTCGCGAGCTCACGGGTGCTCACTCTCGGTGAGCGTCGCTCATGTGGCGGCCGGCACCCGCTCCAGCCGCTGGAACACCTCGCGCGACGCGCTCGACCGGTTGAACGTGATGAAGTGGATCCCCGGCGCCCCCTCGTCGAGCAGCCGCTGGCACAGCTCGGCGCCGTGCTCGATGCCGAGCTGCCGCACCGCCGCCGGATCGTCCTTGACCGCCTCGAACCGCGCCGCCACGTCGGGTGGGAACGGCGCCCCCGAAAGCTGCTCGGAGCGGGCGATCGTGCTCATCTGCGTGACCGGCATGATGCACGGGATGATCGGCGTGTCACACCCCTTGGCCGCCACCCGGTCACGCAACCGCAGGTAGTCGTCGGCCTGGAAGAACATCTGGGTGATCGCGTAGTCGGCCCCGGCCCGGCACTTGCGTACGAAGTATTCGACGTCGGACTCGACGGACGGCGAGCGCGGATGCTTGTAGGGGAAGGCGGCCACGCCGACGCAGAAGTCGCCCGCCTGCCGGATCAGCCGCACCAGCTCCTCGGCGTACAGGACTCCCTCCGGGTGCTGGACCCACTCGCCCATCGGGTCGCCCGGCGGGTCGCCGCGCACGGCCAGGATGTTGCGCACCCCGGCGTCGGCGAAGCGGCCCACGAGGTGACGCAGCTCGCGGACCGAGTGGTTGACGGCGGTGAAGTGCGCCACAGGGGTGAGAGTGGTGTCGTGGGCGATGCGCTCCACGATGTCGACGGTGCGGTCACGGGTGGAGCCGCCGGCGCCGTACGTGACCGACACGAAGGTCGGACGCAACGACTCCAGCTCCCTGATCGCCCGCCAGAGCTGCCGCGCGCCCTCGTCGGTCTTCGGGGGGAAGAACTCGAACGAGAACGACCGGCCACCGGAGGCGAGCATCTCGCGGACGGTGGGAACACGATCGGGCCGGATGGAGGATCGACCAAGCGCCATGAGCCAAGGTTACCGTCACATGTGCGAACCAGCGGGTGAGAGGAGCCACCTGGAGATCCTGACCTGTCCCCGCGGCCACTAGTCTCAGGGGCATGACCACTCACGCCGCCGGCATGGAGACCCTGCGCGCGCAGGTGGAGCGCGCCCTCGCGGAGTTCGTCGAGCGGAAACTGCCCTCGGGCGGCGACCCCGAGTTCGCGCCGCTGCGCACGGCCGCCGACGAGCTGCTGTCCGGCGGCAAGCGGCTGCGCCCGGCGTTCTGCTACTGGGGCTGGCGCGGCGCCGGCGGCACCGACGAGCCCGGCGTCTTCACCGCCGCCGCCTCCCTGGAGCTGCTCCAGGCCAGCGCGCTCGTGCACGACGACGTGATGGACAAGAGCGACCTGCGCCGGGGCATGCCGTCCGCGCACCGCCGCTTCCAGGCCATGCACGAGAAGTCCGGCTGGCACGGCTCGGCCGAGCAGTTCGGCGAAGGCGCGGCCATCCTGCTCGGCAACCTGCTCCTCATCTGGTCCGGCGAGATGTGGCGCACCAGCGGCCTGCCCCGCGAAGCCCTCGACGCCGCCCAGCCCGTCCACGACCACATGCGCAGCGAGCTCATGTGCGGCCAGTACCTCGACCTGCTGGAGCAGGCCCACGGCGAGAACACCTTCGAGTCCGCGCTGCGGGTGGCGCTGTTCAAGAGCGGCAAGTACTCGGTGGAGCAGCCGCTCAGGCTCGGCCTCGCCCTCGCCGCCCGCGAGCTCACGCCCTGGATGGACGAGCTGTGCACCGGCTACGGGCGGCGCGTGGGGATCGCCTTCCAGCTCCGCGACGACATCCTCGGCGTCTTCGGCGACCCCGCCCAGACCGGCAAACCCGCCGGCGACGACCTGCGGGAAGGCAAGCGCACCATGCTCGTCGCCCGCACCCTCGCCGCCGCCTCCCCCGCCGACGCCGACACGGTCCGCCTCCTCCTGGGGGATCCGGGCCTGGACGAGGCCGGCGTCGCCACGCTCCGGCGGATCATCGAGGACACGGGGGCCTTGCAGGAGTGCGAGGACCTGATCGGCGACTACCTGAGCCAGGCCCTGTCGGCCCTGGAGTCGTCCCCGGTCACCCCTGAGGCCCGCAAGGCGCTCACCGAGCTCGCCATCGCCGCCACCTCCCGCAAAACCTGACCTGCCCTGAGGCGGTGCCGGGCAGGCGCCGGGCGGGAAGTCATGCGTCATGCCGCGGCACGGCCCGGGTCGACGCAGGCGACGGCCGGGATGCGGGCGCGGGGATCGTTAACCGGCCTGTTGCCTGCTCGCAATGGAGGGGCGGGTACCGGCATGGTTCCCTATGGCAGCCCAATGTCAGGATGATGAGTCACGCCTTCCTGCCCGCTCGCACCGGGCAGGAAGGCGTGTCTGGACATTGTTCATCATCAGGTGGGAGTTCGTAGTGGTTCAGCATGTTCTGGTCGCCCCCGACAAGTTCAAGGGGTCGCTGACGGCTGCCGAGGTCTGCTCCCGGGTGTCGGCCGGGCTGGGCGTGCCCACGGTGGAGCTCCCGGTCGCCGACGGCGGCGACGGCACCGTGGACGCCGCCGTGGCCTGCGGCTTCGAGCGGGTCACGATCGACGTCACCGGGCCGACCGGCGAGCGGGTCGCCGCCTCGTACGCCTGGCAGCCCGCCGGCACGGCCGTGGTCGAGCTGGCGGAGGCGTCCGGCCTGCGGCGGCTGCCCGGCGGGCGCGAGCCGCTGACCGCGACCAGTTACGGCACCGGCGAGCTGATCGCCGACGCCGTGCGCCGCGGCGCCAAGCGGGTGGTGCTCGGGCTGGGCGGCAGCGCCTGCACCGACGGCGGCGCCGGCATGGCCCAGGCGCTCGGCGCCCGCCTGCTGGACGCCGAGGGCCGCGACCTGCCGAGGGGTGGCGCGGCGCTCAAGGAGCTGGCCCGCATCGACATGTCGGGCTTCATCGAGGTCTCCGGCGTCGAGTTCGTGGTCGCCAGCGACGTGGACAACCCGCTGCTCGGCCCGCACGGCGCCGCCGCCGTCTACGGCCCGCAGAAGGGCGCGACCCCCGACGACGTCAGGACGCTGGAGGCGGCGCTGGCCCGGCTGGCCGCCGTCGCCACCGCCACGCACGGGCTGATGGGCGCGGTCGAGCACGACGACGTCGTGCGCGCCATGGGCGTCGCGGGGGCGCCGGGCGCGGGCGCGGCCGGCGGGGTCGGGTTCGCGGCGCTGGCGTTCCTGCACGCCGAGATCAGGCCCGGCATCGACTACCTGCTCGACCTGCTCGGGTTCGGCGAGCTGGTCAAGGGGGCGCGCCTGGTGATCACCGGCGAGGGGTCGCTGGATGAGCAGTCGCTGCGCGGCAAGGCCCCCGTCGGCGTCGCCCAGGCCGCGGCCAGGGCCGGCGTGCCCGTGGTGGCCGTCTGCGGGCGGCGCACGCTCGCCGACGCCGAGCTGAAGGCCGCCGGCATCGAGGCCGCCTATGCCCTGACCGACCTGGAGCCCGACCCGGCCCGCTGCATGGCGGAGGCCGGGCCGCTGCTCGAGCGCCTCGCCGCCCGGATCGCCGCCGACCGCCGGCTGGGGGGCGATGGATGACCCCGTTCGATCTCGTCGTCAGGTCGCGCAGGACCGTCACGCCCGAGGGCGAGCGCGCCGCCGCCGTCGCCGTGCGCGGCGAGAGGATCGCCGCCCTGTACGACTACGCCGCCCCCCTGCCCGCGGCCGAGGAGGTGGACCTGCGCGACCTGGCGCTCCTGCCGGGCCTGGTCGACACGCACGTCCACGTCAACGAGCCCGGCCGTACGCACTGGGAGGGCTTCGACTCCGCCACCAGGGCGGCGGCGGCCGGCGGCGTCACCACGATCGTGGACATGCCGCTCAACTCCCTGCCGCCCACCGTCTCCTGCGACGCGCTCGACGCCAAGCTGCGGGCCGCGGAGGGGCAGTGTCACGTGGACGTCGCGTTCTGGGGCGGGGCCGTCCCCGGCAACGTCAAGGACCTGGCGCCGCTGCACGGGCGCGGGGTGCGCGGGTTCAAGTGCTTCATGTCGCCGTCGGGCGTGGAGGAGTTCCCGCCGCTGGCCGACGGTGAGCTGCGGCTCGCCCTGGAGGAGGTCGCCGGGTTCGGCGGGCTGGTGATCGTGCACGCGGAGGACCCGGAGCTGCTGGCCGAGCCGGAAGGACCCGGCTACGCCGCGTTCCTGGCGTCGCGGCCCGGCGCCTCCGAGCGCAGCGCCGTCGCCCGGCTCGTGCGGCTGGCGGAGGAGACCGGCTGCCGGGTGCACGTCCTGCACGTCTCCAGCGCCGAATGCCTCGACGTGCTGGAGGCGGCGCAGGCGCGCGGCGTGCCGGTCTCCGCCGAGACGTGCCCCCACTACCTGACGCTGGCGGCCGAGCAGGTGCCCGAGGGCGGCACCGCGTACAAGTGCTGCCCGCCGATCCGCTCGGAGTCCAACCGCGACCTGCTGTGGGACGGGCTGCGGCGCGGCGTGCTGAGCTGCGTCGTCTCCGACCACTCGCCCTCCACGGCCGACCTCAAGGTGCCCGACTTCGCCGCCGCCTGGGGCGGCATCTCCTCGCTCCAGCTCGGGCTGACGGCGGTCTGGACGGAGGCCGCCCGCCGCGGGCACGGGCTGGCGGACGTGGCCCGCTGGATGTCGGCCGCCCCCGCCGCCCTGGCGGGCCTCCCCGGCAAGGGCGGCATCATGGCCGGGAACGACGCCGACCTCGTGGCGTTCGACCCCGCCGCCGACACCCTCGTGGACGCCGCCCGCCTCCACCACAGGCACCCCGTCACCCCGTACCACGGCCGCACGCTCAAGGGGGCCGTCCTGACCACCTGGCTGCGCGGCCGTCCGGTGGACGGGCGGCCGCACGGACGACCGATGCTGGAGGCCCGCGCATGAGTCCTTTCACCCGGCTGCCCGACCTGGCCCTGCGCACGCTCGGCGGCTCGGTCCTGGCCGCCAGCGACGAGTCGTTCGCCGAGAAGGAGAGCCTCATCAGGCCCGGCAGGCCCGGCTTCCGGCCCGGGACGTTCGGCAGCAAGGGGCAGGTCTACGACGGCTGGGAGACCCGGCGCCGGCGCGCGCCGGGGCACGACTGGGCGCTGGTGCGGCTCGGCATCCCCGGCGTGATCCGCGGGGTCGTGATCGACACGGCCTGGTTCAAGGGCAACTACCCCACCCACGCCTCCGTGGAGGCCGCCTGCGTCGAGGGGCACCCGTCGCCGGCGGAGGTGCTGGCGGCGCCCTGGACGGAGGTCGTGCCGCTGTCGAAGCTCACCGGCGACGCCGAGCATCCCTTCGACGTCCACGACGAGGGCCGCTACACCCACGTACGGCTGAACATCCACCCCGACGGAGGCGTCGCCCGGCTCCGCGTGCACGGCGAGGCCCGCCCCGACCTCAGCATTTACGACGGCCTCGGGCTCGACCTGGCCGCGCTCGCCAACGGCGGGCTCGTCACCGCCTGCTCCGACGAGTTCTACTCCGCGCCCAGCAACGTGCTCGCGCCCGGCCTGGCCCGGCACCAGGCGGAGGGCTGGGAGACCGCGCGGCGGCGCGACGGCGGCAACGACTGGCTCGTCATCCGGCTCGCCGGGCGCGGCGTCGTCAGGCTCGCCGAGATCGACACCACGAACCTGCTGTTCAACGCGCCCGCCGCGGTGACGCTGACGGGCCTCGACGGGGACCGCGAGATCGAGCTCCTGCCGAGGACCCGCCTGCAGCCCGACACGCCGCACCGCTTCCGGCTCGGGCGCGAGGAGCCGGTCACGCACGTCCGCGTGGACATCCACCCGGACGGCGGCCTGGCCAGGGTCCGCCTCCACGGACACCTGGCCTGAACACTCCTCCTACTGCCAGAGGTAGACGAGGCTGCCCGCGGGCCGCTCGCTGTTGGGCAGCGGCCGCTGGTACTGCACCACGCCGCCGCCGCCCAGCCGCTGCACCCGCACCTGGAACCCCAGGGCCTCCAGCTCGGCCTTCGCGTCGTTGACGTTCTTGCCGATCACCCCGGGCACCAGGGCGAACTGCTCGTCGTCGCGCGCCTCGCCGTGCCTGCGGAAGAAGTCCCAGATGTCGCTCTGGCAGCGCGACACCGTCACCATGACCTGCGCGCCCTTGTCGACCTCGGCCTTGGCCTTGGGCGCCTGCGCGATGACCGTGCACGGCTCGGCGTCGTCGTCGACCTCGTTGACCTGCACCTGGAAGCCCTGGCGGGTCAGGAACTCGGCCGCCTGGTCCTTCGGCATCCCGCCCACGTCGGGCATGGTGAGCCCGGCGCTGACGTAGATGACGACCTTGGTGCCCTCCTTGAGCTTCTCGCCCGCCTGCGGCGAGGTGCGGATCACCTTGTCGCGCTCGACGTCGGGGTTGGCCAGCCGCTTGACGCCGCCGACGTTCAGCCCGGCCTTGGCGATCTCGGCGCGGGCCTCGTTGGCGGTCTTGCCCTCGACGTTGGGCACCACGATGCGCTTGGGGCCGAGCGAGAGCACCACGGTGATCGTGGAGCCCTTCTCCAGCTCGACGTTCGCGGCCGGGTCGGTGCTGAGGACCAGGCCCTCGGCCACCTTCTCGTCGTACTGGCCGTCGGCCTTGCGCACCAGCAGCCCGGCGCCCGCGAGGTTCTTCTCCGCCACGGCGAGGTTCTGGCCGATCAGGTCGGGCACCTTGACGTACTCGGGCTGGGCGAAGTACCACCCCGTCACCCCGACCGCCGCCACCATCGCGACGGCCAGCGCCACCAGGAACCAGTTGGGGCGGAACCCGCGCCGCCGCTCCGGAGCCTCCGCCCGCGGCTGGACCAGCGTGTGCGCGGGCGCTGGCTGCGGCATCGACGCCGCGCCGGAGTGCGCGCCGTGCGGCGGCGCGGCCATGCCAGGTCCGGGGCCGGGGCCGGGGTAGGCGCCCTGCGGCAGCGCCATCGTCGCGTGGGGCGCGGCGAGCGGCTGCGAGTGCGACATCACCGGGCCGGTGCCCGGCGGGATCGTCGTGCGCGGCAGCATGCGGTGCGCGTCGACCGCGGCCACCAGCATCGCCGTCGCGTCGGCGGGCCGGTGCTCGGGCTCGCGCGCGGTCGCGCTCGCCACCAGCGTGTCGACCAGCGGCGGCACCTCCGGCGCCACCGACGACGGCGCCGGCACCGTGTCGTGGACGTGCCGGTAGGCCACCGACATCGGGGTCTCCCCGTCGTACGGCTGCTGCCCCGTCACCAGCTCGAACAGCATGATGCCCGCGGCGTAGACGTCGCTGCGCACGTCGGCGGCGCCGGTGATGACCTGCTCCGGCGCCATGTAGCCGACCGTGCCGATCATCACGCCGGTACGGGTCTGGTTCGTCGCCTCGATCGCCTTGGCCAGGCCGAAGTCGACGACCTTGACCCGGCCGTCGTCGGTCATCAGGACGTTCTCGGGCTTGACGTCGCGGTGGACCATCCCGGCCTGGTGGGCGGCGCCGAGCGCGGCGAGCACCGGGATCATGATCTCGAGCGCCTCGCGGGCGGGCAGCCTGCCGCGCTCCCGCAGGATGTCGCGCAGGGTCCGGCCCGGGACGTACTCCATCGACAGGTAGACGACGTCGTTGTCGGTGCCCTGGTCGAAGACGTGCACCACGTTGGGGTGCGAGAGGCTGGCAACCGACTTGGCCTCGCCGATGAACCTTCTGACGAACGCAGGGTCCTCGGCGAGCGAGCGGTGCATGACCTTCAGCGCCACCGTCCGGTCGAGCCGGATGTCGAGCGCCAGGTAGACGGTCGCCATACCGCCCCGGGCGATCCGGCTCTCGATGCGGTAGCGCCCATCGAGGAGCCGCCCGACCAGGGGGTCCGCAGTCGTCGTATCCACCCCGCCGAGTTTACGGGCGTTTTGCCACCGGCATGGCCCTGGCGCCCGAAACCGATGCGGAGACGTTCTCCACGGAACGTCCCCGCCCGGTCGCGCAGCGGCATCGGCCCTGAAGGCGCGCCGCTGTCAAGGGGCCATCGGGGACGACGCCTCGGCGTAGCGGCGGCGCGGGATGCGGCCCGCCTGCCGGGCCAGCCGCCCGGCCGTCACGGCCGCCTTCATGGCCGCCGCCATGAGGTCGGGCCGCTGTGCCCGGGTGACCGCCGTGGCCAGCAGGACGGCGTCGCAGCCCAGCTCCATCGCCAGCGCGGCGTCGCTGGCCGTGCCGATGCCCGCGTCGAGGATGACCGGCACCGAGGCGGCCTCCACGATGAGCTCGATGTTGTGCGGGTTGCGGATGCCGAGCCCCGAGCCGATCGGCGCCCCCAGGGGCATCACGGCGGCGCAGCCGGCCTGCTCCAGCCGCCGCGCCAGCGCCGGGTCGTCGCCGATGTACGGCAGCACCACGAACCCCTCGGCCACCAGCCGCTCGGCCGCGTCGAACGTCTCGATCGGGTCGGGCAGCAGCGTCCGCTCGTCGGCGATGACCTCCAGCTTGACCCAGTCGGTGCCCAGCGCCTCCCTGGCCAGCCGGGCCGTCAGCACGGCCTCGCCCGCGGTGAAGCAGCCCGCCGTGTTCGGCAGCACCTTGATGTCGCGCTGGCGCAGCACGTCGAGGACGGAGCCGCGGGTGCCGGGGTCGAGCCGGCGCATCGCCACCGTGGTCAGCTCGGTGCCCGACGCGACCAGCGCCTGGTCGAGCACCTCCAGCGAGGGCGCGCCGCCGGTGCCCATGATGAGCCGGGAGGAGAACTTCTCCCCGGCGATGATCAGATCATCCACCTTGCACCGCCGTCAGCACCTCCACGCGGTCACGGTCGCGCAGCGCCGTCGTCTCCCAGGCGCCGCGCGTGACCACCTCGTCGTTCACGGCCACGGCCACTCCGGTGGTGGCCGAGGTCAGCGTGTGTACGGCCTGGGCCACGGTCATGCCGTCGGCCACCTCGTGGGTAGAGCCGTTGATCACAACAATCATGAAATTTCCCGAAATCTCCCTGGCGCGCACAGCGCCGCCAGCTCGCTCTCCTCACCCAGCAGGATCGCGGTCGTGAGCGGGGCCAGCAGGACGCCGCCCCGGTGATGCCCCGTCGCGTACGCCAGCCCCGGCGTCCCGCTCGGGCCGATCAGCGGAAGGTTGTCCGGAGTGCCCGGACGCAGCCCCGCCACCACGTCGGCGACCTCCAGCTCGGTGACGCCCGGCACCAGCTCCCTGGCGTCCCGCAGCAGCTCGTAGAGCCCGCCCGCCGTCACCTTCGTGTCGAAGCCCATCTCCTCCTGCGTGGCCCCGACCACGAGCTCGCCGTCGCCCCGGGGGACCAGGTAGACGGGCGAGCCGTGCACGGTGCCGCGTACACACCGGCTGAGCAGCGGCCGCGGCGAGCGCAACCGCATGATCTGCCCCTTGACCGGCCGCACCGGCACCTCGGCCAGCTCCGAGCTCCACGCCCCGGCCGCCACCACGACCCGCTCACCCCGCACCTCACCCCGCGCCTCGCCGGGCACCTCTCCCGGGCCGTGCTCGGGCTCGTGCTCGTGCTCGGGCTCGTGCTCGGGCTCCTGATCGGAGGACGGCGGGGCGAGGCGTACCCCCGCGACCCTTCCGCCCTCGTACAGGAGCCCGGTCGCGCGCGCCCGCACCACGGGGACGCCCAGCCGCTCCAGCGCGGCCAGCAGGGCCGCCGTCACGCGGCGCGGGTCCACCCACGCGTCGCCCGGCGCGAGCAGGCCGCCGCGCACGGACGGGGCCAGCATGGGCTCCAGGCGGCGGCACTCACGGCCGGTGAGCCGCTCGACCGGCAGCCCCAGCTTCTCCATGTACGCGGCCAGCTCGCCCAGCGCGGCCATGTCATCGGCCCCGAACGCGACGTCCAGGGTCCCGTCGGCCCGCAGATCCAGCGCCCGCGCCTCGGCCCGCGCCACGCCGCCCTCTGCCGTGAAGCCCGCGTCGGCGGCCAGCTCGGCGGCGAAGGCGGGCCAGCGCCGCAGCGAGGCCACCCCCAGCCGCAGCAACGGCCCCTCGGTGTAGGTCACCTCGCTGACCGGCGCGAGCATCCCCGCCGCCGCGTACGAGGCCCCCTTGCCGGGAGCCGGATCCACCACGGTGACGGGCCGCCCCTCGCGCGCCATCCGCCAGGCCACCGAGAGCCCGACGACCCCGCCACCCACGATCACATCCACCTGCGCTCCCTTCGCCGGCATGATCCGGATCAGGTGTCTTGCGGTCGAAGGCCCGTGAAAGCCTTCCTCTCAGCCCGGTGAACGGCCGGACTCCCGCGCGTCTTACCCGAACAGCCTACGGCCTCGGTGCGACGCCCGGGCACGCCCCCCGTTATGGTCATGAGCGTGAACCATGTCGTGGTGGTGGGAGCCGGCCTGGCCGGAGTGCGTACGGTGGAGGCCCTGCGCGGGCGCGGCTTCACCGGCCGGATCACGCTGATCGGCGAGGAGCGCCATCGGCCCTATGACCGTCCGCCGCTGTCCAAGGCGGTGCTGAAGGGCGAGGCCGACACCAGCTACGTCGACACCGACCTCGACGCTCTCGGCGTCGAGTTCTGGGCGGGCGTCGCCGCCAAGTCGCTGCGTCCCGGCGTCGTGGAGACCACCGAGGGCGAGGTCCCCTACGACGGCCTCGTGATCTCCACCGGCGCCGACCCGATCCGGCTGCCCGGCGACGGCCCGCAGCACGTCCTGCGCACCATCGACGACGCCCACGAGCTGCGCGCCGTGCTCGTCCCCGGCGCCCGCGTCGCGATCATCGGCGCCGGCTGGATCGGCGCCGAGGTCGCCACCGCCGCCCGCCGCGCCGGCTGCGAGGTCACGGTCATCGAGAGCGCCTCCACGCCGCTGTCGACCGCCGTCGGCACCGAGATCGGCGGGCGCACCCTGCCCTGGTACGACGGCCTCGACCTGCGGCTCGGCGTCATGGTCGACTCCGTCGACGAGGGCGGCGTGCGGCTGGTCGGCGGCGAGTTCGTCGACGCGCACGTCGTCGTCACCGGCATCGGCGTCCGCCCCGCCGTCGAATGGCTCGCCGACGCCGACATCGACCTGCACAACGGCGTCGTCACCGACGAGCACCTGCGCGCCTCGCTGCCCGGCGTCGTCGCCGTCGGCGACTGCGCCGCCTGGTGGTCGCGCCGCTGGCGCACCCGCCTGCGGGTCGAGCACTGGGACACCGCCCTCAACGCCCCCGAGGTCGCCGCCGCGACGCTGCTGGGCGAGGAGGCGGTGTACGACCCGGTGCCGTACTTCTGGTCCGAGCAGTTCGGGCACATGCTCCAGTACGCCGGCCACCACCCCGCGGGCGACCGGCTCATCTATCGCGGCGAACCCGAGGACAAATGGTCGGCCGTCTGGCTCACCGCCGACGACACCCTCGCCGCCGTCCTCGCCGTGGACCGGCCGCGCGATCTCGTCCAAGGACGCCGTATCATCGACGCCGGGTCCCGTCTCGACGCGGAACGCCTGGTAGATCCACAAGTACCCCTACGGGATTGTGTTGTTTGAGCAAGCACGCCATGTGGTAGTTGTGGTTTCGTGACGCTTTCTGTTGCACAGATCGACCGGGAGACCGACCAGCTCGTAGACGAGTGGCTCACCCTCCCCGAAGTGGCCTCGCGCCTCGATCTCCCGATCGGGCGGGCCAAGCAACTCCTCCGGGACCACAAGCTCCTCGGCGTGCGCCGGGGCAGCGGCGGGCCGCAGGTGCCCGCGGTGTTCCTCGACGGAAAGGACGTGATGAAGGGCCTGCCAGGCACGCTCACCGTGTTGCAGGACGCCGGCTACGACGATGTCGAGGCGCTGCGCTGGCTCTTCACCCCAGACGAGTCCCTGCCGGGGTCGCCCATCGAGGCGATCAAGGCCGGCCGTCACACTGAGGTCAAGCGGCGTGCCCAAGCCCTCGCTTTCTGAGGCCCGCCTCTATCTCTGCACAGACGGCCGCCGCGACCGCGGCGATCTGGCAGAGTTCCTCGACTCGGTGCTGGCCGGCGGCGTGGACATCATCCAGCTGCGGGAGAAGGGCCTGGAGGCCCGCGAAGAACTCGCGCTCCTCGAAGTCTTCCGCGACGCCTGCGACCGGCACGGCAAGCTGCTGGCCGTCAACGACCGGGCGGACATCGCCTACGCCGCCCGGCCCGACGTGCTCCACCTGGGGCAGGACGACCTTCCCGTGACGGTCGCGCGAGAGATACTCGGCGACGACATCGTCATCGGACGGTCCACCCACTCCACCGCCGAGGCATCCGCCGCGGCCGTGGAGGAGGGCGTCGACTACTTCTGCTGCGGCCCCATCTGGCCCACCCCGACCAAGCCCGGCCGCCCGGCCCCCGGCCCGCCGCTGCTCCGGCACGCGGCGTCGCTGGACACCCCGCGGCCGTGGTTCGGCATCGGCGGCATCGACCTCGCCAACCTCGACGAGGTCCTGTCGCTGGGGGTGCGGCGCGTGGTGGTCGTACGCGCGATCACCGAGGCCGACGACCCCGGGGCGGCGGCCGCGGAGTTCGCCAAGCGCCTGGCCACGGCCTGACCACTCGGGCGCCCGCCTGCACCGGCGGGCCGCCCCCCCCACCCCCCGCCCCCCCCCGAAACCGGGGTCCCCCCCCCCCCCGCCCCCCCCCCCGCCCCCCCCCCCCCCGCCCACCCTGCCGCGTGCGCCGCCACGGAGC
>NZ_JAATEP010000073.1:0-47895 GCF_012034275.1 Nonomuraea composti | reverse complement strand
CAGCGTGTTCACCGCCGTGGCGCTGGCGCTCGGGCTGTGCCTGGCGCTGGGTGCCTGGAACGGGTTCCTGGTCGCCGGCATCGGCATCCAGCCGATCATCGCCACGCTCATCCTCATGGTCGCCGGGCGGGGTCTGGCCCAGCTCATCACCGACGGGCAGATCATCACCGTCAACAGCCCGGCGTACAAGGTGATCGGCGGCGGCTACTGGCTGACCGTGCCGTTCGGCATCCTCATCGTGATCGGGGTGCTGGCGATCAGCGCGTTCCTGACCCGGCGGCTGGCGCTGGGCATGCTGATCGAGTCGGTCGGCAGCAACGCCGAGGCCAGCAGGCTCGCGGGGATCAGGGCGCGCGGGATCATCATCATGGTCTACGCGTTCGCCGCCCTGTGCGCGGGCGTGGCCGGGCTCATGATCAGCTCGAACGTCTCCAGCGCCGACGGCAACAACGCCGGCCTGTGGATCGAGCTGGACGCGATCCTGGCCGTGGTGATCGGCGGCACGTCGCTGGCCGGCGGCCGGTTCTCGCTGAGCGGCACCGTGCTGGGCGCGCTCATCATCCAGACGCTGACCACGACGATCTACTCCATCGGGGTGCCCCCGGAGACGACGCTGCTGTTCAAGGCGCTCGTGGTGACCGCGGTGTGCCTCATCCAGTCGCCGTCCTTCCGGGCCAAGGTGTTCCGCGGGCGCGGCCGGGCGAAGCCGTCGAGCGCCGCCCCCGAGCAGAAGGTGAAGGTGACCGCGTGACGACGCTCACGGTCGGCCGGGCCTCGGTGCCGGCCAAGTACCTGCCCGTCCTCGTGACCGGGTGCCTGTTCGTGGCCATGTTCGTGGCCGGGGGGATCCGCTACGAGGGGTTCGCCAGCGGGCAGGTCATCCTGAACGTCTTCATCGACAACGCCTTCCTGCTGGTGGTGGCGGTGGGGATGACGTTCGTGATCCTCACCGGCGGCATCGACCTGTCGGTGGGGTCGGTGGTGGCGCTGTCGACCATGATCGCCGCGAGCCTCATGGAAGGGCCGGGGTGGCCGCCGTACCTGGTGGTGCCGCTGGTGCTGGCCATCGGGTCGGGGCTCGGGCTGGTGATGGGGTACATCGTGCACGCCTTCGACATCCAGCCGTTCATCGTGACGCTGGCGGGCATGTTCCTGGCCCGGGGGCTGTGCTACACGATCGGCACCGACTCGATCCCGATCCAGGATCCGACGTTCACCGCGTTCGCGCAGACCCGGATCGACCTGTTCGCCGATCTGTGGATCTCACCGAGCGTGGTCATCGCGGTGGTGGTCGTGGCGGTGGCGGCGTACGTGCTGCACTACACCCGCTTCGGCCGCGCGGTCTACGCGACGGGCGGCAGCGAGCAGTCGGCGTTGCTCATGGGGCTGCCCGTGGGGCGCACGAAGATCACCGTCTACACGGTGAGCGGGTTCTGCTCGGCGCTGGGCGGGGTGCTGCTGTCGTTCTACATGCTCTCCGGTTACGGCCTGCACGCGGTGGGCATGGAGCTGGACGCGATCGCCGCGGTGGTCATCGGCGGCACTCTGCTGACCGGTGGCAGCGGGTTCCTGCTGGGGACCGTGCTCGGGGTGCTCGTGCTCGGGCTGATTCAGACGATCATCAGTTTCGAAGGGACGCTGTCATCTTGGTGGACCAAGATCTTCATCGGAATGTTGCTCTTCGTCTTCATCCTGCTGCAACGCCTGTTCTCGGCCCGCTCACGCCGCTGACCTGCGTAAAAGTTACCTGAGTGTTTCTGTGAGGTTATGTCCGAGCGTTGACATAAGCTTTGTTAGCGATAACAATCAGCGGAAACGGGTGCGAACTTTGTTCTGATTCGTCACGTTCTGTGATCGAATCCCTCACTTATCACCGGCAGCCGCCGCGTCCTGCGTCTGCCGCGACCCCCATGGAAAGGGATGCTCATGAGGTTGGGACGAATCGGGGGCGTGGTGTCCGCCATCGCGCTCGCCGCGACCATGACGGCATGCGGTTCGAGCACGAAGACCGTCGACACAGAGGCCTCCGCCTCCGCCGCCGCCGGCAACGCGGGCGCCCTCATCGGCGTCACCATGCCCACCAAGTCCTCCGAGCGCTGGATCCACGACGGTGACAACGTCAAGCAGCAGCTCGAGAAGCTCGGCTACAAGGTCGACCTCCAGTACGCCGAGAACGACATCCCGACGCAGGCCAACCAGATCGAGAACCAGATCACCAAGGGAGCCAAGCTCCTGATCATCGCCTCGATCGACGGAACCGCGATCACCTCGCAGCTCCAGCAGGCCGCGGACGCGAAGATCCCGGTCATCGCCTACGACCGGCTCATCCGCAACAGCCCCAACGTCGACTACTACGCCACCTTCGACAACTTCAAGGTCGGCGTCCAGCAGGCGACCTCGCTGCTGAAGGGCCTGGGCGTCGAGGACGGCAAGAAGGGTCCGTTCAACGTCGAGCTGTTCGGCGGCTCCCCCGACGACAACAACGCCACGTTCTTCTGGAACGGCGCCATGTCGGTGCTCAAGCCGAAGATCGACGACGGCACCCTCGTGATCAAGTCGGGCCAGACCGACTTCAAGCAGGCCGCCATCCTCCGGTGGGACCCCGCCACGGCGCAGAAGCGCATGGAGGACATCATCACCAAGACCTACACCGGTAGCACCAAGGTCGACGGTGTGCTGTCCCCGTACGACGGCCTGTCGATCGGCATCCTGTCGGCGCTGAAGAGCTCCGGCTACAGCAAGCCGTACCCGATCGTCACCGGCCAGGACGCCGAGCTCCAGTCGGTCAAGTCGATCGTGGCCGACGAGCAGTACTCCACCATCTTCAAGGACACCCGCAAGCTCGCCGAGCAGACGGTCAAGATGGCCGACTCCGTGCTCAAGGGCCAGCAGCCCGAGGTGAACAACACCAAGGACTACGACAACGGCAACAAGGTCGTGCCCTCGTACCTGCTCGACCCGGTGATCGTCGACAAGTCCAACTACAAGGAAGTCATCATCGGCGGCAACTACTACACCGAGGACCAGCTCAAGTAGGGGTTCAGCCCCGGGGACGCCGTCCCCGGGGCTTTTCCTGAGCGAGGGGATATGACCGAGCACATCTTGCGGATGAGCGGGATCACCAAGACGTTCCCCGGCGTGAAGGCGCTGCAGGACGTCAACCTGTCGGTACGGCGGGGCGAGATCCACGCGATCTGCGGCGAGAACGGCGCCGGCAAGTCGACGCTGATGAAGGTGCTGTCCGGGGTCTACCCGCACGGCGACTACGAGGGCGAGATCTACTTCGAGGGCAAGCGCTGCGAGTTCGGCGGCATCCGCGACAGCGAGCACGCCGGCATCGTCATCATCCACCAGGAGCTGGCGCTGAGCCCTCAGCTGTCGATCGCGGAGAACATCTTCCTCGGCAACGAGCGCGCCAAACGCGGGATCATCGACTGGAACCGCACCAACTACGAGGCCGGCGAGCTGATGAAGCGGGTCGGCCTGCGCGAGAACCCGACGACGCCCATCTCCGACATCGGCGTGGGCAAGCAGCAGCTCGTCGAGATCGCCAAGGCCCTGTCGAAAGAGGTGAAGCTGCTCATCCTCGACGAGCCGACCGCGGCGCTCAACGACGACGACTCCGCGCACCTGCTCGACCTGCTGCGCGGGCTGCGCGACGAGGGCATCACCTGCGTGATCATCTCGCACAAGCTGAACGAGGTGACCGCGATCGCCGACTCCGTCACGATCATCCGTGACGGCCGCACGATCGAGACGCTGGACATGGTGACCGACCACGTCACCGAGGACCGCATCATCGCCGGCATGGTCGGGCGCGCCCTCGACAACCGCTACCCGCCGCACGAGTCGAAGATCGGCGAGGAGGCGCTGCGGATCGAGGACTGGACGGTCTACAGCCCCAGCCAGCCCGACCGGAAGGTCGTGGACGGGGCCGCGCTGACGCTGCGGCGCGGGGAGATCGTCGGGCTCGCGGGGCTGATGGGCGCCGGGCGTACCGAGCTGGCGATGAGCCTGTTCGGGCGCACGTACGGCGTGCACATCTCCGGCAAGGTCTTCAAGGACGGCAAGCCGGTCGAGATCCGCAACGTCCAGGACGCGATCAACCACGGCATCGCCTACGCCTCCGAGGACCGCAAGCGGTACGGCCTCAACCTCATCCAGGACATCAAGACCAACATCAGCGCCGCCGGCCTCAAGGGTCTGGCCAAGCGCGGCTGGGTGAACGACAACGAGGAGTACCGGGTCGCCGAGCAGTTCCACAAGAGCATGAACATCAAGGCCCCGAGCGTCAACAGCGTCGTGGGCCAGCTCAGTGGCGGCAACCAGCAGAAGGTCGTGCTGTCCAAGTGGATCATGACCGAGCCGGACGTGCTCATCCTCGACGAGCCGACGCGCGGCATCGACGTCGGCGCCAAGTACGAGATCTACACGATCATCAACCGCCTGGCCGACGAGGGCAAGGCGATCCTGGTGATCTCCAGTGAGTTGCCTGAGCTGCTCGGCCTGTGCGACCGCATCTACACACTCTCGGAAGGTCGCATCACCGGCGAGGTTTCCCGCCAGGAGGCCACCCAGGAAAGCCTCATGCGCCTCATGACCAAGGGACAGGAGTAGCTCTGATGAGCAGCATCACGCCTGCCGACGTGAAGGTCGGCACGAAGGGCGATGGAGGAGCGCCACGGCAGCCGGGCAAGGTGTCACTCGGCGGCATGTCGCTCAACCTGCGTTCCAGCGGCATCTACATCGCCTTCGCGGCGATCATCGTGCTGTTCTCGGTCCTGACCGACGGCGCGCTGCTCACGCCGCAGAACATCTCGAACATCATCGTCCAGAACTCCTACGTCCTGATCCTCGCGATCGGGATGATCCTGATCATCATCGCCGGGCACATCGACCTGTCGGTCGGCTCGGTGGTGGCGGTCACGGGAGCGCTGGCGGCGGTGCTCATGGTGAACATGGGCTGGCCCTGGCCCCTGGCCCTGCTGGCCACGCTGGTGGCCGGCGCGCTCATCGGGGCCTGGCAGGGCTACTGGATCGCCTACTTCGGCATCCCGGCCTTCATCGTGACCCTGGCCGGCATGCTGCTGTTCCGGGCGCTGACGATGACCGTCCTGGGCAACCAGGGCATCGGCCCGTTCCCCGACCAGGTCCGTACGCTGGCCAACGGCTTCACCGACGGCTACCTCGGCAACATCGGCCTCGGCCCGCTCGGCGGCGCCGACCTGTTCAGCCTGCTGATCGGCATCGTGGCGATCGCCGGGATGGTCACCGCCCAGCTCCGCACCAGGAACGCCCGCAAGGGCTACGGTCAGTCGGTCGAGCCGATGGCGCTGTTCTGGCTGAAGATGGCCGCGGGCGCGGCGATCATCCTGTTCCTGGTCGTCCAGCTCGCCCGGTTCAAGAACCTGCCGTGGGTGCTGGTCCTGCTGGCGATCCTCGTGCTCGGCTACTCGATGATGGCCAACCGCACGGTCTTCGGCCGGCAGATCTACGCGATCGGCGGCAACCTCCAGGCGGCCATCATGTCCGGCGTGAAGGTCAAGTCGGTCGTCTTCTGGATCTTCGTGAACATGGGCGTGCTGTCGGCCGTCGCCGGCATCATCTTCGCCGGCCGGCTCAACCAGGCGGGCCCCACCGCCGGTGACAGCTTCGAGCTCGACGCCATCGCGGCGGCCTTCATCGGCGGCGCGGCGGTGCAGGGCGGCGTCGGCAAGGTCGTGGGCGCCATCACCGGCGGTCTCATCATGGCCGTGATCAACAACGGCATGTCCCTGATCGGCTCGCCCAGCGAGCGGGTCATGCTCGTCAAGGGCATCGTGCTCCTGGCGGCCGTGGCGTTCGACGTCTGGACCAAGCGCAGGGCAGGGGCCTCCCGCTAAGTAAGATCCCTACAGCCCAGCGAAAGGAGAGACCGTTGACGACCCCCAAGCGCCGCCTGCCGGTCATGGCCGACGTGGCCAAGGAGGCGGGCGTGTCGCATCAGACGGTCTCCCGGGTGCTCAACGACCATCCCAACGTGCGGGCCGACACCCGTGCCCGGGTGGAGGCGGCGATCACCCGGCTGGGCTACCGGCGCAACCTCGTGGCCCGCGCCCTGGTCACCAAGCGGTCCAGGACCCTCGGCGTGGTCAGCTTCGACACCACGCTGTACGGTCCCGCCAGCACGATCTACGGCATCGAGCAGGCGGCCAGGACCGCGGGCTACTTCGTCAGCATCGTCAGCCTCAAGTCGATCGACGCCGACAACGTGCGCGACGCCATCGACTACCTGGCCGAGCAGGGCGTGGACGGCGTCGTGGTGGTCGCCCCGCAGCGCTCGGCCGCCCGCGCCCTGGAGAGCCTGCCCGCGGGCCTGCCCGCGGTGGCGGTCGAGGGCACGCACCGGGCCGACGTGTCGGTGGTGTGCATCGACCAGATGGAGGGCGCCAAGCTGGCCACGCGGCACCTGCTCGATCAGGGCCACGACACGGTCTGGCACGTCAGCGGCCCGCACGACTGGATGGAGACCGAGGGCCGGCTCGAAGGCTGGCGGGCCGCGCTGGAGGAGGCGGGCCGGCCGGTGCCGGAGCCGCTGGCCGGCGACTGGAGCCCGCGCGCCGGCTACGAGGCGGGCAAGAGCCTGGCCGCGATGGACGGCGTCACGGCCGTGTTCGCCGCCAACGACCAGATGGCGCTGGGGGTGCTGCGTGCCCTGTCGGAGAAGGGGGTGCGGGTGCCGCAGCAGATCAGCGTGGTCGGCTTCGACGACATCCCCGAGTCGGAGTTCTTCTCGCCGCCGCTCACCACCGTCCGCCAGGACTTCGACGTGGTGGGGCGGCACTGCATCGAGGTGCTGCTGCGGCAGATCGACCTCGGGCACGCCGCGTACGAGCGCCTGGTCGTGCGCCCCAGCTTCGTCGTGAGGTCGAGTACGGCGCCCATCCGGTAGATGATGTGCATGCCCCCGAAAACCCCTGGAGTTCAATGTGAGCGCTAACAAGTATGTGGTCGGAGTGGACTTCGGCACGCTTTCCGGGCGTGCCGTCGTCGTACGGGTGAGCGACGGCGCCGAGCTGGGCAGCGCCGTCCACGAGTACGAGCACCGCGTCATCGAGCACACGCTGCCCGGCACGGACGTCCGCCTCGGCCCCGACTGGGCGCTGCAGTCGCCGCAGGACTGGATCGACGTGATGAAGGTCGCCGTGCCGCAGGCGATCGCCGCCGCCGGCGTGCCCGCCGAGGAGATCATCGGCATCGGCACCGACTTCACCGCCTGCACCGTCCTGCCCACCACGGCCGACGGCACACCTCTGTGCTTCGAGACGCCCGCCGAGCCGCACGCCTGGCCCAAGCTGTGGAAGCACCACGCCGCCCAGCCGCACGCCGACCGCATCAACGAGCTGGCCGCGCGCCGGGGCGAGAGCTGGCTGCCGCGCTACGGCGGCAAGATCTCCTCCGAGTGGGAGTTCGCCAAGGCGCTGCAGGTGCTCGAAGAGGCCCCCGAGGTCTACGCCAGGGCCGAGCGCTGGATCGAGGCGGCCGACTGGATCATCTGGCAGCTCACCGGCGTCGAGAGCCGCAACATCTGCACCGTCGGCTACAAGGGCGTCTTCCAGGACGGCAGCTACCCGTCGGAGGAGTACCTCGCCGAGCTGAACCCCGGCTTCGCCGGCTTCGTCGGCAAGCTCGCCACCGGCACCGTCGGCGACAAGGTGGGCGAGGTGACGCTGGCGCCGCTCGGCGGCCTGGCCGGGCGCCTGACCGCCCGCGCCGCCGAATGGACCGGCATCCCCGAGGGCGCCGCCGTCGCCGTCGGCAACGTCGACGCGCACGTCACCGCCGCCGCCGCGGACGCCGTGCGCCCCGGCCAGATGGTGGCCATCATGGGCACCTCCACCTGCCACATCATGCCCAGCGACCAGCTCGCCGAGGTGCCCGGCATGTGCGGCGTCGTCCAGGACGGCATCGTGCCGGGCCTGTGGGGCTACGAGGCCGGCCAGTCCGCCGTGGGCGACATCTTCGCCTGGTTCGTCGACAACTTCGGCACCGACGGGCACGAGCGCCTGACCGAGCTCGCCGAGAAGCAGGCCGTAGGCCAGCACGGGCTCGTCGCGCTCGACTGGTTCGGCGGCAACCGCTCGGTCCTGGTCGACCACAACCTCTCCGGCGTGATCATCGGCCAGACCCTCGCCACCAAGCCCGAGGACGTCTACCGCGCGCTCATCGAGTCCACCGCGTTCGGCGCCCGCATGATCGTCGAGACGTTCGAGAAGTCCGGCGTGCCCGTCGAGGAGTTCATCGTCGCCGGCGGCCTGCTGAAGAACCGCTTCCTCATGCAGGTCTACGCCGACGTGCTGCGCCGCCCGCTGTCGATCATCGCCTCGGACCAGGGCCCCGCCCTCGGCTCGGCCATCCACGCGGCCGTCGCCGCCGGCGAATACTCCTCCATCGAGGAGGCCGCCGCCGCCATGGGCAAGCGCACCGAGAACGCGTACATGCCGGACGAGGCCCGCGCCGACGCCTACGACCGGCTCTACGCCGAGTACCGCAGGCTCCACGACTTCTTCGGAGACGGACAGATGCTGCACGCGCTGCGCGCGATCAGGAACGAGGCACAAGCGTGATGAACGACCTGCGGAAAATCGTCGCCGACCTGCACGCCGAGCTGGTCCGCTACAACCTGGTGGTCTGGACGGCCGGAAACGTCTCCGGCCGCGTCCCCGGCGAGGACCTGTTCGTCATCAAGCCCTCAGGGGTCTCCTACGACGAGCTGACGCCGGAGAACATGGTCGTGTGCGACCTCGACGGCAACCTGGTGGAAGGCGAGCACTCGCCGTCCAGCGACACCGCCGCGCACGCCTACGTCTACCGCAACATGCCCGAGGTCGGCGGCGTCGTGCACACCCACTCGACCTACGCCTCGGCCTGGGCCGCGCGCGGCGAGGCCATCCCGTGCGTGCTGACCGCGATGGCCGACGAGTTCGGCGGCGAGATCCCGGTCGGCCCGTTCGCGCTGATCGGCGACGACTCGATCGGCCAGGGCATCGTCCAGACGCTCAAGGGGCACCGCTCCAAGGCCGTCCTCATGCAGAACCACGGCGTGTTCAGCATCGGCAAGGACGCCAAGGCCGCCGTGAAGGCCGCCGTGATGTGCGAGGACGTGGCGCGTACCGTGCACGTGGCCCGCCAGCTCGGCGACCCGCTGCCCATCGCGCAGGACGACATCGACCGCCTTTACGACCGCTATCAGAACGTCTACGGACAGAGGAGCCCGCGTTGAACATCTGGTTTCTGACCGGCAGTCAGGGACTCTACGGCGAGGACACGCTGCGTCAGGTGGCCGAGCAGTCCCAGCGGATCGCCGAGCAGCTCCCCATGCCGGTCGAGTGGAAGCCCGTCCTGACCGACGCGGCCGCCATCCGGCGGATCATGCTGGAGGCCAACGCCGACGACTCGTGCGCCGGCGTGATCGCCTGGATGCACACGTTCTCCCCGGCCAAGATGTGGATCGCCGGGCTCGACGCGCTGCGCAAGCCGCTGCTGCACCTGCACACGCAGGCCAACGTCGAGCTGCCGTGGGCCACCATCGACATGGACTTCATGAACCTGAACCAGGCCGCGCACGGCGACCGCGAGTTCGGGCACATCCAGACGCGGCTCGGCGTGCCGCGCAAGACCGTGGCCGGGCACGTCAGCGACCCGGCCGTGGGCGAGCGCATCCTCGCCTGGCTGCGCGCCGCCAAGGGCCTGGCCGAGGTGCGCACCCTCAAGCTGGCCCGCTTCGGCGACAACATGCGCGACGTGGCCGTGACCGAGGGCGACAAGGTCGAGGCGCAGCTGCGCTTCGGCGTCTCCGTCAACACCTATGGCGTCAACGACCTGGTGGAGGCCGTGGACGCGGCCTCCGACGCCGACGTGACGGCGCTGGTCAAGGAGTACGCCGAGCAGTACGAGGTGGCTCCCGAGCTGCTGGGCGAGCGCAACGAGTCGCTGCGGTACGCGGCCAGGATCGAGCTGGGCCTGCGCGGCTTCCTCGAAGCGGGCGGCTTCAAGGCGTTCACCACGAACTTCGAGGACCTCGGCGGCCTGCGCCAGCTCCCCGGCCTGGCCGTGCAGCGGCTCATGGCCGACGGGTACGGCTTCGGCGGCGAGGGCGACTGGAAGACCTCCGTCCTGCTGCGCACGCTCAAGGCCATGTCTGATCATGGGGCCCCCGGCGGCACGTCCTTCATGGAGGACTACACCTACGACCTCACGCCCGGCAACGAGCTGATCCTCGGCGCCCACATGCTGGAGGTCTGCCCGTCCATCGCCGCCGGCACCCCGTCGTGCGAGATCCACCCGCTGGGCATCGGCAACCGGGAGGACCCGGTCCGGCTCGTGTTCGACGCCGAGCCCGGCCCCGGCATCGTCGTCGGCCTGGCCGACATGGGCGACCGGTTCCGGCTCGTCGCCAACGAGATCGACGTCGTCGCCCCGCCGCAGCCGCTGCCCAAGCTGCCGGTGGCGCGCGCCGTGTGGCAGCCGCGCCCCAACCTGCGCACCTCCACCGAATCGTGGCTCACCGCCGGCGCCCCGCACCACACGGTGCTGTCCAAGGCCGTCGGGCGCGAGGAGCTGGTCGACCTGGCCGAGATGCTGGGGGTGGAGCTGGTCGTCATCGACGCCGACACCACGACCGAGCGGTTCGCCAAGGAGCTGCGCTGGAACCAGGCGTACTACCGCCTGGCCCAGGGCTTCTGACCTGACACCCGCGCCGCCGTCGCCCTCCCTCCCGCCGTACTTCGGCTGAGGTCCTTCTGGAAGAGAGGAGGAGTGCTGACGCTCCTCCCGGGAGGAGGGCTGAGGCTCCTCCGGGGGAGGCGGAGCGCTCAGGTCCTTCGACGGGAGGAGGGCGGCGGCGGGTGCGTCAGGTGTCGTCGGACGGCTTGCGGGGGGCGTTCCTGCGTTGCTGCTCGGCGCGTTCGCGGCAGCGGCGCAGGAACTCCTCGTCGTCGTCGGGGTTGGTGGCGGCGAAGCGGCCGGGGCGGTCGTACTCGGGGAAGGCGCTGGGGCGCGCCTGCGCCGGGACGGCCCGCTCCGGGCGGCCGGCCACCAGCCAGGCGACGGACCCGATCAGCGGGAACAGCAGCACGATCAGCACCCAGGCGACCTTCGGCAGGTTGCGGCAGGCCACGTCGGGCGTGGTGATCACGTCGAAGAGGCAGTAGAGCCACAGGACGAGCGTGACGAGGCCGACGGCCTCGGACAGGACGAGCACGGCACACCTCCGGTCGGCGCGGCACCTGAAACTAGCGGCACCCGGGCGGGCTGACAAGGTGGGGCTGTGGGAAGGTAAGGCCGTGACGCTGACCAATTGGGCTGGAAACACCACATTCCACGCAAAAGAAGTCCATCACCCGACCTCGCTCGACGAGCTCCAGCGGCTCGTCGCGGACTCCGCGAGCGTGCGTGCCCTCGGGAGCGGGCACTCCTTCAACCACGTCGCCGACACCGACGGCGACCTCGTGGTGCTCGACCGGATGCCCGCCCAGGTGGAGATCGACAGCGCCGCGGCCAAGGTGCGGGTGGGTGCGCGCACGACGTACGCGACGCTCGCGCCGCTGCTGCACCAGGCCGGGTTCGCGCTGGCGAACCTGGCCTCGCTGCCGCACATCTCCGTCGGCGGCTCCGTCGCGACCGGCACGCACGGCTCCGGCGACGCCGTGCGCAGCCTGGCCGGCGCCGTGTCGGGGATCGAGCTCGTCACCGCCGACGGGTCGCTGCTGACGCTCGCGCGCGGCGACGAGGACTTCCCGGGCGCCGTGGTGTCGATCGGCGCCCTCGGCATCGTCACCTCGCTCACGCTCGACCTCGTACCGGCCTTCGAGCTGCGCCAATACGTCCGCGAGGGCCTGAGCCAGGACGCGATCGAGGAGCACTTCGACGAGATCATGTCCAGCGGCTACAGCGTCAGCCTGTTCACCGACTACCGCGACACCCGCGTCTGGCTGAAGTGCTCCGACGAGCTGACCGACCCCGACTGGTACGGCACCACCGCCGCCGACGGCCCCCGCCACCCGCTGCCCGCCATGCCGGCCGACAGCTGCACCGGCCAGCTCGGCGTGCCCGGCCCCTGGTACGAGCGGCTGCCGCACTTCCGCGCCGACTACCCGCCCAGCGGCGCCGGCGACGAGCTGCAGTCGGAGCTGCTGCTGCCCCGGCGGCACGCGGTCGAGGCGCTGCGCGCGCTGTTCGCGATCGGCGACCGCATCCGGCCCGTGCTGCAGATCTCCGAGGTGCGCTCGATCGCCGCCGACGACCTGTGGCTGAGCCCCTTCAACGGCCGCGAGAGCATCGGCGTGCACTTCACCTGGGTCAAGGACGTCGCCGCCGTCATGCCGGTGCTGGAGCTGGTGGAGGAGACGCTGGCACCGTTCGAGCCGATCCCGCACTGGGGCAAGCTGTTCACGCGGTGGCCGGAGTGCCCCGAGTCCTTCCGTGCGCTGGCCCGCAGGCTCGACCCCGCCGGCAAGTTCGGCAACGACTTCACCCGGCTACTGCTGGGGGAGTAGCACCCCGCCGGGCACCTGCGCCCCCGGACGTAGCGGGTCACCGGTCCGGGGGACGATGCCAGGCGCCCGTTCGTCGGCCATCGTGGGGTGCATGACCGATCACCCGTTCAGATTCGGCGCGGTCGCCGGGCAGGCCCCCGACGCCGCCGCGTGGACCGGCCTGGCCCGGCGGGCGGAGGGCCTGGGCTACTCGACCCTGCTCGTGCCCGACACGCTCGGCACGTTCTCGCCGTTCACGGCCGCCGCGGTGGCGGCCACGGCCACCACGACGCTGCGCGTCGGCACGTACGTGCTGAGCGCGCCCAACCGCACGCCGCAGGCAGTCGCGTGGGAGAGCGCCACCCTGCACCGGCTCACCGGCGGCCGGTTCGAGCTGGGGCTCGGCGCCGGGCGGCCCGGCGCCGAGGCCGACGCGGCGGCGCTCGGCGTGCGCTTCGGCACCCCGGGCGAGCGCATCGAGCGGCTGTCCGAGACGATCGACGCCGTCCAGGACGTCCGGATCCTCGTGGCCGCCTCCGGCACCAGGCTGCTGCGACTGGCCGCGCGCAAGGCCGACACGGTCGCGCTCGGCGTGCCCGCGCACTACACGGAGGAGCAGGTCGCGGCCAAGCTCGACGAGCTGTACGAGCTGGCCGGCGACCGCTTCCACGACCTGGAGCTGGCCATGAACCTGGCCTGCGCCGGCTCCGAGCCGCCCGACTGGGCGCTGAGCCGCTTCGGCCGCACCGGCACCGGCATCCTCACCGGCACGGTGACGGAGATGGCCGACACGCTGCGCCGCCGCCGCGATCATCTCGGGGTCTCGTACGTGTCGGTGAACGCCCAGTTCATGGACGCTTTCGCCCCGGTCGTGGAACGGCTCGCCGGTACCTGACGGAACCTGACAGGTACGGCTGCCAGGATGAGGCCATGACCGCCAAGGGAACCTTCGAGACCGCCGGCTGGACCCCGCAGCCGCCGTACGACGAGCGCGACGGCATCACGCTGGGGGTCGTCACCCTGACCAAGACCTTCTCCGGCGACCTGACCGGCACCAGCCTCGTCACCATGCTGGTCGCCACCACCCCGGTGGAGGAGTCCCGCTCGTACGTGGCGCTGGAGCGCATCGAGGGCACCCTGCACGGGCGGGCGGGCAGCTTCGTCGTCCAGCACGACGCCACCAGCGACAACGGCGCGCAGACGCTGCGCATCAGGGTCGTGGCCGACTCGGGCACGGACGAGCTGCGCGGCCTGCGCGGCGAGATGGCCATCGCCATCGGCCCCGACGGCGGCCACTCCTACACCTTCGACTACACGCTCTGACCGCCCCGCGGGCTAGACGCCCTCGGGAAGGGTGCGCATCCGGTTCAGGATCGGGACGAGCTGCTCCTCCTCGTAGTCCAGGTGGGCCTCCAGCTCGGTGGCGAGCCGGTCGAGCTCCGCGCCGAGCCCATCGCCGCCCGCGGCCAGGCACGTCCTGATCTCGTTCATGAGCCGGGCCACCACCTGGTGCTCCGCGCGGAGCCTGGCCAGTGCGGCGGCCAGCTCGGGGTGCTCGGTGCCGAGGTGGGGGAAGAGCGTGCCGTCCTCGCCCTCGTGGTGCAGGTGGAGGGCGTCGCAGAAGGCCAGGCAGTGCGTACGCAGGTCGGCCGCCTCCAGCCTGGACTCCCGGAGGGCGGCCAGGTCCCTGCGGAAGCCGTCGTGCAGCTTGATCAGCTCGTCACCCCAGGCGATGAGCCGCTGTCCGTCCGTCATGCCAGTTCCTTTCGGGAGAAAGTGCCGTAGAGGGCGGCGAAGAGGGTGGCCAGCAGGCCCGCCAGGGCCGCCACGCCGAAGCTCCAGCCGGCGCCGCCGCCCGCCAGCACGGCCGCTCCCACCGCGCCGGCCACGCTGCTGCCGACGATCCTGACCAGCGCGTTGATGCCGCCGGCCGCGGCCGTCCTGGCCGGCTCCACGTGCTCGACCGCCATCGTGCCGAGCGCCGCGTAGCCGAGGCCGACGCCGAGCCCGAGCACGGTCGCGGCGCCGTACAGGTCGGTGCCCGACGACCGGGACACCGCCAGCCACAGCGCCGCGGCCGTCACCAGCGCCGAGCCGGCCGCCACCAGCGCGGAGGCGGTGAAGCGGCGCATCAGCGGGCCCGCCAGCACCGAGACCACGAGCATCAGCACCGTCGTGGGCAGCAGGTAGAGCCCGACCTGCAGCACCGACGCCCCGAGCGCGCCCTGGGCCACCGCCGAGACCGTCGTGATGGCCGCGAACAGGGCGAACCCCAGCAGGAACGAGGCCACCGTCGCCCCCACCGTCCTGCGGTGCAGGAGCATGGGCAGCTCGATCAGCGGCTCGGCGGTGCGGCGGGCCGTCACCACCCACACCCCGGCCACCACCACGGCGGCGGCGAGGAGCCCGAGCGTCCACGGCGAGGCCCAGCCCCAGACGGCGCCCTTGCTGACGGCCAGCAGCAGGCAGACCAGCCACACCGTGACCAGCCCCGCCCCGGCCAGGTCGGGCCGCCCCGCGCCGCGTACGGGGGTCTCCCGCACCACCGCCGCCACCAGGGCGAAGCTCAGCGCGCCGAGCCCCGTCAGCGCCCAGAACACCGCCCGGTGGTCCCCGTCGAGCAGCCCCGCGAGGATCATCCCGCCGCCGCTGCCGACGCCGATCGTGGCGCTGAGCACGCCGATCGCGCCCGGCAGCCGGTGGGCCGGCACCAGCTCCCTGACCAGGCCCATGGCCAGCGGCAGCAGCGGCGCGGCGGCGCCCTGGAGCACCCGGCCGGCGATCAGCGGGGCCAGCGTGTCCGAGACGGCGCCGAGGGCCGAGCCGGCGACGAGCAAGGCGAGGGCGGCCAGCGAGACGAGGCGGCGGCCGTACATGTCGCCGAGGCGCGACAGCAGCGGGATCGACACCGCGCCCGACAGCAGGCCGGCGGTGAGCGCCCAGGACACGGTGCTCGGCGGGGCGCCGAGCCGCTGCTCCAGGCCGGGCAGCAGGGGCACCACCACCGTCATCTGGAGGGTCCCCACGGCGACCCCGAAGGCGAGCACCGCGACGACCGCGAAGTTTTTATACATGTATAAAAAGTAACATGACAGGATGCCGACGCGTACAGGACGACCGCCGAAGATCTCCCGGGCCGAGATCGTCACCGCCGCCGACCGGGTCATCGAGCAGGACGGCGTGGCCGGGCTGACCATGCGCCGGCTGGCCAAGGAGGTCGGCAGCACCGCCATGGCGATCTACCACCACGTCCGCGACAAGGACGAGCTGCTCCTGCTGCTCCTCGACAGCTACGCCGCCACCCTGCCCAAGCCCGAGCTGCCGCGGGAGCCGCGCGAACGGCTGGTCGCCGCCGCCGTCGCCATGCACGAGGCCCTGTCCGCGCGGCCCTGGGCCGTCGAAGTGCTCAGGGCCGACGACCTGCTGTCGGTCGGCGCCCTGTGGTATCCGGAGCACATCGTGGACGCCGCCATGCGCGCAGGGCTGAGCCCGGAGGAGGCCGTGGACGCGTACCGGATCGTCTGGCACTACACGGCCGGTGAGATCAGCGCCAGGGTGGCGGCGGGCAAGCGGCGCGAGGAAGGCGGGACCACCTACCGGGAGCGGGTGTTCGCCGACCTTGACCCCGCCGCGTTCCCCCGGCTGAGCGAGGTGGGGGAGCGGTGGGCGGAGCTGACCGCCCGCGACACCTACGCCAAGGGGGTGCGGGCGCTGGCGCAGGGGCTCCTGCCCTGAGGCGCGCGTGCACGCGTCAGGGGCTCCTGCCGTGAGACGCGTCCCGAACGGTGTTCTCACCGGAAAATCGGTGGCCGGGCGGGCGGCGACCGTGAAACGGTCGGGTCACGATGATCCGGTGGACCGAGGCGGGGCAGGAGCGCTCGGCGGCCTGGCGCTCCGCGCTGGGGGCGCCGCCGCCCAAGCGCGTCATCGTCGCCGACGACCGCATGAAGGCCGCCACCGCCTACCGCCTGGCCTGCGAGGGCACCGCGCTGCTGTGGCGCGGCGACTTCCAGAACGCCCGCCAGCTCCTGGCCGCCATGGGCCGCCGCTGCAAACCGGCCGCCCCCGGCAGCGGCTTCCACCGCCACCGCCAGGCCCAGTCGCAGCGCGCCCGCACGCTCGGCATGCTGCTCGTCCCCTACGCCGAAGGCCACGTCGTGCCGCTGCGCCGGGCGCCGGACGTGCGGGAGGCGTGCGCCGAGGTGTACGGGCCCGACGCGCCGCCCGCCGTCGGCCAGCTCCGCGAGCTGCTCGGGCTCATCGGCGCGCACGAATGGCGCACGAAAGGGGTGCACGTGCCGGCGCTCGGCGCCCGGGTGCACCCGCACCACGGCGTGTTCTCCCCCATCAGGGGCGAGTACGTCGAGCTGGTCGCCGAGGCGCCGCTGCCGGGCGACCGGCTCGCCTTCGACGTCGGCACCGGCACCGGGGTGCTCGCCGCCGTGCTCGCCCGGCGCGGCGTCCGGCACGTCGTGGCCACCGACCTCGACCCGCGGGCCGTCGAGTGCGCCGGCGACAACCTGGCGCGGCTCGGGCTCGACGAGCGGGTGGAGGTCGTGCGCGCCGACCTGTTCCCGCCGGGACGGGCGCCGCTGATCGTGTGCAACCCGCCGTGGCTGCCCGCCACGCCCGTGTCGCCGCTCGATCATGCCGTCTACGATCCGGGCGGGCGGATGTTGCGGGGGTTTCTGGACGGGCTGGGCGAGCACCTGGAGCCCGGGGGTGAGGGGTGGCTCATCCTGTCCGATCTCGCCGAGCACCTGGAGTTGCGTAGCCGGGGGGAGCTGCTGGCGGCCTTCGACGCGGCCGGGCTGCGGGTGGCGGGGCGGCTCGACGTCACCCCGCGCCATCGGCGTCCGTCCGACGAGGACGACCCGCTGCACGCGGCCCGGGCCGCCGAGGTGACCTCGCTCTGGCGTCTCACGCGCTGAGGCGCCGCCCGGCTGGGCCGTACTTCGGTGCGGGTCCTTGAGGGGGAGGGGAAGGCGGCGCATGGGGCAAGCGGCTCACGCGCGCCCGGCGTGGGCGGCGTTCAAGCGGGCGGACGAGCGGTCGGCGGGCCGGGTGGTCAGGGGCTGAAGGCTTTGCGGTAGGCCGAGGGGGAGGTGCGCATGGCGCGGGTGAAGTGGTGGCGGAAGGTCACCGGGCTCTCGAAGCCGACCGCCGCCCCGATCTCCTCCACCGGCGCCGCCGTCGACTCCAGCAACGGGAGGCTGGCCGCCACCCGCTGGGAGATCACCCAGCGCAGCGGGCTGGTGCCGGTGCGGAGCTTGAAGCGGCGGATGAACGTGCGCTCCGCCATGTGCGCCACCGAGGCCAGCTCGGCCACGGTGATCGGGGTGGCGAGGTGGTCCATGGCCCAGGCCATCGCCCTGGCCACGGCGTCGTCGTCCTCGACGGGGGTGACGGCGGCCTGGATGAACTGGGCCTGGCCGCCTTCCCGGTGCGGGGGCACGACGAGGCGGCGGGCGACGGTGTTGGCGACGCCGGGGCCATGGTCGCGGCGTACGAGGTGGATCAGCAGGTCGAGCCCCGCGGCGCTGCCGGCGCTGGTCAGCACGTCGCCGTCGTCCACGTACAGGACGGAGGGGTTGACGCGGACGGCGGGGAAGCGCTCCTGGAGGAGGGTGGCGTAGCGCCAGTGGGTGGTGGCGGGGCGGCCGTCGAGCAGGCCGGCGGCGGCCAGCGCGAACGCGCCGGAGCAGATCGACACCATGCGCGCGCCCCGCTCGTACGCCTCCCGCAGGGCCCGCACCAGCGCCGCGGAGACGGGCCCGCGGACGTCGGCCACGCCGGGGACGATCACGGTGTCGGCCGCGGCGAGCGCGTCGAGGCCGTGCCCGGCCGTCATGGTGAACCCGCCGACGACGCGCAGCGGCTCCAGGGTCTCCGCGCAGACGGTGAGGTCGTACCAGGGCAGGTCCAGCTCGGGCCGGGGCAGGCCGAACAGCTCGACGACGCATCCCAGCTCGAAAGGCGCCATCCCGTCGAAGGCCAGGACGGCGACACGGTGGGGCCTGGCGGGAGGGGGCAGCAGCATGACCGCATGTTAGCTGCGCCCTCTACGCGGCAGGAGGGATATATGCATATTTCGGGAGTACAGACCGTTTTGCCCGATCACCGCTACGAGCAGGCGGAGATCACCGAGGCGTTCTCCCGGCTGACCGACTGCGACGAGGAGCTGCTGAGGCGATTCCACCAGGCGACCGGGGTGCGGGGCCGCAACCTCGCGCTGCCGCTGGCCGACTACGCCAAGCTCGACTCCTTCGCGCGCGCCAACGACGCCTACGTCGAGCACGCGCTGGAGCTGGGCGAGCAGGCGCTGGCGGGCGCGCTGCACAAGGCGGACGTGCGCCCCGAGAAGGTCGATCACCTGCTGTTCTGCTCCACCACCGGCCTGGCCACGCCCTCGCTCGACGCCAAGCTGGCCCAGCGGATGGGCCTGCGGCCCGACGTGAAACGGGTGCCCGTGTTCGGCCTGGGCTGCGCGGCGGGCGCGGCCGGGCTGTCGCGCCTGCACGACTACCTGCGCGGCTGGCCCGACCACGTGGCGGTGCTGGTGTGCGTGGAGCTGTGCTCGCTGACGATCCAGCGCGACGACACCTCGATCGCGAACCTGGTGGCCAGCGGCCTGTTCGGCGACGGCGCGGCCGCCGTCGTCGCGACCGGCCGGGGCCCCGGGCCCGAGGTGGTCGCCACCCGCAGCCGGCTCTACCCCGGGACCGAGCACCTGATGGGCTGGGAGGTGGGCGAGCACGGCTTCCGCATCGTGCTGGACGCGGACCTGACCGGGTTCGTGGAGGAGGTGCTGGCCGCCGACATCAAGGCGTTCCTGGCCGACTACGGCCTGACGCCCGAGCAGGTCGCCACCTGGGTCTGCCACCCGGGCGGCCCGAAGGTGATCGAGAAGATCGTGGAGACGCTCGGCCTGCCGGCCAAGGCGCTCGACGTGACGTGGAGCTCGCTGCGCGAGCACGGCAACCTGTCGTCGGTCTCGGTGCTGCACGTGCTCCAGGAGACCCGGGGCCGGCCCGGCACCCCGGCCGTGCTCATGGCGCTGGGGCCGGGGTTCTCGGCCGAGCTGCTCCTGCTGCACTGGTGAGCGCCGATGGTCGCGTACGCGCTGCTCATCGGCCTGGTCGTGGCCGAACGGCTGGCGGAGCTGGTCGTGGCCAGGCGCAACCTGGCCTGGGCCAGGGCCCGAGGAGGCGTCGAGTACGGCGCGGGCCACTATCCGTGGATCGTGCTGGCCCACGTAGGGCTGCTGGCGGCGGCGCCGGCCGAGGTGTGGCTGCTCGACCGGCCGTTCGTGCCGGCGCTCGGCTGCCCCATGCTCGCCGTCGTCGTGCTGGCGCAGGGGCTGCGCTGGTGGTGCATCCGCACGCTGGGCCACCAGTGGAACACGCGGGTCGTGGTGGTGCCCGGCCTGCCGCTGGTGGACCGGGGGCCGTACCGGTGGCTGCGGCACCCCAACTACGTCGCCGTGGTCGCCGAAGGGCTCGCGCTGCCCCTCGTGCACACGGCCTGGCTGACGGCCCTGGCATTCACGATCACGAATGCGATACTTCTCGCCGTTCGGATCCGGGTGGAGAACGCGGCCCTGGCACACTAGAACGTATGAACGAGATCCTGCCACTGATGAAGGGCGCCGCCGCGCGCACCACCGAGGTCGTCCGGGCCATCGGCGACGACCAGCTCGGGCTGCCCACCCCGTGCTCCGACTTCGACGTCAAGGCGCTGCTCAACCACCTGGAGTGGGTGGCCTCCCTGTTCGAGTCGGTCGCCGCCGGAGGGCCCTTCGTGCCGCCGAAGCAGGACTACACCGGCGACTTCCCGGAGCGGGTCGAGCGCATGCTGGCCGTCTACGAGCGCCCCGAGGCGTGGGAGGGCGTCAGCGAGGCCATGCGCGGCCTGCCCAGGCCCGTCCTGGCCAACATGGCGCTGACCGACCTCGTCGCGCACGGCTGGGACCTGTCGCGGGCGACGGGCCTCGACTACGAGGTGGACGACGAGACCGCCACCACGCTGGTGGCGTTCTGCGCGCAGATGGCGCCGATGGGGCGCGAGCGCGGCGCGTTCGGCGCCGAGGTCCCGGTGCCGGACGACGCGCCGGCGCTCGACCGCTTCCTCGGGATCATCGGCCGGGATCCGGCCTGGAAACCGTGATCGGCGGCAGGTCCTCGGGCGCCTTGCCGGGATACAGGCCGGTCAGCAGGGTGCTCACCGTGTAGAGGTGCCAGGCCAGGGCCGGTTTCCGCACGACGGGGTCGGCGAAGAGCGCGCGCACCTCGTCCGGCTCGACGATCGGGGCCAGGGCGTCGAGGCTGCCGAGCACCTGCCGGCGCAGCACGTCCGTGAGGGCGGGGCCGGGGCTGGTGCGCCAGCTCCACCCGCCTCCGGTCTTCGTGGTGGGCAGGTGCGGGGGAGGGCCGGGCAGGCGGGTGCGGGCGGGCCAGGGGAAGCGGCGCCGCTTCGCCGGGGTGCTCTCGGTGCTCTGGACGAAACGCCATTGCTTTCCCTCGATCGGCACGTCCCGCAATTCCGGGGCCAGACGCAATATCAGCGTATAAATGACCTCTTCGGAGAGCCGCCAGCTCTGGTCCAGGCTCAGCGCCGCCCGCACCACGCGATTGTCGAGGAACGGCCGCACGGGGTCGCCGCGCCGCAGCGAGCCCGCGCGGGCGCTGGCCTGCCAGCGCCCCACCTTGTACCAGATGTAGAGGTGGTCCAGCGTCTCCAGCCGGTTCTCGCGCGCCAGCCACGGCCTGGCCAGCTCGCGCGCGTGCTCGTTGGCCTCGGCGGTGAACAGCTTGGCGTCCTTGGTGAACGTGGTCTCGATGCGCCGCCGCAGCGCCTGGTCGCCGAGGTCGGTCTGGAGCAGGTTCAGGCTGCCCGCGCGCAGCGTCTCGCCGCTCTGGCCGGACATGGTGGGCTTGCCGGAGTACGGCAGGTAGCTCACGATCGTCTCGTACGCCGAGGTCATGCCCTCGCACGTGCGCAGCGTCTCCCAGGCGCGGCCGAGCGGATGCTCCACCAGCACCGCGTCCTTCGCGGCGGTCTGCGGCGGGGCGATGACCGTGTGCTCGACCCCGAGCCGCTCCGCGATCATCCGGGCGATGATCACGTCGGGGTGCGTGTCCAGCCCGTTCGTCGTCGTCCTGAACGGCACCCGCGCCGCGTGCAGCAGCGCCGCCAGGATGCGGGTGTCGCGGCCGCCGGTCAGCGCCAGGTTCACCGGCTCGCCCAGGTCGCGCAGCGGCGCCACGGTCGCCAGCAGCGCCTCGGCCAGCTCGCCGACCGCCGCCCGCTTGTGCCGCGCCGACGTGGGCGCCGGCGCCGCCTGCGGCAGCGGGGTCTCGGTGACGGTACGCACGCCGTCCCGCACCACGAGGCGCGAGCTGGGCCGCAGCGCCGACACCCCCTTGTACGGCGTCTCGTCCGACAGGAAGAACCCCTGCCTGACCATCGACTGCAGGGCGAGCACGTCGAAGTCGACCCGCTCGTCCGGCCGGCCCATCAGATGCACGAGCAGGGCCCGGCTGCCGACGATGTGCAGCTCCGGCGTCTCGGCGTGGAAGACGGGGCAGACCCGGTTGATCGCGGTGCTCGCGCCCAGCTCGCCGTCGCGCGCGAACCAGGCCGAGAAGCAGCCGCCCACGGAGTCGTCCGGCAGCGCCGTCACCTCGGACGGGTCGGCCAGGTGGCCGTTGAGCCCGATGACGCGGCCGCCGTGCTCGGTGATGAGCGGGGGCTGGCGCGCGTCGTCGGGCTCGTTGGTCCAGGCGAGCAGCGAGACGCCCCGGCCGTGCCATTCCCGGCCCCGGATGACGTCGGGAGGCACGGGAAAGGCCCATTCGATCACGGAACGGGCTCTATTCAGAATCGCCGGGGAAATGTCCTGTCGCTTTGCGGCCAGCCCCAAATAGACGCGCATCGCACCAGGGATACCTCATTTTCCCCATATGTCACAACTGATCACGTATCGATCGCGGTTTGCGCTCGCTTGCGTCACCTGCCCGGCCGTCCTGGAGCGGATTCCGTCGTACGGCATGGAGGTGGTTGAGATGAAATTTCGCCCTTTGGCGGTTGGGGTGGGCCTTATCGCCCTCCTGGGTCTGACCGCGTGCGGCGGTGGCGCCGAGCAGGCCGGCAGCGGCCAGTCGGCCCCCGTGGGAACCGGCGCGCCACTGAAGCCGGTCGTACCCGACGAGGGTGAGGCCGAAGCCGGAACGGAAGCCCGTCCGGAGGCGTCGGCATCGGCCCGGGAGAACGGCGAGGACGGCGAGAAGGACACGACGACCGCGCAGATCTCCACGTTCGCCCTCGACGTGGACACCGCCTCGTACGGCTACGCCCGCCGTACGCTCCAGGAGGGCCGCTGGCCCGCGCCCGGGGAGATCCGCCCCGAGGAGTGGGTGAACGCCTTCCGCCAGGACTACGCCCAGCCGTCCGGCGACGGGTTCACCGTGCACGTGGACGGCGCCCGGCTGCCGCAGCGCGACGAGGCCGTGCTGCGCGTCGGCCTGCAGACCCGCGCCTCCGACTCCGCCGAGCGGCGGCCGGCGAACCTGACGTTCGTCGTGGACGTGTCGGGCTCGATGGCCGAGGCCGGCCGGCTCGACCTGGTCAAGTCCAGCCTGCTGAAGCTGCTCGACCAACTCGCCCCCGGCGACCAGGTCTCGATCGTCTCCTTCAGCGACCAGGCGCAGGTGCTGGCCTCCATGACCCCGCTGACGGCCAGGAACGAGCTGCGGGCGGCGGTCGAGCGGCTGTCCATCGCCGGCGGCACGAACCTGGAGGCCGGGGTGCTCACCGGCTACGGGGAGGCCGTCAAGGCGTTCCGTCCCGCCGCCACCAACCGCGTCATCCTGCTGTCGGACGGCCTGGCCAACCAGGGCTCGACCGAGTGGCAGACCATCTCGGACCAGGTCAAGGAGCAGGCCGCCAAGCAGCTCACGCTGCTCACCGTCGGCGTCGGCCGCGACTACGGCGACGAGCTGATGGAGCGGCTGGCCGACACCGGCGACGGCATGGCCGTGTACGTCAGCGGCGAGGAGGAGGCCACCCGGCTCTTCACCACCCAGCTCCCCGCCACCCTCGACCTGCGCGCCCGCGACGCCAAGGCCCAGGTCGTCTTCAACCCGGCCGTCGTGGACAGCTACCGGCTCATCGGCTACGAGAACCGCGCCCTGAGCACGGATGAGTTCCGCGACGACAGCCGCGACGGCGGCGAGATCGGCCCCGGCCACTCCGTCACCGCCCTGTACGCGCTGAAGCTCAAGCCGGGCGCCGACGGCCAGCTCGCCCAGGCCACGGTGCGCTGGCTCGACCCCGACACCAGGACCGCCTCGGAAAGCGGCAAGTCGCTCGACTCGGGCGAGCTGGCCGGCTCCATATGGGACAAGGCGCCGGTGCGGCTGCAGGTGGACGTCGTGGTGGCGGCGTTCGCGACGTACCTGCGGGACCGGCAGGCGTTCGGCCTGGACCTGCGGACGCTCGGCGAGCACGCCGGCCGGCTGGCGGCCGCCTCCGAGGACCCCATGGTCACGGAGCTGGTCACGCTCATCGATCGGGCCAAGGCGGTCGGCTGACCGTCGCGCTCGGCGCCTGCCCCTCGGTGACGTGTACTCGGGTGGTCCTGAAGTCGGATACACTTTTACACGCAACGAGGGGCTATAGCGCAGTTGGTAGCGCGCCTCCATGGCATGGAGGAGGTCTGGGGTTCGAATCCCCATAGCTCCACCCCGTTGACGAGATCCCGTCCGATCGGCTTGATCGGGCGGGATTTTCGCGTTTTCGAGGGCGCAACCCGCGCGCTATCGAACTGGAGTTCGTATCATGGAGCAATGAGCCCTGTCGAACTGCCTGAGATCTGGCGCCCGCCGCTCGTGGAGACGGTTCCCGACGGCACGGCGCGTTACCTGCTGGCCTGGAGCGACGACGCGCAGGGGTCGCGGTGGGGATACCTGCTGTGGCCGCCCCGCACGCTGGAGGCGCACGGCGGCGTGCGGCACGAGGCGAGCGCCCGCTGGGTGCACTGGGCGGAGATCCGCCCAGTAGACGGCGAGGACTACACGACGGTTCCGATCGCCGACCCCCTGGTGGGCCCGGGAATGTCTGACTAGGGTCAGAGGATGGACGGTACGGCGATCGCGCGGGTGCGCCGCTTCCAGCGCACCGTGACGCAACGCATCGGAGCGCTCGAAGACGCCTTCATGGGCCGCGACCGGCCGCTCGGGCAGGCCCGGGTGCTGTGGGAGATCGGCCGCGACGGCGCCGAGATCCGCGCGCTGCGGGCCCGGCTGGAGCTCGACTCCGGCTACCTCAGCAGGCTGCTGCGCGCCCTGGAGGCCGACGGCCTGGTCGTGGTCGAGGCGGGCGGGGCCGACGGGCGGGTGCGCACGGCCCGCCTCACCCCCGCCGGTGCGGCCGAGCGGGCGGAGCTCGACCGGCGCTCCGACGAGGCGGCCGCCGCGCTGCTCAGACCGCTTTCGGCCGGGCAGCGCGAGCGGCTGGTGGCCGCGATGTCGGAGGTCGAGCGGCTGCTGGCCGCCTCCATGGTGGAGGTCGCCGCCCTCGACCCCCGGCAGCCCGCCGCCCGCCACTGCCTGACGGCCTACGTCGCCGAGCTGGGGCGGCGCTTCGAGGGCGGCTTCGACCCGGCGCGCAGCCTCCCGGCCGCCGACGACGAGCTGCGCCCGCCCGCCGGGCTGCTGCTCGTCGCCACCCTGCACGCCGAGCCCGTGGGCTGCGTGGCGCTGAAGCTCCACCGGGAGACGGCGGAGATCAAGCGCATGTGGGTCGATCCGTCGGCGCGGGGCCTCGGGCTGGGGCGGCGGCTGCTCGCCGAGGCGGAGTCGCGGGCGGCCGGGGAGGGCGTGCGGACGCTGCGCCTGGAGACCAACCGGGCGCTCACCGAGGCCGTCGCCCTCTACCGGTCCTCCGGCTACTCGGAGGTGCCGGCGTTCAACGACGAGCCCTACGCGCACCACTGGTTCGAGAAGCACCTCCCCGGCCCCGCCGATCACCCCACGCGGGCCAGCCGGTAGGCGCCACCCTCCTCCCGCGGCAGCCGCGGCCCGGCCGCCCTCACGAGGTCGGGCTGCTTGAGCGTCACGCCCGTCACGGGGTCGTGCACGATCGAGGCGCCGGAGGGTGGAGCGGGACCCTCACACGGGCGGGTTGAAGCGGTGGTAGCCGGGCGCGGTCCATCCGGCCGGCAGGGTGTCGGCGAGGTGGACGTACGCGTCGATCTCGAACCGCACCACGCGCGGCTCGCTCCACTCCACCCGCGCCCGTCCGGTGAGCTGCAGGGTCTCGCCGCGCTCCCAGTCGGGGAAGAGCAGCCCGGCGGCCGGGTCGAGCTCCAGGTTGCCGAGCGTCATGTACATGCCGTTGCCCTGGTAGTCGGGAAACTCCAGCGTGCGCGGCCCGGTGACGCGGACGAAGCCGGGGTTGCCGCCCCGGTGCGACACGTCCGCGCCGTGACCCTCGGCGCGGGTGGCGATGAAGAACGTGTCGGCCGCGGCGATCCAGTCGCGGTGCCGCTCCTCCAGCGTGGTGCCGTGGCCGAGGCCGGCGGGGGTGCCCGGGGCCGTGGTGGGCTCGCGGGTCTGGATGTACTTGGGGCAGTTGGCGTAGACCTGCTCCGTCCAGACGACGAGGGACTGCCCGGCCTGTACGGCGGTGCCGTTCACGCGCATCCTGCGCCGCGTGTGCGGCTCGATGGCCAGCAGCCCGATGTCGCGCTCCGCCGCGAACAGCCCGTGCAGCGGGTCGTCGGCGGCGGGCAGCGCGCGCAGCACGACGGTGCGGTCATCCTCGGCCTCGGCGAACCCGGCGGGCCCGGTGAGCACGCCCGCCCACAGCCGCCCGTGGTCGTCGGCGGCGCCGGCCACGATCATGCGCTGGTCGCGCAGGAACGCGGCCGCCGCGGCCGGGATCTCGGGCCGGGTGCGCGAGCTGCCGTGCTCGGCCAGCCGCACCCCGGTGCGCCGTTGCACGGCGACTTCGCCCGGGTGGCTCTTCATTAGAAGAACCCGCAGGTGGGGGCGCCGGTGGTGGGCGCGGGCCGGTCACCGGCGCCGTCGGGAGCGAAGATCTCCAGCCGGATGCCGTCGGGGTCCTCGAAGAACACGCCGCCCGACGAGGCGCCCTCGCCGTGCGGCACCACGCCGTCGTGGTAGAGGGGCGCGCCGAGCTCCCTGATCACCTGCTCGGCCCGCCGGACCGCGTCGAGGTCGGCCACCTGGAACGACAGGTGGTGCAGCCCCGGCAGGGCGGTGGCGAAGCGGCCCTCGCTCTGCTGCCAGAGCGTCAGCACCAGCGTGCCGTCCTGGGCCAGGAACGCGTAGCGCCGCCCGTCCTGCTGCGACTCGCCCGCCACCGCGAACCCGAAGACGCGCCGGTAGAACTCCTTGGACGCCTCGAGGTCGGTGACGTTGAGCCCGATGTGCCCGGTCTGAAAGGACATCCCATACTCCTCTAACGGATGCGCGGCTGATTTGCCGTTAGAAGCACTATAACGGCAAATCAGATGCTTTGGCGTTAGAAGGGGGTCATTTCTTGTGCTCCCGGTAGTGCCTGGCCGCTCGGGCGCGGTTCCCGCAGGCCGTCGAGCACCACTCCTGACGTGGGTGTTCCTTGACGTAATAGAGCACGCAACGGGGTGCCTGGCAGGTGCGCAACAAGGCCCGATCGGGGCTCGCCAGGAACTCGACGGCCGCCGTGGCGAGCCGGCCGCGCAACCGGGCGGACTCGCCGGCGGGCGACACGGTGACGAGGGCGGGCTCGCCGTCCCAGGAGAGCTGCGGAGCCGTGGGCGCCGCCAGGGCCGTGGAGTTGACCAGCGCCAGCGCCTCCTCGAACGGGGGCAGCTCGGCCGCGTCCGCCCGGCTCGGCGGGCCGGGCGCCACGGCCCTGGCGAACAGGGCACGGACCGCCTGGCGCAGGCGCACGGTCTCCTGCCGCAGCTCCTCCGAGGCGGTGAAGGACGCGTCGAGCCCCAGCTCCGCCGCGTGCTCGCGAGCCCAGGCCGTCATCCCCTCGACGTCGGACAGGTTGTCGACCAGGCCGGAGCGGGCGGCTCTGACCGTGCTGACGAAATCAAGGCTCAGGAACGACATCTCCCCAATCTAACGCCTGCTTGGAGCGCGGGCCGTTAGACAAAAGGTGCGTGATCCGAAAGTTTGCCGATCACGCAAAAATCTTCTAGATTCGGCGGCGTGACCGGACTGCGAGAGCGCAAGAAGCAGGCCACGCGCGAGGCCCTGATGACGGCCGCGCTGCGGCTGGCCCTGGAGCGCGGCCTGGACAACGTCCGGGTCGAGGACATCGCGGCCGAGGCCGGCGTCTCGCCCCGCACGTACAACAACTACTTCTCCAGCAAGTACGAGGCGATCACCGCCCGCCACACCGACCGCGTCCGCGCGTCCGTCGCGGCGCTGCGCGCCCGGCCCGCCGGCGAGCCCTTCTGGGACGCGCTGACCGAGGCCATGGTGCAGCCGTGGGCGCGGCACGCCGGCACCACCGACCAGGCGCCGCCGCCCGAGCTGCTGGCCGGCATCCGCATGCTCAGCGAGGAGCCCGCGCTGCGGGCCGAGTCGCTGAAGGTGGCCTTCGCCGCCGACGGCGAGCTGGCCGCGGCCATCGCCGAGCGCGTCGGCGCCGACCCCGCCCGCGACCTGTACCCCAGCCTGGTCGCGGTCACCGTGACCGCGGCCGTGCAGGCGGGCGTCGCGCACTGGCTGCGCGCCGACCCGCCCGTCCCGCTCGTGCCGGTGCTGCGCGACTGCCTGCGCGCGCTGGCCACCGGGCTGCCCGCCCCCACCGAATGAGGAGACCCCGCATGGACATCGTGATCGCCGGTGGCGGCCCCAACGGGCTCATGCTGGCCTGCGAGCTGAGCCTGGCGGGAGTCAGGCCCGTCGTGGTCGAGCGCCTGCCGCAGCGCAGCGACCAGCCCAAGGCCAACGGCATCGTCGGCCAGGTCGTACGCCTCCTGCGCCGGCGCGGCCTGGCCGAGCAGGAGGCCCCCATGCCCGCGTTCGTGTTCGGCGCGATGCCGCTGCACCTGGCCGGGCTCGACGACAACCCGCTGCACGGCATGGGCATCAAGCAGCCCGAGCTGGAGGCGCTGCTGGAGCGGCGGGCCCTGGAGCTGGGCGTGGAGATCAGGCGCGGGCACGAGCTGACCGGCCTCGCCCAGGACGCCGACGGGGTGACGCTGGAGGTGGCGGGCCCCGGCGGACCTTATGAGCTGCGCACCCGCTACCTCGTCGGCTGCGACGGCGCGCACAGCAAGGTGCGGAAGCTGAGCGGGATCGGCTTCCCCGGCACGCACGCCGCCGACGTCGTCAGCCGCACCGCCCACGTCACCATCCCCGGCGCGGTGGCCGGGCGGATCGAGCTGGAGGTGCCGGGGGCGGGCACGTTCGTGCTCTACGCCTGGCACAGGACCGAGCGCGGGGCGTACGCGATCCTGCCGGCGGAGCCCGGCGTGTTCACGGTGGCGGCGATGGAGTGGGACTCCGCGCCGCCCGGCGACGACGTGCCCATGACCGTGGCCGAGCTGCGCGCGAGCCTGGCCCGCGTGATCGGCACCGACCTGCCGCTGGCGGAGCCGGCCGGCCCGGGGCCGCACCTGCTGCGGCGGCTCAACGGCCGCAACACCCGCGTGGCCGACCGCTACCGCGAGGGCAGGGTGTTCGTGGCCGGCGACGCCGCGCACGTGCACTCCGCCATGGGCGCGCCCGGCCTCAACCTGGGCCTCCAGGACGCCGCGAACCTGGCCTGGAAGCTGGCCGCCGAGGTGCGCGGCTGGGCGCCGCCCGGGCTGCTCGACACGTACGACGCCGAGCGCCGGCCCGCCGCCGAGCGGGTCGCCCTGCACACCCAGGCCCAGCTCGCGCTGACCGCGCCGGGGCCCGAGGTGACGGCGCTGCGGGAGGTGTTCGGCGAGCTGCTGGGCGACCCGCCCGCCCGGCGGCGCATCGCCTCCCTGCTGGCCGGCTCCGACGTGGTCTATCCGATGCCCGCGCCGCCGCATCCGCTGGTCGGCCGGTTCCTGCCCGACGTGCCTGAGCAGGCCGGGGCGCGGCCCGTGCTGCTCGGCGCGACCGGCGGTCTGCGCGTGCGTCACGGGCGCGTGGACGTCGTGCCCTGCGACCGTCCCGAGGCGGTGCTGGTGCGGCCCGACGGGTACGTGGCCTGGGCGGGCACCCCCGACGAGACGCTGGAGCAGGCGCTGAAGACCTGGTTCGCCGAGTCACTGGCCTGAGCCGGAGCGCCTGGAGCGCGCGAGGGAAGGTGCGGCTAGAGCACGCCACGGAAAGGTGCGGTCAGAGCGCGCGGCGGAAGGTGCGGCTAGAGCGCGCGCCGGAAGGTGCGGCGGTAGGCCAGCGGCGAGACGCCGACGGCGGTGTGCAGGTGCTGGCGCAGCGACACCGCCGTGCCGAACCCGGCCCGCCTGGCCACCTCCTCCACCCCCAGGTCCGTCGTCTCCAGCAGGTGCCTGGCGTGCTGCACGCGCTGGCCGTTGAGCCACTTCGCCGGGCTCTGGCCGGTCTCCTCGCGAAAGCGCCTGGTGAACGTGCGCACGCTCATCCTCGCGTGCTCGGCCAGCGCGGCCAGGTCGAGCGGGGCGTCGAGGTGGGCGAGCATCCAGTCGCGGGTGGCCGCCGTGCCGCCGCGCTCGCCCAGGGGGAGGGGCCGGTCGATGTACTGGGCCTGGCCGCCCTCCCGCCAGGGCGGCATGACGCAGCGCCGGGCCACCCGGTTGGCCACCTCGCTGCCGTGGTCGCGCCTGATCACGTGCAGGCACAGGTCCAGGCCCGCCGCCACGCCGGCCGAGGTCAGCACGTCGCCGTCGTCCACGAACAACACGTCGGGGTCCAGCCTGACCTTCGGGAAGAGCTCGGCGAAGCGGGCCGCCTCGCGCCAGTGCGTGGTGGCCGGGCGGCCGTCGAGCAGGCCCGCCGCCGCCAGCACGAACGCGCCCGTGCAGATCGACATCGTCCTGGGCCGCCCCTGGAGGGCGGCGAGCAGGGTGTCGGTGATCGTGCCGTCCTTCATGGCCCGGCCCGCGTGGATGCCGGGCACGAGGACGGTGTCGGCCGTGTCGAGCACGTCGAGGTCGTGGTCGGGCTGCACGCTGTAGCCCGCGCCGCACCGTACGGGCCGGCGGCCTTCCGAGCAGGTCACCACCTCGTACAGCTTCTCGCCCGACGCCGTCTCCGCCGCCCAGAACACCTGGCCGGGGACGCCGAGGTCGAGGGTGGCGAAGTGGTTGAGCACCACGACGGCGACGCGATGGGGTCTCATGGCCGGATTCTTACACATATTGGCTTTCCGGCCACTCGTGACCCCGTAAGGGGATAAATCAGGATTGGCGCATGACTGTGAGCACCACCCCCTCCACCCGGCGCGGGCTGCACCGCGCCTGGTACGTCGCGGCCGTCGCGTTCGTGGCGATCCTGGGATCGGCCGGCTTCCGCGCCACCCCCGGCGTGCTGATCACGCCGCTGCAGGAGGAGTTCGGCTGGTCGGCCGGCACGATCTCGCTGGCCATCTCCGTCAACCTGGTGCTCTACGGCCTGACCGCCCCCTTCGCCGCCGCCCTCATGGACCGCTTCGGCATGCGCCGGGTGGTCGCCGTCGCGCTGCTGCTGATCGCGGCGGGCAGCGGCCTGACCGTGTTCATGAGCGCGAGCTGGCAGCTCCTGCTCTGCTGGGGCGTGCTGGTCGGGCTCGGCACCGGCTCGATGGCGCTGGTGTTCGCGGCGACGGTGGTGGACCGCTGGTTCGTCCGCCACCGCGGACTCGTCACCGGCGTGCTCACCGCCGCGGGGGCCACCGGGCAGCTCGTGTTCCTGCCGGTGCTCGCCCAGCTCGCGCACGGCCCCGGGTGGCGCTTCGCCTCGCTGACCGTGGCCGCGGCGGCGCTGGCGGTGGTGCCGTTCGTGTGGTGGCTGCTGCGCGACCGTCCCGAGGACGTCGGCACGACGGCGCTCGGCGCGGACCCGGCCGCCCCGCGTCCCGAGCCGGCGAGGACCAACGCGGCGCTGCGGGCCGTCACCGTGCTCGCGTCCGCGGCCCGCACGCGGCCGTTCTGGCTGCTCGCGGGCGGCTTCGCGATCTGCGGCGCCAGCACGAACGGCCTGGTCAGCACCCACTTCATCCCCGCCGCCCACGACCACGGCATGGCCGAGCCGGTCGCCGCCGGCCTGCTGGCGATCATCGGCATCTTCGACATCGCGGGCACGGTCGCCTCGGGCTGGCTCAGCGACAAGGTCGACCCCAAGGTGCTGCTCGGCGTCTACTACGGCCTGCGCGGGCTGTCGCTCATGGTGCTGCCCGGCCTGTTCGCGGCCACGACCGAGCCCAGCATGCTGGTCTTCATCATCTTCTACGGCCTGGACTGGGTCGCCACCGTGCCGCCCACGGTCGCCCTGTGCCGGCGCATCTACGGGGCCGACGGCGCCGTGGTGTTCGGCTGGGTGTTCGGCTCCCACCAGGTCGGCGCCGCGATCGCGGCCGTCGGCGCCGGGCTCACCCGCGACCACCTCGGCGCCTACGACCTCGCCTGGTACGCGGCGGGCGCCCTGTGCCTCCTCGCCGCCGGCATGTCCCTGGCCATCGGGCATGCTGGTAGGCGATGAACACCGAGCTGTATGTCCTGCCCCTGGTCGTGCGGATCGAGCGGGCGGCCCCTCCCGAGCGCACCGACGCCCTGGAGGCGGCCGCCATGGCCGTGCTGAGCCTGCTCGACGACCCGGGCGAGTTCGCCGCCGAGGTGCACGCCTGGGAGTCCACCGGGAAGATCCGCAAGGTCGTGCGCCGGGCCAGGGGCGCCGAGTGGCGCCGGGCCGTCGCGCTGCCCGGCCGTACGATCGAGCACCGCACCGCCGAGGTGCGCGTGCACCCGCCCGTGCCGCTCGACGACTGGCCGCGCGACCTGGCCCGGCTGCAGGTGTCCGGCACCGAGCTGACCGACACCGCCGCGCCCGGGCCCGCCGGGCCGCCCGTCCTGTGGGCCAACCCGGCGCTGGAGATGTCGGCGGGCAAGGCCATGGCGCAGGCCGGGCACGCCGCCCAGCTCGCCTGGTGGGCCAGCGACGCGGGGGAGCGGGCCGCCTGGCGCGAGCGCGGCCTTTCCGCGTCCGTACGGACGGCGGCCACGCCGGCGGAGTTCGGGGCCATGGTGGCGGCCGGGCTGCCCGTGGTGCGGGACGCCGGGTTCACCGAGATCGAGCCGGGCTCGTGCACGTTCGTGGCCGACGCCCCCTGGCTCGCCGGCCGCGTCGCCCGGCCCTAGATCCTGAAGCCGGCCGCGTCGCCCGTTCCTAAGGCTCCTGGATCGTGAACACGTCCGCGAGCACGCCGCCCGCCGGGGTGATCCTGGCGGGCGACGGGCTGTCGTAGACGACCATGAGCCGGTCGTCGGCCAGCCGCACCATGCCCTCGGGGTGGTCGCAGCCCACGCCGTACGGCAGCTCCAGCACGGTCTCCAGCTCGTCGGCCGGGACGACGCCCGCCCGCTTGCCGCGCGGGCGCCAGCGCACGACGCGTACCGGGCCGTCGAGGTCCATGGTGGGCCCGGCCAGGAGCAGCAGCGCGTTCCCGTCGGGGCACATGTCGCGCACGCCGAGGCCGCTCAGGTTCAGGAAGTGCTTGCGGTACGGCTCGCTCAGCCGCAGGCGCCCCTTGCCCGCGTCCTCGACCCGCAGCTCCAGCACCACCGCCCAGCCGCGCAGCACGGGGCCGCGCAGGCCGAGGTAGACGCGGTCGGGGGTGACCGCGATGCCCTCGATGTCGAGCCCGTTGTCCTTGCCGGGCAGGGCCAGGAACGGCGCGAGGTGCGGGTCGTCGCGCAGGTGCTCGGTGAGGTTGCGGGAGCCCGACATGACCGCGCCGCGTTGAGGTAATTCGGTGCGGGGGTCGAGCGGCAGGCGGGCCAGGATGAAGCGGTTCTCCTCCCTGATCACCGAGGCGAGCCGTTCGGGGCCGCGCTCCGGGTCCTTCGCCCTGACCTTCCTGCGCTTCAGGCTGTGCGAGCCGACCAGCCAGAGGTAGCCGTTCGCCCGGGCCAGGCCCTCGATGTCCGCCTCGTCGCGCGGCCCGGCGGGCAGGTCGATGTAGTCGGCGAGCTGGAACGTGCGCTGGTCGCCGTAGTGGTCGCCGGTCCACGTGAGGTGCTCGAAGGAGGCGGTCTCGTCGCCGGCCACCCACAGGCCGGTGGAGCTCTGCCGGATCGCCGAGAGGTTCGTGTGCGTCTGGGACGCTCGAGAGGCGTGGTCGAAACGCAGCTCAACCTGTTCCACCCCGCCATGATTGCACTTCGGTAGCTTCAGGGGCGCAATGGCGGGATTTGTCGTACGCTCCCGTCGTGCTCCAAGGGGAAGATGAGATCAAGGGTTCCCGAGTGAGAACCGCCGCAAGGCGTGGGATCCCGGTTTCTCCGCCCAAACGCTCCCGCATCGGCGATCTGCGCATGCGGGTGGTGTACCGGGGGCTGGCCGTGGCCGCCGCCGTCGCAGCGGTCGTCGCCGTGGCGGTGGTCGTGGTGCTCCCGCCGGAGCCGGACGAGGTCGCCGCGGGGCCGGTAACCGCGCCGCCGGCCGCGCCCTCCTCGTCCGGCTCCGCACCTTCTTCTGCACCGGCCGCCACACCTTCCTCCGCACCGGCCGCCACTCCCGCGGCCGCGTCCACCTCCGCCCCGCGCGAGACGCCGTCGCCCGGTGCCTCGCTGGCGCCCGGTTACACGGCCATGGAGGCCCTGTACGCCGACCCGCGTGTCCCCAGGCTGACGCGCGGCGTGAAGCGCATGCCCCTGCGCTCCCCGGGCAAGCGCTTCGTCAAGGACACCCGTACCGGACTGGCCGTGCCCAAACTCCCGCGCCCGTGGAAGGTGTACCGCGCGGCCCCGTTCACCACCAGGCAGGCGCTGCCGAAGCGGCGCGGCGCGAGCCCGCGCGGCATGTTCGTAACCTGCCCGCTGCCGATCATGGAGCAGAAGTCGCCCCGCGACACAGCCCTGCTGGCCGCCCGCTGGACGCTCAACCACCACCCCAAGGGCTCGCGCATCACGTGGATCGCCTCGCAGCCGGTCAAGCGCGGCTGGCTGCTCGTCTACCGCGTCGCCTACGGCAAGCGCAGCTCCCGTGCCGCCGTGGTGGTGATGGACGGGGGAACAAGCAAACCGGGTCTTGCGTTCGTAACAGTGCCTGACTCGCAGCGCAAGCAGTGGCGCGATATCGGCCGCGTGGCCTCAGGGGTGCGTGTTCTAGGCTAGAAGATCATGAATGCGGCGATAATGGGGAGTGACGCCGTGGAACGCTCTGGACCGCCGCAGGCCCCGAACAAGGGCAAGGGCAAGCCGCCCTGGCGCTCTGAGGGTCTGCCGGGCACGCCCGGAGGCAAGCCCAAGATCAACTGGTGGCGTTTCGTCGTCACCCTGCTCGTCGTCTACGCCGGCTTCTTCGTCGTCTCGTCCTTCGTCGACAGCGGCTCGGTCGAGACGATCTCCTACACCGAGTTCACCAAGCAGGTGAACGCCAAGAACGTCAAGGACATCTACGCCCAAGGCCTGTCGGTCGAGGGTGATCTGCGGGCTTCGGCGAAGAACCCCGAGAGCGGCGAGGCGTACACGAAGTTCGCCACCGAGATCCCGGCCTTCGCCAACACCGACCAGCTCGACCAGCAGCTCGCCACCGGCCAGGTCGAGATCACCTCGCAGCCCATCACCCGGGGCTTCTTCTCCAACCTCCTGCTGTCGCTGCTCCCCGTGCTGCTGCTGGCCGGCCTGTGGATCTGGATCATGCGGCGCGGCGCCAGCATGATGGGCGGCGGCCTGGGCGGGCTCGGCAAATCGAAGGCGGCCAAGCCGGTCGAGGCCGGGAAGGTGCGCGTCACGTTCGACGACGTCGCCGGCATCGACGAGGTCGAGAACGAGCTCGTCGAGATCGTCGACTACCTCAAGGACCCCGGCAAATACCGCAAGCTGGGCGCGAAGCTGCCCAAGGGCGTGCTGCTCGCCGGGCCTCCCGGCACCGGCAAGACGCTGCTGGCCAGGGCGGTCGCGGGCGAGGCCAAGGTGCCGTACTTCTCGGCCAGCGCCTCCGAGTTCATCGAGATGATCGTCGGCGTGGGCGCCTCGCGCGTGCGTGACCTGTTCGAGGAGGCGCGCAAGGTGGCGCCGTCGATCGTGTTCATCGACGAGATCGACGCCATCGGGCGGGCCCGCGGCGGCGCGGGCGGCATCGGCGGCCACGACGAGCGCGAGCAGACGCTCAACCAGATCCTCACCGAGATGGACGGCTTCTCCGGGGCCGAGGGCGTGATCGTCATCGGGGCCACCAACCGGCCCGAGATCCTCGACCCGGCGCTGCTGCGTCCCGGGCGCTTCGACCGTACGGTGCAGGTGGGCCTGCCCGACGCGGCGGGGCGCGCGGCGATCCTGGCCGTGCACACGCGCGGCGTGCCGCTCGACGCCGAGGTCAGCCCCGACCGCATCGCCAAGACCACGCCCGGCATGACCGGCGCCGACCTGGCGAACCTGGTCAACGAGGCCGCCCTGCTCGCCGCCAAGCGCGGCAAGGACAAGGTGACGAGCGGCGACTTCGCCGACGCGCTGGAGAAGCTGCAGCTCGGCGCGGCGCGCAGCATCGTCATGCCGGAGGAGGAGCGCACCCGCACCGCCTTCCACGAGGCCGGTCACGCGCTGCTCGGCATGCTCCAGCCGGGCGCCGACCCGGTCAGGAAGATCTCGATCATCCCGCGCGGCCGGGCGCTCGGCGTCACGCTGTCCACGCCCGACACCGACCGCTACGCCTACGACGAGCAGTACCTGCGCGGGCGCATCACCGGCGCGCTCGGCGGCATGGCGGCCGAGCAGGTCGTGTACGGCGTCATCACCACCGGCGCCGAGAACGACCTGGAGCAGGTCACCATGATCGCCCGTGGCATGGTGGGCCGCTGGGGCATGTCGGAGAAGGTCGGCCCGCTGACCATCCTGCCCAACGACGGCCAGCCCCCGCAGGCCTCGCCCGTCACGCTCGCCATGGTGGACGAGGAGGCGCGGCGGATCGTGGACGAATGCTACGAGCGCGCGGTGCGCATCCTCACCGAAAACCGCGACAAGCTGGACGCGATCGTGGCGGCTCTGCTGGAGCACGAGACGCTCGACGAGGCCGGTGCGTACGCGGCGGCGGGACTGCCCAGGCCGGCCGAGGACCGCCCGGCGGCGGCCGCTCCCGTCCCTGCTCACTTTTCCGATAATTAGGACAAAACGGACGTTGCTTCGAGCCCGGCGAGGGCAGGTCACCCGAGACAGACTGATCGGGGGACCGTCGTGACACTTAATGACGAGCTTCTCGCCGGACTCGGAGACCAAGGAGTGGAGCAGATCGCCGGCATGCTCGGCACGGACACGCTGACCGCCCGCAAGGTCATCGAAGCCGTGACCGGCACCATCGTCGGCGGCATGGCCCGCAACGCCACCCATCCCGACGGCGCCGACGCCCTGCGCGGAGCGCTCGACGACCACATGGACGCCGACCCGTTCAACGGCGACGTGGCCTCGCTGACCCGCGACGGGCACAGCATCCTCAGCCACGTGCTGGGCGGGCAGGGCACCGAGCAGGCCGCGGCCCAGCTCTCACAGCTCGCCGGCGTCAACTCCGCGACCATCATGAAGCTGCTGCCACTGATCGCACCCATGATCATGTCGCTGCTGGCCAACCGGGCGGCCCGCCACGACATGGACGCCGGCGCCGTCGCCGACGACCTCAACCGCGAGGAGTCCGCCATCCCCGGCGCGCTAGGGGAACTCCTCGGGAGCCTGCTGGGCGGCATCTTCGGCGGCGCGGCCGTGCCCCGGCAGGCCGGCCCGTACGACCCGTACCACGACCCGCTACGGGAACCTCTGCGCAGCGAGCACGAGGTGGCCCCGGGCAGGGCGAACCCCGACTGGTGACCGGTAGGCTAGGCCAGTGATCGTCTTGGCCTCTGCTTCCCCCGCCCGCCTCGCCCTCCTGCGCAGCGCAGGTCTCGACCCGAAGGTGATCGTCAGCGGGGTCGACGAAGACGCCTACTCCGCCCACTCACCGGCCGCGCTCAGCAAGGTACTCGCCACGGCCAAGGCGGAGGCGGTCGCGGGCGGGCTCGAAGAGGGGCTGGTCATCGGCTGCGACTCCATCCTCGAGCTCGACGGCCGCCCCTACGGCAAGCCCGCGAGCCGCGAGGAGGTGCTGGAGCGCTGGCGCCTGCTGCGCGGCCGCACCGGCCGCCTCGTCACCGGCCACTGCGTGATCGACGTGGCCGCCGGGCGCCAGGTCGCCGAGGTCGCCACCACCGTCGTGCGCTTCGGCCAGCCCTCCGAGGAGGAGATCGCCGCCTACGCCGCCACCGACGAGCCGCTCGGCCTGGCCGGCGCGTTCAGCATCGAGGGGCGCGGCGGCTGGTTCGTCGAGGGCATCGAGGGCGACCACGGCAACGTCCTCGGCCTGTCGCTGCCGCTCCTGCGCGACCTGTTCGCCGAGCTGGGCTACGCGGTCACCTCGTTCTGGCGCTAGCCTGCCGGGCATGCGATCAGTGCGCGACTTCACGGCCGGTGTGGGCTTCTTCTTCCAGGGGTTCGGGTGGGTCGCCAGGCACCCCCGGTGGTGGCTGTTCGGGCTGATCCCGGCGCTGATCGCCTTCGTGCTGTACGTGGCCGCGCTGGTCTTCCTCGGCACGAACGCCTCCGCCGTGGCCGAGTTCCTGACCCCGTTCGCCGACTCGTGGAGCTGGCGGGAGCTGTTCAGGACGCTCGTGGGCATCGCGTTGTTCATCGGCGGGCTGGTGCTGGCGGTGCTCACCTTCGCCGCCATCACGCTGGCCATCGGGGAGCCGTTCTACGAGAAGCTGTCGGCGGCGGTGGACGTGCTGGACAGCGAGCAGGAGCAGCCGTGGTGGCGGACGTTGCCGCGCTCGATCCGCGACAGCCTGGTGACCCTCTTCTACGTGTTGCTCTTCACCGTTCCGCTGTTCTTCCTGGGGTTCGTGCCGGTGGTCGGGCAGACGGTGGTGCCCGTGCTCGGCGCCCTCGTGTCCGGATTTTTCCTGACAGTGGAGCTCACGACGCTCGCCCTCGAACGGCGCGGCCTGGCCCGCAAGCAGCGCTTCGCCCTGCTGCGGGGCAACAAGGCCAGCGCGCTGGGGTTCGGGGTGGCGGTGTTCCTGCTGTTCCTGGTGCCGTTCGTGGCGGTCATCGCGATGCCGGCGGCGGTGGCGGGCGCCGCCCTCCTCGTACGAACCCGCCTCGCCCCCGTTTCCTGACCCGCGCGCGGCCTCGCGCCGGGCCCCCGTTGCCTGGACCCGCGCGCGGCTTCGCGCCGGGCCCCTTCCGGCCCTTCTTGAACTCAGCCCAGGTCGAGGCGGTCGGCCAGGCCCGCGGCGGTGAAGGCCCGCACCACATCGTCACGGCCCTCGGTGAAATGCGCCCAGCTGTCGCAATGGGCGGGCACCACCCGGCGCGCACCGAGGATCTTCGCGGCCTCGGCCGCCTGGGCACTGTCCAGCACCAGCAACGCACCGCCGAACGCCGGCCTGCGGGGCGCCCCGGCGAACAACACGGCGGTGTCGACCGGGCCGAAACGCTCGGCGACCTGCGCCACGAGCTCCAGTGAGGCGTTGTCGCCGCTGACGTACACGGTGGGCAGGTCGTCGGCGGTCAGCACGAACCCGATCACCTCACCCATCACCGCCTCGACGGCCCGCGCCTCCGAGGGCTCGCCGGGGCCGTGCATCGCGGGCGCACCCGTCACGGTCACCGTCCCGCCGCCCGGCCGGTCCAGCTTCACCTGCTCCCACGGCGCGAGGGCCTGCGCGTTCCCGCCCAGCCTCGCCGCCCCGCCACGGGTGGTCAGCGTGAGCGGCACGTCAGCCAGCAACGCCCGCCCGGAATGGTCGAGGTTGTCGGGGTGCTGGTCGTGGGAGAGCAGGACCGCGTCGATCGGGCCGAGCTCGGCCGGCGTGATCTTCGAGGGGGCGGTCTTGGTCAGGGGCGTGCCCGGGGTGGGGTAGTCGCTCGGGGGGTCGAAGGTGGGGTCGGTCAGGAGGCGCAGGCCGCCGTACTCGATGAGGGCGGTGGGCCCGCCGAAGACCTGAACGGGAATCATTAGGCGGTCACCTCGCGGATAGAGCTTCGAATCGTCGGTGATGAACGGTACTCGGGCTCCCGCGCATACCCTGCCCCAGCCCCAGCGTTTCTCCCATGCCGCGGGGCCGAGAGTCGCCTTCCCCCTTCGCGGACACCTGCCTCCGCGGTCACGTGCGCGCCCGCCCTGGCGCCCACGCGACAGGCCACCCGCCCAGCCGCCCGCCCTGGTCGCGATGGCCCGCACGCCAGCCGCCTCTCCACTGTGGTGGGACGCCACGCGCGGCCCGCACGGCGTGCAGACGCACTCAGCCCGGGGGAGGCGGTCACCTCCGCCCAGACTCGTCATCCTTCAGGTCAGTCGTCCTTCAGGTCAGTCGTCCTTCATCACCGGACCGGGGGAGGTGGCGGGCGCGGTTCGTCTCGCGGACGACCGCCCACGCGTCCGCGACCGGCCCCAGATGCCCGAGCTTGTCGGGATTGATGACGGCGCGGATCGTCTGGACCTGCCCGTCGAGGATGTCGAGCACCAGGATGTTGATCACCTTGCCGTCCCGGTCACGGAAGATCGCGCCCGGCTGGCCGTTCATCTCGTGCGGCTCCACGACGCCGCCGATCCGTACGAACGGGGTGATGAGGGAGGCCAGCACCCGGGCCACGTTCTCGGCGCCGAACACGCCCTCGCCCCACAGCGGCGCCTTGCCCCCGCTGTCCCCGGACATCCGCACGTCGGCGGCGAGCAGCTCCCGCAGCCCGTCCACGTCCCCTTCGCGGAAGGCGTCGAAGAAGCGCCCGGCGAGCTCCTCCCGTTCCCGGCGATCCGTCTCGAAGCGGGCGCGTCCCGAGTCCATGTGGCGCCGCGCCCGCACCGCGAGCTGCCGGCACGCCGCCTCGGAACGTCCCACCGCCGACGCCACCTCCCCGAAGCCGAACCCGAACACCTCCCGCAGCACGAACACCGCGCGTTCGAGCGGGCTGAGCCGCTCCAGCAGCAACAGGGCCGCCATCGAGACGGAGTCGGCCAGCTCCGCGGACCGCTCGGGATCCTCGTACGGGTCGGCCAGCAGCGGCTCGGGGAACCACTGCCCGGCATACTCCTCGCGCCGCACCCGCGCCGACCGCAGCACGTCGATCGCGATCCGCGACACGGTCGCCGCCAGGAACGCCTTGACCGACGCCGGCTCCGCCGAGGAGCCCTCGAAGCGCAACCAGGTCTCCTGAACGGCGTCCTCGGCCTCGCTCACGCTTCCCAGGATCCGGTAGGCGATCGAGAACAGCAGCGGCCGCAACTCCTCGAACTCCTCCGCCCGCCGGTTACTCACGCCCTCCTCCCCATCCCCGCCCGGCCACTCCCCACGAACACCCGCATGACGACCACCCTCACCTTCCGACGCACGACGCCCGTGCCTGCCTGGCTGTCCCCTCCCGAGACGAGACAGCCCACCCATCCGTGACATCCACGCTTCCTGGCCGGGGCGGCGAGCTCCGCGATAGAGGGCCCACCCATGTCACAGAACGACCCCGCTGTCTCGTCCCGAGGCAGACAGACCCTCTCTGACAGGAGCTTTGATCGTGAACAAGCACCACCGAGTGGCCTTGATCAGCGGCGCGAACAAGGGCATCGGCCGCGCCACCGCCGAACAACTCGCCGCACTCGGCATGACGGTCCTGATCGGCGCCAGGGACCCGCACCGCGGCGAGGAGACCGCCGCCGCGATCCGGGCGGAGGGCGGCGACGCCCACCCGGTCACCTTGGACGTGACCGACCCGGCCACCATCGAGGCGGCGGCAAGCTGGATCGGCGAGCGCTTCGGCCACCTCGACGTGCTGGTCAACAACGCCGCCATCACCGGCTCCGGCCAGGTCTCCCCCCAGGACGCCGTGGATCAGATCCCCAGCACGGTGGACCTGGACATGGTGCGGGCGGTGTTCGAGACCAACGTCTTCGGCGCGATCGCCCTGACCAACGCCCTGCTCCCGCTGCTGCGCCGCTCACCCGCGCCCCGCATCGTCAACGTCAGCAGCGGCGGCGGCTCCCTGACCATCATGAGCAACCCGGAAGGCCCGATGACGGCCCTGCCCGCGTCGGCCGCGTACTCGCCTTCCAAGACCGCCCTGAACGCCCTGACCGTCCAGTACGCCAACGAACTGCGCAAGGACGGCATCCTCGTCAACGCCGCCGCCCCCGGCTACGTGGCCACGGACATCAACAACCACAGCGGCGTCCTGACCCCGGCCCAGGGCGCCACGGTGGTGGTCCACCTGGCCACGCTCCCCGCGGACGGCCCAACGGCCGGCTTCTTCGACGCGAACGGCCCCATGCCCTGGTGACGCCCCCAGGCCAAGGGGTTATCCACAACCCCTTGGCCTCAACTCACCCTCATCCACAGAACCACCGCAACGCCATTCCGCCCCTCCAAAGCCCGGCACCCTGTGGGCCATGACGAGCAACCGCCCCACCCCCGCTCCCCACCACCCCCGCACCACCTCCAACCCCACTCCGAAACCCCGAGCGGCGTCCGCCCCTGCCCCGAGACCGATCCCGCCGGCACTATCCCCGCCCTCGGCAACCACCTCCTCGACCTCCTCCACGCCCTCGGCCCCCTCGATCCCTTCCAACTCCTCGGCCCCCTCCACCCCAGAGCCTTGCTCCAACCCGGAGCCTTGCTTCACGCCGGAGCCGTGTCTCACCCTGACCAGTCCCACCGACGTCCTGGCCGCCGTGCCTTACCTGGTGGGCTTCCACCCCAACGCCAGCCTCATCGTCGTGGGCCTGGCACGAGGCCAGGCGAAGATGGTGGCCAGATGGAGCCTGCCGTTCCCGCCGGGCACGCTGGACGCGATGTCCCTCATGTTCGACCGCAAGGGCATCACGGAGATCGTCGTCGTCGGCTACGGTCCAGGCGATCTGGTCACCCCGGCGGTCGACGAGGCCAGACGCCTGGCGGCCAGGCACGGGGTCCACGTGGGCGAGGCGCTGCGGGCACATGAGGGCCGCTACTGGTCGTACATCTGTGACCTGACGACATGCTGTCCAGCGGAGGGCACCCCGTACGACCTGACGACCAGCCAGATCGCCGCCGAGGCCACGGTCCGCGGCTTGGTGGCCCTCCCCAACCGGGAGGCCCTGGAACGCACCCTGGCCCCGGTCACCGGCCCCGTGCGGATGGCGATGCGCCGAGCCACAGCGGAGGCGATCGCCGACTTCCAGCGCCGCATCATGTCCGCCACGGACCTGACCGAGTTCGCCGAGCAGTTCATCGCGGAAGCCCTGTCCAGGGTCCGCTCAGCCCTGGAAATCCATTCCGCCGGCGGCCGCCTCACCGACACGGAAGCGGCGAAACTGGGCCTGGACCTGGCGATCATGCGCGTCCGCGACGAGGCATGGACGTTGATGGACGATTCCCACGCCCTGCTCTGGAAAGACCTCACCCGCAGGCTGGAGCCGCGCTTCACCCCACCGGCGGCATCACTGCTGGCGATGGCGTCCTGGCGTTCGGGCAACAGCGTCCAGGCCACCATCGCCCTCGAACGCGCCCTGACCACCGACCCCTCCTACTCGATGGCCAACCTCCTCATGCACGCCCTCCAAAACCTCCTCTCCCCGACGCTCCTCCAAGATCGCCTCCCCACCCCCGCCGAACTCGACGAAACCATGGGCACGGTCTCCGCCCAATGGCTTCTCCCCTTGATCAACCTCCTCGACGAGGAAGACGACCTACCCCCACTCCTCGAATGACAAGCCGGCCCACCTTCCACGGCCACGCTGGTGTCGGGGTCTCAAAGGGGTCAGAGGTTGCCTTCTTCCTTCCTGCGACGCTCGTTGTACGCGCGCATCCGGGGCGGGTACCCGGTGAGCTGCACGTCGTACACGGGCAGGGCAAGGTCGCGGGCGACCTTGTGGATGACGGCGGGGGAGCCGACCCTGCGCCTGGTCCATTCGCCGTCGTCGGCCACCGCCACGGCCGTCGTGTCGGTGGCGAAGGTCTCTGGCTCGACGTAAAACTCGACACCACGCCGTGACCGAGCGAAGGCGATGAGCGCCTCGATGTCGGCGTCTGTCGCCTCACGGTCGAACTTCGCGATCTTGCGGCCGCGCAGTCGACGAATGCCGTAGCGGTCTCGCCATCTCATGAATCCTTTTTATACCGTCTGGAGGCGTCGCGTCGGGGATGATCTAGGGGACGAATCCGGGATTCTCCCGATGGCACCCTCGGGAGGCAGGGAGCAGTATGAGAGGTGACCGTTCGATTCTCTGAGGAGAGGCATGGCGATTATGGCTGGGGTACCGAAAACCCCTGGGCCGGGACAGGTGCCGCCAGCTCATCTGCGCGTCACCCACCAGGACCGAGAGAACGTGGTCGAGCACGTCAAGGCCGCGTACGCGGAAGGCCGCTTCGACAAGCTCGAATTCGACGACCGGCTGGAGCGTGCCATGACGGCGCGCACGCACGGCGATCTCGTGCCCATCATGAACGAGCTGTACGGCCCGGAGGCCGTGCCCAAGGCGGTCGCGTTCCCGCATGCGTCGTCGTCCGTGACGGTTCCGGCCGAGAGCAACGAACGGCTCGGCGCGGCTCTCGCTCACGGTTTGCCGCTCGTCGGTTTCCCGATTCTCGGGCCGCTGCTCCTGCTCCTCACCGGCGGAAAGACGTCGGCCTACATTCGCAAGCACGCGCTGGAGGCGCTCAACTTCCAGATCACCGTCGTCGGGGCGTCGGTATTGTTGCCGCTGACCGTCATCGGTGTGGTGCTGCTGCCGTTCATCTGGGTCGCGGCCGTAATCCTGTCCATCGTGGGCGGCGTCGCGGCGCTGACCGAGGGGAATTTCCGTTACCCGCTGACAATTCGCCTGGTGAAGTGACCGCGGAGCGAGTGGCGCACCAAGTTCGTTTTCGCGCCGCGGCTGATTACTCGTCGGTCTCCTGACGGACGGGCTCGCTGGTGGCCGGGATGACCGGTTCGGCCTGAGGGATGGCCGGCTCATGGCCGAGGTAGCCGCTGAGGGGTGGGGTCGCTGACGGGGGTTGGCCGAGGAGGCCGACTTGGCCTCAGGAGTGGGGGTCCCTGATGGCGTCGGTGACCGATTCGGGCTATTGAAGAACGGGATGGCTGGCGGTCGGGGGCGCCGGCTCCTTGCCGGTGAGTGCGTCGGCGAGGGGGCCGGTGCCGGTGATCGTCAGCTTGCCGGCGCGGTACGCCTCCGCCGGCGTGATCGTCCCCTGGACCAGTGCGAGGCACGTTTCGCTGGTCATCGTCAGCCGGAGGTCGGGCTTGTCGGCTGCTCCGTCGGCGTAGCTGGTCGTGGTCAGGCGGGGATCGCGCCCGTCGGCTGCTCCGTCCCTGTAGCCGGTCGGGCCATGGTGGCGCCCGTCGGGTGCTCCGTCCCTGTGGCTGGTCCTGGTCGGGCCATGGTCGGGTCCGTGGGCTGCGACGTCAGAGTGGCTGGTCGGCTGCTGGAGGCCGGGCCCGTCAGCGTGGCTGGTCGTCGTCTGCTGGAGGTCGGGCCCGTCAGCGTGACTGGTCGTCGGCTGCTGGAGATCGAGCCTGTCGGCGGTTGCGTCAGCGTGGCGGGCCGTCGTCAGGCGGGGGTCGGAGTTGTCGGGGGCTGCCGCGCCGCCATCCGAGGGTGGGGCGGGGAGGTGGAAGTGGAAGGTGCCCTCGTCCAGGCGGACCTCCACCACGCCAGCGTGGCCGCGCGCATGCCGGCGTAGCCGTTCCGTCAGGGGGAGGGCGAACCAGTGGGCGCGCATCGCGTCCGTGGGGCGGCGGGGGGTGAGCTCGGGGGCGCCCCAGATGGACAGGGCGGTCAGGACGGGGAGCAGGGAGTGGCCGCGGGGGGTCAGGGTGTAGACCGTGGCGGCGCCGGGGGGCGGGAGTTTGCGACGGGTGAGGACGGCGTCCTGCTCCAGATCCTTGAGGCGGGCGGCGAGCATGTCGGTGCTGATGCCCGGCAGGTCGGCGTGCAGGTCGGTGTAGCGGCGCGGCCCGGCCAGCAGCTCGCGCACGATGAGCAGGGCCCATCGGTCGCCGATGACGTCGAGGGCGCGGGCGGCCGCGCAGAAGTGGTCGTAGCTTCGCCGTGGCATGTCGCCACCTTAAAGGTTGGACTTTCCAAGTAGCTACTTGGTAGAACCAAGTGACCTTTTCGGCGATGCGGCCCCGCGATGGAGAGCACCCATGGAGTTCCGGCAGTCCAGCAAACTGAACGGCGTCTGCTACGAGATCCGCGGGCCGGTGATCGAGCACGCCAACGCCCTGGAGGAGGCGGGGCACAGCGTGCTGCGCCTGAACACGGGCAACCCGGCGCTGTTCGGGTTCCAGGCGCCCGACGAGATCCTCCAGGACATGATCAGGAACCTGCCGCGCGCCCACGGCTACACCGACTCGCGCGGCATCCTGCCCGCCCGCCGGGCCGTCGCCCAGTACTACGAGCAGCGCGGGATCGAGCACGTCGGGGTCGACGACGTCTATCTCGGCAACGGCGTCTCCGAACTGGTCTCCATGGCGGTGCAGGCGCTGGTGGACGACGGGGACGAGATCCTCATCCCGACGCCGGACTTCCCGCTGTGGACGGCCGTCACCAAGCTGGCGGGCGGCAAGGCCGTGCACTACGTGTGCGACGAGGCCGCCGACTGGTACCCCGACCTCGACGACATGGCGGCCAAGGTCACCGACCGCACCAGGGGCGTCGTCATCATCAACCCGAACAACCCCACCGGCGCCGTCTACCCGAGGGAACTGCTGGAGGGCATTCTCGACCTGGCGCGGCGGCACGGGCTGATGGTCTTCGCCGACGAGGTCTACGACAAGATCCTGTACGACGACGCGGTGCACCACCATGTCGCCGCCCTCGCTCCGGACCTGGTGTGCCTGACCTTCTCCGGGTTGTCCAAGTCGTATCGCGTGGCCGGTTTCCGGGCCGGCTGGCTGGCGGTCACCGGCCCCCGGCAGCACGCCGAGAACTACCTCGAAGGTCTCACCATGCTGGCCTCGATGCGCCTGTGCGCCAACGCCCCCGGCCAGCACGCCATCCAGGCCGCGCTCGGCGGGCGGCAGTCCATCGAGGACCTGGTGCTGCCGGGCGGCCGGCTGGAGGAGCAGCGTACGCGCGCCTGGGAGCGGCTCAACGAGATCCCGGGGGTCTCGTGCGTCAAGCCGCGCGGCGCCGTGTACGCCTTCCCCCGGCTGGACCCGGAGGTGCACAAGATCGTCGATGACGAGAAGTTCGTGCTGGACCTGCTGCTGCGGGAGAAGATCCAGGTCGTCCAGGGCACCGGCTTCAACTGGCCGTACCCCGATCACTTCCGGATCCTGACCCTGCCGCACGCCGACGAGCTCGACGCGGCGATCAGCCGCATTGGCCGTTTCCTCGACGGTTATCGCCAGGAGGTCTGAAGATCACCGTCCTGTACGGCAAGCCGTATCGGTCGTCATGCCACCAGGAGGCTCGAAGGCTAGCGGCCCAGGACCTCGTACTTGACCCGCATGACGCCCGCGCCGATGTTGCCGATGGCGGCGAAGGCGGCCCTGGACAGGTCGAGGCAGCGGCCCCCGACGTACGGTCCGCGGTCGTTGATGCGGACCGTGACCGACTCGCCGTTGTTCGGGTTGGTGACGCGGACCTTGCTGCCCAGCGGGAGCGTCTTGTGGGCGGCGGTCATGGCGGCGGGGTTGAAGCGCTCGCCGCTGGCGGTCATCTGGGGCTCGCCGTAGTACGAGGCGCCGCAGTTTCCGGTGGACAGGACGCGGTACTTCGGGCGGGTGGTCCTCGCCTTGGCCGTCCTGGTCTTGACCTTGGACTCGGCGACCGCGGAGGGGGTCGAGGCGGCGGATGATGACGCGGCGGCGGGCGGTGACGCCTCGGCGGTCGAAGGGGTCTTGGAGGGGGCGGGGCCCGAGGACTTGGAGGGAGCCGGGGTCGAGAGGTTCGGCTGGGCGGCGGCCCCGGGTGGTCTGGGGGCGGGGGAGGAGGACGGCTTCGGGGCGGGCGGGGTGAGAGCCGCCGTCCTGGTGGAGGAGTCGTCGTTGCCGATGGCGGCCCACGCGGTGGTGGAGGCGGCGGCGAGGACCGCGGCGCTGACGGCGACGGTACCCCAGCGGCGCTTGGCCGCCGACGGCCTGCGGGCCTGATGAGACGGCTTGCGGTCCTCGGATGTCGGCTTGCGGTCCTGCGGGGACGGCTTGTGATCCTGGCTGGACGGCTTGCGAGAGTGCTGGCCCAAGGTAAACCACGGTCCTAGA